>NZ_JAEUMN010000009.1 GCF_016793225.1 Phenylobacterium sp.
GGGTGTTTCCGACATGCCCTGTGGATGCATCCAGAAAGTCGCCGCTTCCTATGCATATCCCCAGGCATGTGTCGCAAAAGGCCCGGGACCTATGCACATCCGATCAGGCTGCGGAGAGCCAGCGACTCACCGTGAGCCCACTTCCGCATCCCGAGGACATCGCTGAAACACGATGCAGAGGCCTGGGTGGCTTGCTTTACTTGCGACCCCAGTGTGACCCCAGGGTAGATCCCATGCCTCCCGGGCTCCAGGCCCCGGCGGTAGTATTCTGAATTTATTGGGAAAATTGGCGCGCCCGGAACGATTCGAACGTCCGACCCTCAGATTCGTAGTCTGATGCTCTATCCAGCTGAGCTACGGGCGCGTCTGGCCTTTCGGCGAGGGCGCGGAACCTAGTGGGAGGGCGGAGGGAGCGCAAGCCCCCTCCGCGCGGTTTTTCCGCGCCCTCAAGGCCGCGGGATCGGCAGGCCGCCCAGGATGCCCTTGCGCAGGATGTCGCCGGCGGACGGCGGCTTGGGCGGCTGGGCCGGGGGCTGCTGGCCGGACGGCGCGCCGGGGTAGTTCGCCGCGCGGCCGCCGGGCATCTGCGGCATGGCCATGCCCAGCATGCCGCCGGTGGCCGAGCGGTAGCGCACCTTCACGGCCCACTGCTGGTTCCACGTCACCTTGGGGTCCGCCGGCCGGGGCGGGTGGACGAAGTTCGCCTCGCCGCCGTAGGCCACGAGCTGCACGAGGCCCGCGCCCTCGGGCATGGCGTCGAGCACCTCCTTGGGCACCTTGCAGGTTCGGGTGGCGGGCCCCATCAGGGTCTTGTTGGCCACCAGGCGGGTGATCTCGCCGCCCGAGAGGTAGTCGGGCATCTGGAAGCCCGCGGCCTGGGTCTCGGACGAGGTCCACATCACGACGGTGTCGCGTCCGCCGCCCACCGCCGTGGCGAGATAGGCCTGGGCGTTGCCCACCAGGTTCCAGCCCAGGTCGACGCCGCCGGCGGCGTTGCGGGCGTTGGTGTTGAGGTTGAGCGGGCCCAGGAAGTCCTGCTCGGCGTTCAGCATGAAGCTGATCTCGGGGCTGTAGTTGCCCTGGATCGTGTGCGGTCCCACGAGCGAGCCGTTGGACGGCACGGCGGTGCGCGTGCGCTCGTTGGGCCACTCGCCGTAGGTGCGGTTGCGGCCGGGCGCCGGGGGCTGCATGGGGCGGAAGTCGATGCCGCGGAACGCATTGGCGGCGGCCGCGGGGTTGGAGGCGAGCTGGGCGAAGTCGATCACCACCGGCTGGCCCGGCCTGGCGCGCTCGCCGCAGCCCCAGAAGATCAGCATCTTGCCGCGCGGCTTCTGGTACTCGCGCGGGATCTGGCCCGGCTCGCCCACCGGCGTCGGCGCGGTCTTCGGCGTGAGCAGCGGCAGGCTGGGTCCCGCCTGCAGCACGCTGGGCGGCAGGTGCTCGGCCTGCGGCGCGGCGGCGGTCTGGCTGGAGCCGAGCTGCAGGGTGAGCGACTTGTTGGCGCCGCCGCCTCCGCCCATCATCATCCGCATCATGGCGCCGGCGTCAGGCTGGCCGCCGCCGCCCATGGCCGGCATCCCGAACCCGGTCTGGGTCTGGGCGCTCATCCAGTAGACGGCCACGGGGCCGGTCACCTTCTGCTGGGCCGTGGCGGTGGACGCGATAGCGGCGACGCCGGCGACGAGGGCGAGCTTGAGACCCGGACGCATGGGGGGAACTCTCCTGAAACAACCCGTTACGCGAAACTAGCAGGGGGCCACCTAGGCCGGAAGGTCCCGCCAGCAGGACACGTACGCATCGGGCCACGGCGTGGCTTCAAACACCCCGCGCGCGACGGCCCGCGCGAGCACGTCGGCGGCCAGGGCGCCCAGGCGGGCGAGCGTGTAGGGCGCGGGCTCCGCGAGCGGCCGCGCGGCGGTGGAGAGCGCGAAGACCACGTCGCCGTCGAACGGCGCGTGGACGGGCCGGATGGCGCGCGCCAGGCCGTCCTGCGCCATCACCGCGAGCCGCTTCGCCTGGGCGGGCGTGAGCGCCGCGTCGACCGCGACGCAGGCGATGGTGGTGTTGCGCTGTTCGGAGGGCCGCTTGGCCGGGCCCCAGGCGTCGGGCGGCCCGGCGAGCCCGCCCGGGCCGAGGCCGCCGAACTCCATCCCCACCTCGAACGGCGCGGCCCAGAAGGTCCGGCCGCCCGGCGCGATCACCGAGCCCCAACTGTTGACCGCCACGATGGCGCCTACGGTGTAGCCGTCTGCGGTGACCGCCGAGGCCGACCCGATCCCGCCCTTCAGCGTCCCGGCCATGGCCCCGGCCCCCGCGCCCGCCGTGCCGAGGGCGAACGCCGGGCCGGCCGACTCGACCGCGCGGCGGCCGAGGTCGCGGTAGGGCGGCGCCTCGCGCCAGCCCTTGTCGCCGCCGTTGGCCACGTCGAACAGGATCGCGGCCGGAACCACGGGCGACTTCGGGATGCCCTCCACCAGGCCGAAGCCCCGGCCACGCGCGCCCAGCCAGGTCGTCACGCCGTCGGCCGCCGCGAGGCCGTAGACCGAGCCGCCGGACAGGACGACCGCGTCCACGGCGTCGACCAGGTTCTCGGGCTGGAGCGCGTCGGTCTCGCGCGTCCCGGGCGCCCCGCCGCGGACGTCGGCGGCGCAGACCGCGCGCGCGTCCGGCAGGATGACCGTGACGCCGGTGCGCACGGCGAGATCCTCGGCCTGCCCCACCCGCAGGCCCGCCACGTCCGTGATGAGGTTGCGCGGGCCCGGCCCCGCCCCTGTTCCGACCATGCGCCGACCTCGCACGAGGCGCGGCGCCTTGTCCACGCGGGAGCGGCCGGCGATCGGCCGCCGGGATGGACGCCGGCCTGGGCTCGTGATTTGTGGCGTCTCCCGCCGACCACGCGCGCGAAGCGCCCGAGGAGCCTGCCCGTCCCGTGAAGCCGTTGTTCCTGACGCTCGTGCTCGCCGCGCTCCTGTCCGCCTGCGCCCTGCCGCACGCCTCCACCGCCCAGCCGCCGAAGCCGGCCGCGGCGCCCGCCGGCGCGAAGGCCATGGTCGCCGCCGCCAATCCGATGGCGGTCGAGGCGGGGCTGAAGGTGCTGCGGGCCGGCGGCACGGCGGCCGACGCCGCGGTGGCCGTGCAGGCCGTCCTGGGCCTCGTGGAGCCGCAGAGCTCGGGCCTGGGGGGCGGCGCCTTCCTCGTCTACTACGACGCCCGCACGAAGGCGGTCACCGCCTACAACGGCCGCGAGACGGCGCCCGCCGCGGCGACGCCCACCCTGTTCTACGGCGAGAACGGCCAGCCCCTGAACAAGGGCGCCGCGATCGTCTCGGGCCGGTCGACGGGCGCCCCCGGGGCGGTCGCCATGCTCGAGATGGCCCAAAAGGCGCACGGCAAGCTGGCCTGGAAGGATCTGTTCGGCGAGGCCGAGCGCCTGGCCGACCAGGGCTTCCCCGTGCCGAACCGGATGGCCGCCGCCGCCTCGAGCCGCGCGCCGCAGGCCGCCCCGCCCGATGCGCTGAAGTACTTCACCAAGGCCGACGGGACGAAGATCCAGGCCGGCGACATCCTGCGGAACCCGGCCTACGCCGCCACCGTGCGCAAGATCGCTAAGGAAGGCTCGAAGGCCCTGCTGGAGGGCGAGATCGCCGAGGCCATCGTGGCCAAGGTCCGCGAGGGCGCCATGCCCGGCGCGCTGAGCCTGGCCGACCTGAAGGCCTACAGGCCCAAGGCTTCCCCCGCGTTGTGCCGTCCGTACCGCGTCTACGTCGTCTGCCTGCCGCCGGCCCCGGCGGGCGGGCCGGGGGTCCTGGAGGCGCTGGGCATCCTCGAGAACACCGACATCGCCCGGCACCCGAACACGGTGGAGGGCTGGTACCTGTTCAGCCAGGCGAGCCGGCTGATGTACGCCGACCGCGACCGCTACGTGGGCGATCCCGACTTCGTGGAGGTGCCCACCGAAGGCCTGCTGGACCGCGCCTACGTGGCCGAGCGGGCGAAGCTGATCGGGCCGGTGGCGGCGGCGACCGTGGCGCCCGGCAAGCCCCGCGGCGCGGGCCCGCGCGCTCCGGACGCCACCCGGGAGGTCTCGGGGACGAGCCACTTCGTCGTGGTGGACCGGTGGGGCAACGTGGCCTCGATCACGACGACCGTGGAAAGCGTCTTCGGATCGGGCCGGATGGTGGGCGGCTTCTTCCTCAACAACCAGCTCACCGACTTCTCGTTCTCCCCGACCGACCGCGACGGCGCCCCGGCGGCGAACGCGGTGGCGCCCGGCAAGCGGCCGCGCTCATCGATGTCGCCGGCCATCGTGCTGGACCGCGAGGGCCGCTTCGTCGCCGCCGTGGGCTCGCCGGGCGGCCCCTCGATCCTGGCCTACACGCTGAAGGCGTTGGTGGGCGTGCTGGACTGGAAGATGCCGATGGCCGACGCGATCGCGCTTCCGAACCTCATCGCGGGCGGCAGCTTCTACGCCGCCGAGGTCGAGAAGTTCTCGCCCGAGCTGCGCGCGGGGCTCGAGGCCAAGGGCGTCAAGCTGACCTCGGGCTTCGGCGCCGAGGGGTCGGGCCTGCACGGCGTCGAGGTGACCCCGCAGGGCCTGCGCGGCGGCGCCGACCCCCGGCGGGAGGGCGTGGCGCGCGCGCCGTAGCAGGCGGCTGGATGCGGAAGCGCGGCGGCTAGAGCGCGTTCCGAAAAGTGGGGACCGGTTTTCGGACCCGAACGCGCTCAGACTATTGATCTAGAGCCTCATCTTCCCGTTCAGACGGTTCCGTCTGAACGGGTGAGGCTCTAGGCTGCGGCCTTCGTCCGGCGCGGGCGGGGCCGCGGGCGCGGCGCGTCGGGAAGCCGCAGTTCGAACACCGTGCCCTCGGGTCCCGTCACCGACAGCGTCAGGTCCCCGCCGTGCCCCTGGGCAAGCTCGCGCGCGATCGCCAGCCCGAGGCCGGTGGAATCGGGGCGGCCCGAGCCGGCGAAGGGCTGGAACAGACGCTCGCGGATGCGCTCGGGGACGCCGGGACCGTTGTCGGAAACCCGGATGAGGCTGGATCCCCCCGCGGTCTCCAGCGACACCTCGATGCGCCCCGGGGACTCCCGGCCGTCCTGGTGCTCGATCGCCTGCCGGGCGTTGCGCAGCAGGTTCACCAGGATGCGGTGCAGCTGGTCCGGGTCGGCCGTGACCTGGTCGGCCGCCGCGACCTTCGAGACGAGGCGCACGCCGGAGTCGGGCAGTCGCGCCTCGGCCGCGGCCTCCTTCAGGGCGGGGGCCAGGCGCACGACCAGGGGCTCGGGCGCAGCCTCCTCGGTCTTGCCGTAGACCAGGACGTCGGCGGCGAGCTTGACCGCGCGGTCCAGCGCGCGCTCCAGGCGCGGCAGGGCCTGGCTGACCGTCGGGTCCTTGGACGCGGCCAGCCGCTCCGAGGCGAGCTGGGCCGAGGTCAGCATGTTCTTCAGGTCGTGGTTGATCTTGGCCACCGCCTCGCCCAGGGCGGCCAGGCGCGCCCGGGACTGCAGGGCCGCGCGCAGGTCCGCCTGCATCCGGTCCAGCTCGGCTTCCGCGCGGCCGATCTCGTCGCGGCGGCCCGAGAGCTGGATGTGGGCGGCCGGATCCTCGGGATCGGCGCGGAAGCGCTCCATCGCGAAGGTGATCCGCTGCATGGGCCGGACCAGGAAGAGGTTCAGCGCGAGATAGACCACGAACCCGGCCAGCGCCGACACGCCGGCCACGATCGCAACCAGCCGCCAGAGGTAGCTGGCCAGCGCCCGCTTCAGCTCGGTGTCGCTGGCCACGAACTCGATGAAGTCGGCCTCCTTGCGGAAGCGGGGCTCGGCGACGACGCGCACGCGGCCGCCCTCGCCCAGCAGCGTCTGGAACGGCGCGAACAGGGCCAGCCCGGCCGCGCGGGGGCGCAGGTCCACCACATAGGGCGCGCGCGCGGGGCGGTTGGCGGCGAAGACGAGGCTGCGGGCCCCGTCGATGGAGACGGCCACGATCTCAACCCCCGCGCCCTCCAGCAGCTGGGTCTTCAGCTGTTCCGACACGACGCGGTCCGGAGCGACCTCGGGCGCGAGCGACGCCAGCTCGGCGGCGCGCACCCGGTCGAGCAGCCACTGCTGTTCGTAGGCGGCCATGGCGGGCGGGATCGCCATGGCCCCGCCCAGTGCGGCGAACACGACGGTCAGGACCAGCAGGCGAGCGGAAAGGCCGCCGGGCCAGATGAGGCGGCGCCTGATCCGCTCGAAAGCCTCGCTCGGTCGCTCCGCCATTGTCCTTTCGACTTAATGCGCCACGCGGCCGGCGGCTAGACTGCGCGGTGGGCTTGGATCAAGCCAACCGGGGAGAACGGGCCCGTCGTTCGCGGGCGGACGCCTGATCCCCCGCGGGATGCGCTCTATTTGACCAGCTCTTCCACCGCCGCGATCAGGCGGGCGAGGTCCTGGGGGCGGGACAGGCGGTGGTCGCCGTCCCGGATCAGCGTGAAGACCACGTCCTCGCCCCTGAGCGTGTTCGCCAGTTCCAGGGCGTGGCCCCACGGCACGTCCGGATCGGCGCCGCCCTGCAGGATGCGGACAGGGACCTCGATGGGGACCGGCTCGCCGCCCAGGATCGACCAGCGGGCGCCGTCCTCGAGCAGGGCCTGGGTGATCGGATAGGGGTCGCCGTACTCGCTGGGCCGCAGCCAGACGCCGTCGCGCTCCAGCATCGCCAGGCCGTCCGGCGGGATCTCGGGCTTCATCAGCGTCTCGGTGAAGTCCGGCGCGGGCGCGATCAGCACCATCGCCTGCACCCGCTCCGGCCGGGCCATCGCGGCCAGACAGGCCATCCAGCCGCCCATGGACGAGCCCACCAGCACCAGCGGCCCGGCGGTCAGGTCGTCCAGCACGGCCAGGGCGTCGTCG
The DNA here is from genome assembly GCF_016793225.1 of Phenylobacterium sp. Lineage (GTDB taxonomy): Bacteria > Pseudomonadota > Alphaproteobacteria > Caulobacterales > Caulobacteraceae > Phenylobacterium. The sequence continues at coordinate 6,895 of NZ_JAEUMN010000009.1, forward strand.
CGCCAGCGGGTGATCGTGCCCTCGCTGAAGTCGCCCGACGACTCTCCGTGGCCGAAGTAGTCGAAGCGGACGTAGGCCCGGCCTCGCGCCTGCGCCCACTCGGCGAGCGCCTGCGCCTTCGTGCCGGCCATGTCCGACTTGAAGCCGCCCAGCCACACCACCGTGGGCGCCGCGCCCTCCACCTTGCGCCACGCCAGCCGGGCCCCGTCGGGCCGTGCGAGAAATCCGCTCGTTTCGCTCATGCGCGCCTCTTAGCAGCCGCCCCCAACTCAGTTTAGAGAGAGGGCGTGCCGTTACCCCCCGATTTCACGCTGCTGCAGGTGATCCCCGAGCTGGAGACCGGCGGCGCGGAACAGAGCACCATCGACGTGGCCCAGGCCGTCGTCCGCGCGGGCGGCTCGGCGCTGGTGGCCACGCGCGGCGGCCGCATGGCCGCCCGCCTGCAGGCCGACGGCGCCCGTCTGGCGCAGATGCCGGTGCACACCAAGAACCCGCTGACGATCCTGGGCAACGCGGCGCGGCTGGTGGCGCTGATCCGTCAGGAGAAGGTCTCGATCGTCCACGCCCGCAGCCGCGCGCCGGCGTTCTCGGCCCTGTGGGCGGCCAAGGCGACGGGGACGCCGTTCGTGGCCACCTACCACGGGGTCTACAAGGCCCAGTCGCCCCTGAAGCGGTGGTACAACGCCATCATGACCCGCGGCGACCTGGTCATCGCCAACTCGGACTACACCCGCGACCACGTCCTGGCCGAGCACGCGGTCGACGCGGACCGGCTCGTGACCATCCCGCGCGGGGTGGACTTCGCGCGCTTCGACCCCGCCTTCGTCACCGCCGACCGGATCGAGGCGCTCCGCGGCGCGTGGGGCGTCGCGCCCAACGACCATCGGACCCGCATCCTGCTCGCCGGCCGCCTCACCCGGATCAAGGGGCACCTCACCATCATCGAGGCCGCGCGGCGGATGGCCGAGGCGGGCCGCAAGGACTTCCTGATCCTCTTCGCCGGCGACGACCAGGGCCGCGTCAACTACACCGCGGAACTGCACGCCGCCATCGAGGCCGCCGGGCTGGGCGACGCCGTCCGCGTCGTCGGTCACTGCGCCGACATGCCCGCCGCCTACCTGCTGGCGGACTTCGCGATCCTGCCCACGAGCGTGCCCGAGAGCTTCGGCCGCGCCGCCGTCGAGCCGCAGGCCATGGGCCGCCCGGTCATCGCCTCGGCCCACGGGGGCGTGACCGAGACCATCGTCGACGGCGTGACCGGCTGGCTCGCGCCGGTGGACGACGCCGAGGCCTGGGCCAGGGCCCTGTCCCGGGCGATCGACGTGGGGCCCGGCAAGCGCATGGAGATGGGCGAGGCCGGACGCCGGCGGGCGCGGCAGCTCTACAGCGTGGACGCCATGTGCGCCCAGACGCTGGCCGCCTACGAACGCGTCCTTGAGGCCCGCCGCTGATGCCGCGCCAGGTCGAACGCATCCTCGTCATCAAGCTGTCGGCGCTCGGCGACTTCGTCCTGGCGCTGGCCGCCATGAAGGTGATCCGCCAGGCGCACGCCAAGGCCCACATCACCCTCCTGACCACCCCGCCCTATGAGGCCCTGGCCCGGATCTGCCCCTACTTCAACGCGGTGGACACCGGCGGCCGGCCCGAGAGCTTCCCCGAGTGGGTGGCGCTGCGCAGGCGGATCAGGGCGGCGCGCTACGACCGGGTCTACGACCTGCAGACCTCGGCCCACTCCAACCGCATCTTCCAGGCCCTCCGGCCGAACCCGCCCGCCTGGTCCGGGATCGCCTTCGGCTGCTCGCTGCCGCACCGGAACCCGCTGCGTAACGGCATGCACACGCTGGAGCGGCAGGCGGACCAGCTGATGTACGCCGGCATCTGGCCCGACGCCCCCACCGAGCCGGGCTCGGCCCCGCCGCCCGACCTGTCCTGGATCGCCAAGGCGCGGCCGCCGGAGCGGCCGGTGGCCGGCGCCAACCGGCCTCGGCCCTATGTGATCTTCGTGCCCGGCGGCTCGGCCCGGCGGATGGACAAGCGCTGGCCCGTCGAGAAGTACTCCGAGCTGGCGCGCATCCTCTACGGGCGCGGCTTCGACATCGTCATCGTGGGCGGACCGCAGGAAACCGCGCTGGCCCACGAGATCCAGCGCACCGTGCCGCGCGCCAGGGATCTCACCGGGAGGACCGACTTCGCCTCCGTCGCCCTCCTGGGGCAGAAGGCGGCGCTGGCGGTGGGCAACGACACCGGCCCGCTGCACCTGGCGGCGGCGGGCGGCGCGCCGACGATCGTGCTCTTCTCCAAGGCCTCGGACCCGGCGCTGGCCGCGCCGCGCGGGCGGGTGGCCGTCCTCCGGGCCGAGAACCTGGCGGATCTGCCTGTGGCGCAAGTGGCGCAGGCGGCGAACTCCCTCGCCCCGTCCCGCGCAACGCCTTGAACCAAAGCCGCCCTGGCGGCATATACTTGTCATGGACGACCGGAGCGCTCCGCGCGGACCGGCGTCTTTTCGTATTCAACAGATCCGGAGCACTGCCTATTCGCCGCCCCATGCAAGCGCCGCCCGTCAAGGAAGGGCCGCGCATGAACGAAGACATCCGCGTTCCCCGCGTCCTGCTCATCGACCAGCACGGTGAGAAGCAGGGCGTGATGCCCACCTCCGCCGCCATCGAGGCCGCCGAGGAAGCGGGTCTCGACCTGGTCGAGATCGTGCCGAACGCGGACCCGCCCGTCTGCAAGATCCTGGACTACGGCAAGTTCAAGTTCCAGGAGCAGAAGAAGAAGAACGAGGCGCGGAAGCGGCAGAAGGTGGTGGAGCTCAAGGAGATCAAGCTCCGTCCGAACATCGACATCCACGACTACGAGGTGAAGTCGCGGTCGATGCATCGCTTCTTCGAGGAAGGCGACAAGGTGAAGATCACCCTGCGCTTCCGCGGTCGCGAACTGGCCCACCCGGAACTCGGAATGAAGCTCCTGCAGAAGGTGAAGGCCGACTTCGAGCCCGTCGCCAAGGTGGAGTACGAGCCCCGGATGGAGGGCCGTCAGATGATCATGATCCTGGCCCCGCGGTGAGCCGCCGAGGGTCCTGGATTTCCGGAGCGGTCG
>NZ_JAEUMN010000012.1 GCF_016793225.1 Phenylobacterium sp.
TGTCGCTCACCATGACTCTGCGGCCCAAGGTCGGCGCCGCCGAAACCGTCGTTCTGGCAAGATGACAGCCGGACCTGCACGGCGGACGAGCACCCGTACTTGCCGACCGGTCGGTTGGCTCGCTAAGTAGGGCCGCGGGCCCGGGCAGGCGCCGCTTGCTCGGAAGAACCCCGCCGCCGATGGATCGCAGGCTCCAGATCTATCGGGAGGCGTCGGCCCTGATCCTGGAGCGCGGGTTCGCCGGCGCGTCCATGAGCGATATCGCGGTGGCCGTGGGCCTCACCAAGGCCGGGCTGTACCATTTCGTCTCCAGCAAGGAGGATCTCCTCTACGAGATCATGCTGCACGGCATGGCCAAGCTGGAGCACGACGTGATCGCGCCGGCGCTCGCCGAAGCCGATCCCGCGACGCGCCTGGAAGTCATCGTCCGCCGGCACATCCGCAACGTGGTCGGCGCGGACAGCGCCCTGCGCAACCCGATCTCGATCGTGATCGACGAGCCCCAGGGGCTGAGCCCCGAGCGGCGGCGCGAGATCGACGCGCGCAAGCGCCGCTACATGGACCTCATCCGCGACACGCTGACGGCCCTTCAGGCGCGCGGCGTCGTGCGGCCCGAGCTGAATCCCACCGTGGCCGCGTTCACGATCATCGGCACGATCATGTGGGTCGCCCGCTGGCGACGGCCGAACGGGCGGCTCTCGCTGGACGAGATCTCGGACCAGATCGTCGGGAACCTGCTCTCCGGCCTCCGCGGCCCGGCTGCGTGAGCCCGGACGGGCGACGTCACGCCACGTCCGGAGCAGGTCACCACTTGTAGCGCACCTGCGCGCCGAACAGCCGGGGCTGGTTCCAGCGCCGCACGGTCTCGGACTCGAAGATGATGTAGTCGTAGTCGGTGGCGTTGGTGGCGTAGAGCGCCGCCTCGATCGAGCCGTTCTCGACGCCGATCCGGGCGTCGACCGTGTAGCTGTCGTGCAGCTTCGGGAACTGTTCGATCTCCTGGATGCCGCCCTTCTGGAACGAATAGGTCACGTTCGTGAAACCGCGGAAGCCGCCGACCAGGTCGTGCCGGTAGTCGAGGTTGAGCGACCCGTTCCAGACGGGGGTCTGGGGCGTACGGGCGCCCTTGAACCGCCCGGCCACGACCTTGCCCTTCTGCCGGGCCGCGTTGGCGTTGATGCGAAGGCCGCCGCCGAAGAGGTCGAACCGCATCGCAACATCGGCCTCGACGCCGTTGATCTCGGCCTTGCCGCCGTTGATCAGGAAGCTCGTGGACGACACCGGGCAGACGGGGTTCGTCGCCAGGCAGCCGTTGTCCTGCTGGACCAGGAAGTCCTTGATGTCGGTCCGGTACACCGAGGTGGTGACGTAAATGTTGGGCGTGATGTTGCCCTTGGCCCCCAGCTCGTAGGTCGTCGACTTCTCGTCGCCGAATGCGGGCGGGATCGGGATCGGCTGCCGCGGGTCGCCGGCCGCGGTGTTGAAGCCGCCGGCCCGGACGCCCGTGCCCACCTTGCCGTAGACCAGCCACAGCGGCGTCGGCTTGTAGCCCGCGGTCAGGTTGAAGATGGCCGAGTCCGGGGACGAGCGTGCGGAGGTGATCAGCCGCGCGCCGGTGGTCACGACCGCGCCCGTCAGCCGGTCGAACCGGTTGGTCTGGACCTCGCGCTTGTCCTTCGAATAGCGGCCCTCGGCCTCGAGGTTGAGCTGCTCCGTGACCTGGTAGCCGACCGAGCCGTACACCCCGAACGAGCGGATGCGGGCGAAGGTGGGCGTGTAGTTGCCCGTCGACCGGTTGGCGGCCGTGGGCGTGCGCGTGGTGAAGTTGGCCTGGTTCTGCTTGATCTGCAGCAGCTCCGCGCCGGCCAGCCAGGTGAACCCGTTCACCTCCGCGCCCGTCAGGTGGATGTCCTGGAACAGGATCTCCGCGAGGTTGTGGTTCTCGTTGCCCTGGTTCGTGTCGGTCAGCAGCAGCTGGTTGCCGCGGGCGCGCTGGGCGGCCAGGGCCACCGGGTTGGTGGCGTCGCTGTCGAAGTTCGAGAGCGACTTGCGCCGCCTGTACATCGAGGTGGAGTCCACCGACGCCCAGCCCAGGTCGTACGCCACGGCGAGGTTGATGGTGGCGATGTTCTGCTTGGCGCCCGGCGGCGTGTTCCAGTCGGATTCGTACTTCTTGCCGAAGAGCCCGAGGGGATAGCCGGCCGCCGCGTTCGGCTGGATCGCGTAGGTGTAGAAGAGCCCGGGAATCCGCGCGATCTGGTTCTCGGCCAGGAGGTTGATGACAAGGCCGTCCTTGTCGTAGCGGATCTGGCCGCGGAGCAGCGAGCTCTCCTCGTCGTCGTGGTACTGGTCGGTGAACGGCGCGTAGAAGAAGCCCTTGCCCTGGGTCACGCCCGAGGCGCCGAGGCGCACCGCCACGCTGTCGGACAGCGGCACGTTGACCACCAGCTGAAGCTGCGAGCGGTTGTTCTCGAACCCGTACTTGAAGTCGGCGAAGCCCGAGAACGACTGCGTCGGCGTGGCCGAGATCACATTGATCGAGCCGCCGACGGCGTTCCGCCCGTAGAGCGCCCCCTGGGTGCCGCGGAGGACCTCGACCCGGCCGATGTCGAAGAGGTCGGCGGTGGAGAAGTTGCGTCCGCCGAGATTGCCGCCGCCGCCGATGTAGGCGCCGTTGCGATAGAGCCCGACGGCGGCTTCGGCCGAGGTCCCGCGGCTGGTGCCGGCGCCCCGCAGCGAGATCTCGGAGTTCGCCGGCGTGCTGGTGTTGAAGTAGCGCAGGCCCGGCACGGTGGAGAGCAGCGTCTGCACGTCGCTGACGCCGCCCCGCGCCTCGAGGCCCTCGACGTCGAGGACGGACGCGGCCACCGGGACGTCGCGCAGCCGCTCCTCGCGCTTGCGGGCGGTGACCAGGACCTCGCCCACGTCGACGGCTTCGGAGGCGCCGGCCGTCTGCGCGCGCGCCGCCTCGGGCGCCCCCGCCCCGGCCAGTGCGACCACCGAGGCGCAGGCGAGCCATGTCAGGGCGCCGGAACGGCGCGTGTCCGGGCGAACGGTGTCTGCAGCGAATGATCCCACGGTTTCCCCCTCGTGCGTCTGGACGTCCGGCCCGAGGGCCGGCGCCGGCGGTTGGCCCCGCCACTGCAGCCTCACTCTACACCGGTTCGCCGATCCGACAACCAGCTTACCGACCGATCGGTTGGGACGCCGATCACCGGCCCCGGTGGCGCTCGAAGAAGCGCAGCTGGGCGTCGGCGAAGTCCGAGCGCATCTGATGCGCCGACCACGCGATCAGGAGTTCGTCCATCACGTCGCGCGAATGGGGGCCGGCCGGGATCATCCGGGCGAGTTCGGCCATCTCGGGCCGGCCCAGCACAGGGCGATCCCGGAACACGAGCCGGCGCCCGGCCGCATCCAGGACGGCGGCGTCCACGAGTCCCTGGAAGATCGCGCGCCGCGCCTCATCGCCGAGACCTTCGATGACGCCGAAGGTCGCGGGCGAGACCGCCTGCTCCCGCGGCTGGTGAAGCTCGACCGTCGCGCCGGCCTCGGCGAGGCTTCGGGCCACGTCCCCCACGGTCTGAGCGGAGACGAGGCCGTCGTTCTCGCCCAGGACGAGGAACATCGGCGGATAGTCGCGCGCCGCGACGGCCGGGGGCCGCGCGGCCGCCGGGATCGGGCCCATGTAGTCGGCGATGGCGCGCACCGGCAGGCCCGCCCGCAGGGCGCCCACGCCGAAGACGTTCGCGAACCCGCCCCCGTTCGACATGCCCGTGGTGAAGACCGGGGTCGCCCGCTCGATCTCGCCGCGCCGGATCAGGGTCTCGTGGAGCGCCAGCATGTAGGCGATGTCGGCGTTCTCCGCCGACCCGACGCTGCCGAGGTCCCACTGCACCGGCGCCGTGCGGCGCCCGGACGGCGCGGCCGCGACGCCGTAGCCGCGCGCCAGGAGCTTGCCGGTCAGGATACGCGTGTGACGGCGCGTCGCGAAGGCCTCGGAGCCGCCCGTCCCGTGGAAGAGGTAGACCAGCCCGACCGGCTTCCGGGGGATGTTGCGGAGGGTCGGCCGGCCCTCGATCGTCTCGCGCACCTCGGCCCCCGCCGGCGCGAAACCCATCGCCGGCGCCGCCGCCAGGCCGGCCAGAACCTCGCGCCTCGCAAAGGCCATCCGCATAGCCGCAGCTCACCTACTAACCGATCGGTCAGCGCCAAGTCATGGCGCCGCCTGCGGCGCGGCGCAATCTCCGAGAGCACAATTTGAAGATGGATTCCGTCGGTGCTATGCCGCCGACGCAGGCCCCGTCAGACGACGCCCGCCCCGGCCAGCCAGACGCGGCGCCGGCGACCTCAGATGGCCCGGAGACGCTGGATTGACCTCGGCGACGCGCACTTCCCGCAAGGCGAAGGCTGACACGGGCGCCGGGGCGGCGAAACGCAGCGCGGAAGCCAAGGGCCGCAAGCCGCCGGCCGGCGAGGGCGCGGACCTGGTCGTCGCCAGCCGCGAGGGCCCGCGCGTCGCCGGCGACAGGGCGCGCCAGATCTACGTCCACGCCTCGCGGCTGTTCGTGGAAAAGGGCTACGCCGCCACCTCCATGAGCGACATCGCCGAGGCGGTGAAGATCACCAAGGCCGGCCTCTACCACTTCGTGAAGGGCAAGGAGGACCTGCTGTTCACGATCATGTCGTTCGGGATGGACGAGCTCTTCGATGAGGTCGTGCACCCGGCGCGCGAGGTGGCCGATCCAGAGGCCCGGCTGCGGCTGATCATCCGCAACCACCTCACGAACATCGGGCGGGTCTCGTCGCGGTCCGGCAACCCGGTGACGATCGTGGCCGACGAACCCGGGGGCCTGGGGCCGAAGAAGCGGCGGATCATCAATGCGCGCAAGCGGGAGTACTTCGAGCTCATCCGCGGGACGCTGTCCGAACTGAAGGACTCCGGCGCGGCGCGGGCCGACCTCGACGTCACGGTGGCCACCCACTGCATCATCGGCGCGATCCTGTGGATGGCGCGCTGGCGCAAGCCGAACGGCAAGCTTTCGCTGGACGAGATCATCGAGCAGATCATCGCCATGCAGCTCGGCGGCCTGATGCGCCGCTGACCGGCGGCCGCCCGCGCGGACGTTTGACACTTACCGATCGGTAGGTCACCTTTCCGGCTCGTGTTGGAGTCGCGTCATGGCCCTGCGCCTCGGCAAGTTCGCCTTCGTGGCCCTGGGAGGCGCCGGCGGACTCCTGGTCGGCTCGCTCTATCTGGCCGCGGCCGCGAGCGAAGGCCGCGGCGGGCCCCGCGCTGCAGAGCCCCGGCAGGCCGTCCTCGTCGCCATCCCCGGGGGACGCGTCCAGATCGGCGACGACCGGGCGCCGCCAGACGAGCGCCCGCAGTTCATCTACGAGGCCCGGCCCCTGCTGATGGACCGCACCCCGGTCACCGTCGCGCAGTTCCGCCGCTTCGTGCAGGACACCGGCTACCGCACCGACGCCGAACGCTACGGCACGGCCAGCGTCTTCGATCCCCGCATCGGCGGCTGGCTCGAGGTCGAAGGCGCCGACTGGCGTCGTCCGGAAGGGCCCTCGGGAGCGGCGGCGGCCGACGACCACCCGGTCACCCAGGTCAGCTGGCGCGACGCCGACGCCTTCTGCCGGGCGTACGGCGCCCGCCTGCCCACCGAGTTCGAGTGGGAGCGCGCCGCCCGCCTCGGCCAGACGCCGGAAGGGCACGTCTTCAAGCTGGGGGACTCGCTCAAGGGCGGCGGCCGCTACCTGGCCAACGTGTGGCAGGGCCCCTTCCCGCTGCACAACAGCAACGAGGACGGCTTCCGCACCACCGCGCCGGTGGGCGCGTTCGGGGAAGCGCCCTCGGGCCTCACGGACATGGCCGGCAACGTCTGGGAATGGACCGCGTCCTGGTATCGGCCATACGACGCCGCGAAGCCGGCCGACCGGGGCATCGGGGAACGGGTGCAGCGCGGCGGCTCGTTCCTCTGCGACCCCACCTTCTGCCAGGGGTTCCGGGCGACGGCGCGGGCCCATGCGACGCCTGAGAGCGCCCTGATGCATGTGGGTTTCCGCTGTGTCGTGGAGCCCTCGAAGTTCACCGCGCGCGCCGGCCGGCTGGCGCAGCGCCGCACCTGACATGCCTGACGGACGGAGAGCCGAGATGCGCGGAACATTGGGATCTGGCCTGGCGGCGCTCCTGTGCGCGGCCCTGGCGCTGGCCGGCTGCACGGGCGCCGGCGGCGGGCAGCTGGGCAAGCCGCGCGCGGCGCAGAAGCAGCCGAACGTGATCGTCATCATGGCCGACGACCTGGGCTATGCCGACATCTCGGCCTACGGCATCCGGCGGATCAGCACCCCCAACATCGACCGGATCGGCAACGAGGGCGTGAAGTTCACCGACGGCTACTCGACCGCCCCCGTCTGCAGCCCCTCGCGCGCCGGCACGCAGACCGGACGCTACCAGCAGCGCTTCGGCTTCGAGTTCAACAACGGGCCCGCGTCGCGCGACGCGCAGGAGGGCCTGGGCCTCGACGTCAACGAGATCACGCTGGGCAGCGGGCTGAAGTCCAACGGCTACCGCACCGGGCTGATCGGGAAATGGCACCTGGGCGCCCAGGCCCAGTTCTACCCGACCAACCGCGGCTACGACGAGTTCGTCGGCCTGCTGAGCGGGGCGACCAGCTACATCGACATCCGCCGGCCCGAGGTGGTCAACTTCGTGAACCCGCGCCGCGAGGGCGAAGGCGGCAACGCCGCGCGCCGCAACCAGTACACCCAGATCGTCGAGGGGCCCGAGCGGAAGGTGGTCGACAACCACCAGGAGTACCTGACCGAGTACTTCGGCCGGCGCGGGGTCGAATTCGTCACCCGCAACGCGGCGTCGGATCAGCCCTACTTCCTCTACCTCGCGTTCACGGCGCCCCATGATCCCCTGACGGTGACCCGGAAGTACTACGACCGCTTCCCGCACATCAAAGACGAGCAGAACCGCATCTACGCGGCGATGGTCTCGGCGCTGGACGACGCGGTCGGCGAGGTCCTGAAGGCCGTGGACGCCTCGGGCGAGGGGGAGAACACCATCGTCTACTTCATCTCGGACAACGGCTGCGCCGCCTACTATCCCGGCATGTGCGCATGCGAGCCCCTGCGCGGCGGCAAGCTCACGCACTACGAGGGCGGCGTGCGCATTCCCATGATGATGCGGTGGCCCGCGCGCCTGAAGGGCGGTCAGGTCTACCGCAACGTCGTCTCCACGCTCGACATCTTCCCGACGGTGATCGCCGCGGCCGGCGGGTCGCTGCCCACGGACCGGGTCTACGACGGCGTCGACCTGGCCCCCTACCTGACCGGCCAGAAGACGGGCGTCCCCCACGACGCCCTGATGTGGCGCCGGCGGCCGCTGGCCTCCATCCGCCAGGGCGACTGGAAGCTGTGGAAGAGCCTCGACGGCAAGTACACGCTGCTCTTCAACCTGAAGAGCGACCTCAACGAGACGACGAACCTCGCGGACAAGCACCCCGAGAAGGTCCGCCAGCTCGAGAAGGCCTTCGATCAGTGGTCGCGCGACATGCAGGACCCGCGCTGGCCGTCCCGCCCGGCAACCACCTACAACGTCTGCGGGACGCCGTTCACGGTGCCCATCTGAGGCCCTGCCGGCAGGGGGCGGCGCGATGGACTTCGCCATGACGACGCAGCCTGCGCGCGCGGGGCGGCGCCTGCTGGCCCTCGCCGTCCTGGCGGTGCTGCTCACGCTCATGGCCGGTCGCGGCGGCCAGGCGCACGACCTGCCGCACGCGCTCGCCGAGGTGCGGATCGCCCCGGGCGGGACCCTGGACGTGGCGCTCCGCGTCCATCTGACCCCGATGATCCTGGGCGCGCCCCAGGCCGCGCCCGACGAGGCGGCGGCGGGTCGTCTGGCGGCCCTGAGCGACGCGGAGATCGCCGCCCGCGGGGCCGCCGTCGAACGGCAGCTCGCGGAGATGCTCACCCTTCGCGCCGACCGCCGCGTGATCGAGGATCTGACCATCAGCTTCCCGTCGCCCGCGGACGTGCGCGCCGAGGCCCTCACGCCGCGCGGGAGCCCGCAGCCGTCGGCTCCGATCCGGATCGCCGCCCGCACGCCGCCGGGGACGGTGGCGATCGACATCGCGTTGCCGCCCAGCCTCGGGCCGGCGTTCGTCTCCGTGCGCTATCCCGACGGACGGACGGTGACCGCGCCGCTCACGGACGGCCAGCAGAGCCCCGCGTTCCGCCTCGCCGGGCCGCGGCCCTGGCTGGACGCGGCGCAGGAGGCGCTGCGGTTCCTGCGCCTCGGCTTCGGCCATATCGTCCCGGGAGGGCCGGACCACCTTCTGTTCATCATCGCCCTGGCCATGGGCGCGCCCCGGTTCGGGCCGCTGGCCCGGCTCGTCACGACGTTCACCGTCGCCCACTCGATCACCCTGAGCCTCGCCGCGCTGGGGTTCGTGGCCGCGCCCGCCGCGCTCGTGGAGCCCGCCATCACCCTCTCGATCGCCCTGGCGGCGCTGATGTCGCTGCGCGGGCCCGAGGCCGTGGGCTGGGGACGCCTGGCGCTCGTCTTCGGGTTCGGGCTCCTGCACGGCCTGGGCTTCGCAGCGGCGCTGCGCGACGCGGGCCTGCCACGGGGCGCCGAGGTCGCCGCGCTGGCCGCGTTCAATATCGGGGTCGAGGTCGCCCAGCTCGCGGTCATCGCCACGGTCGTCGTCGCGCTGCGCCTCGCCGCCCGGGTCTCGCTCGATCCGCAACGGCTTCGGCGCCCGGTCGCCCTGGGCGCGGCGCTGATCGGGGTCGTCTGGACCGCACACCGCATCGTCATCGAGTTCGGCCCGGCCGCGCCGGGCCTGGGAGGCACGCCATGACGCCTATGAACCGCCGCCACGCGCTGCAGGCCCTGCTGGTCGCCGGCGTCGCCGCGCCCCCGCTCGGGTGGGCGGCCACGCAGACGCTGCTCAAGCCCGAGCCTGCCGCGCCCGGCGACCACATGAGCGGTTCCCTGCGACGCCAGGTCGAGACCCTGAAACAGGACGTCGCGGCCCGGCCCACGGACCTCTCGAACGTGCGGCCGCGCAGCGCGGTGCTCTACGCGTGGATGAACGCGCTCTCGCTGACAGGGATCTACCTGCATCCGGACCTGCCGTCGGTCATCACCGGCGTCAACGCGCCCGGCTTCCCGACCACCGGCGAGCGCGCCCGCGCCCGCAGCCTGGCCGCCATCGACCAGTTCGTCCGCACGCTCTCGGCGCTGGAGAAGAACCCCCGGCTCTGCGGCGAGGTGACGGCCCGGACGGAGGGTCCCTGGCACGTCGACAGCTACGTCCAGTTCGAGCAGACCTACACCGTCGGCGAGGCGCCGATCCGCGTCGGCGGCGGCGCAGTGCTCCCGAACCACTTCTACTTCTCGTTCGCCGAGCTGCAGGCCACCGACCCCCACGCCGACAACTACGTGTCGTGCCGAACCTCGAACCGGGCGGTGAGGATCGTGCGCGAGACCTATCCGATCGCCGGGATGTTCTCGACCAGCCTGGGCATCGGCGAGATGCCCCGCGTCTTCTTCAAGGTGGCGGAGGGCGAGCTTCGCCCCGGCGACACGGTGACGGTCACCTACGGCGACCGGTCGCGCGGCAGCAAGGGCCTGCAGCTGTTCCAGGTCTCCAACACCGCGGTGCGGTTCCCGTTCTGGATCCTGACCGAGGCCGACGGACTGCTGCTCACCCCGCGCGAGGTCAGCCAGCCCCTGCTGGGCGGCCCGGCCGGCGGCGTGCACGGCTTCGCCCCCTCGATCGTCGGCGTCGACGAGCCGTTCGAGGTGTCGATCCGCACGGAGGACCGCTTCCGCAACCTCGCCACCGGCGGCGCGCCGGCCTGGATCGTAAAGCTGGACGGCCGGGAGTTCCGCAGGATCCCCGCCTCGGCTCAGGCGATCACGGTCCTCAAGGATGTCCGCATCGGCGCGCCCGGCGTGCATCGCTTCGAGATCGTCTCGGAGGACGGGCGCTTCGTGGGCGAGGCCAACCCCGTCCTGGTGGAGGCGAAGCCGACCACCCGCATCTACTGGGGCGAGACCCACGGCCACTGCGGCTTCTCGGAGGGCATGGGGACCGTGGACGGCTACTTCCAGTTCGCCCGCGACGAGTCCCGGCTCGATTTCGTCAGCCTGACCGAGCACGACCTCTGGATGGACGCCCACGAGTGGGAGCAGATCCGCGAGGGCGCGCGCAAGTACGACCAGCCGGGCCGGTTCATCACCTACATGGGCTACGAGTGGACCGTGCTCGCGGCCTACGGCGGCCACCACAACGTGATCTTCCGCGGCCTCGACAAGGTGGAGCCGGTGCCCAGCCAGCTCTACCCCGCCCTGCCCGACCTCTACCGCGGCCTGCGCAAGCACTACGCGCCGAAGGACGTGCTGGTGATCCCGCATGCGCACATGACGGCGGACGCCAGCCAGAACGACGCCGGGCTCGAACCGGTGGTGGAGATCGTCTCGGAGCACGGGGCGTTCGAATGGCTGGGCCGGCGCTACCTCGCCAACGGCTTCCAGTTGGGCTTCGTCGGCGCGGGCGACGACCATCTGGGCCACCCGGGCTACAAGATGCGGCCGCTGGGGCGGTTCTATTTCGACGGCACGGGCGGCGTCGCGGCCGTCATGGCGCCGCGCAAGGACCGCGACATCCTGTTCGACGCCATCAAGCAGCGCCGCACCTACGCCACCACCAGCGACCGCATCATCCTGAAGGCCACGCTCGATGGGCACGAGATGGGCGCCGTGACCCCGGCCGGAGCGCGCCGCAGCATCGACGGCGTCGTCCACGGGACGGCCCCGATCCAGTCGATCACCCTGGTCAAGAACGGGAAGGACCACGAGGTCCGCGCCTTCGACACGCCGGCCGGCGCCGCGGACGGGACGTTCGTGGAGGTGGAGTTCTGGTCGACCTCCGAGCCCGCCAGGCTGCTCGAGCCCTCGCGCGCCGGCCGCGCCTGGACCGGGACGATCAGGGTCGCCGGCGCCCGGATCGAGGCCGCATACAGCCCCCAGGTGGAGGCCCTCAATTACCTGACGGAATGGGTGCGGCCGCAGCCTGGCGCGGCGGACACCGTGACGTTCCGGCTGGCGACCCGCGGCTTCGCCAAGGCCGTGCGCCTCAAGCTGGCCGGCCCGGCGACCGGCGCGAAGGTCGAGGTGACCCTCAACCAGGGCGGCGCCACGATCCTGCAGGAGACGCTGGAAACGCCCGCCGCCGCAGCCGAGCCGCGGCGCCTCGCCGTCAAGCCCGCCCTGAACGCTTCGGGGACGACGAGCGCCTCCAGCGCCTCGGACGACAGGATCACGGTGCGCCAGATCACGCCGGCCGTGGAGCGCGACCGCACCTTCAGCTTCGCCGACGCCGAAGCGCCGAAGGACGGCGACAGCTACTACGTCCGCGTCGTCCAGGCCGACGGCGCGACGGCGTGGTCCAGCCCCTGGTGGGTCGGACGCGCCGCGCGGCGGCGATGAAGGCGGTCAGACCGCCGCCGCCAGCTCGGACGCCTGGTTGATGGCCTGCTTGGCGTCGAGCTCGGCCGCCTCGAAGGCTCCGCCGACGAGGGTGGCCTTCACGCCCAGCCGCGTCAGCTGGTCGTAGAGGTCGCGCTTGGGGGTCTGCCCGGCGCAGACGATCACCGTGTCCACCTCGAACAGGGCGGGCTGGCCGCCCACCCGCGCGTGCAGGCCAGCGTCGTCGATCTTCAGGTACTCGACGCCGTTCAGCATCTTCACGCCCCGCCGCTGCAGGGTGAGTCGGTGGGTCCATCCCGTGGTCTTGCCCAGCGACTTGCCCACGGGATCGCTGCGGCGCTGCATCAGGGTGACCTCGCGGCCCGAACTGGCGACCTGCGGCGTGACGCCGGTGACGCCGCCGCGGGGATGGTTGCGGAAGTCGATGCCCCATTCCCGGGCGAAGACGTCGATGTCGAGCGAGGCCGAGGTCCCGGCGTGGGTGATCAGCTCGGCCACGTCGAAGCCGATGCCGCCGGCGCCGATGATCGCCACCTTCTGCCCCACGGGCTTCCGGCCCTCGATCACGTCGATGTAGCCGGCCACCTTCGGATGGTCGATGCCGGGCAGGTCAGGCGTGCGCGGCTCGATGCCGGTGGCCACGATCACCTCGTCGTAGCCGGCCTTCAGGTCCTCGGCCGAGACCTGGGTCCCGAGCCTGAGGTCGATGCCCAGCACTTCGATCCGCCGACGATAGTAGCGCAGCGTCTCGTCGAACTCCTCCTTGCCCGGGATCCGCCGGGCCAGGTTGAACTGCCCGCCGATCTCGGCGGCGGCGTCGAACAGGGCGACCTTGTGCCCGCGCTCGGCCGCGACGGTGGCGTAGGCCAGCCCCGCCGGTCCTGCGCCCACCACTGCGATGCGCTTGGCGGCCGTGGTCTTCGGGTAGATCAGCTCGGTCTCGCGGCAGGCGCGCGGGTTGACCAGGCAGCTGGTCAGCCGGCCGGTAAAGGTGTGGTCCAGGCACGCCTGGTTGCAGGCGATGCAGGTGTTGATCTCGTCCTCGCGGCCCTCGAGCGTCTTCTTCACCAGGTCGGGATCGGCCAGCATCGGCCGGGCCATGGAGACCAGGTCGGCGTCGCCGCGCGCCAGCACCTGCTCGGCCACGGCGGGCATGTTGATGCGGTTGCTGGTGATCATCGGCACGCCCAGCTCCTTGCGCAGCCGGCCGGTGACCCCGGCGAAGGCGGCGCGCGGCACCATGGTGGCGATGGTCGGCACCTGGGCCTCGTGCCAGCAGAAGTGGGTGGAGACGATCGTGGCCCCGGCCGCGACCACCGCCTTGCCCAGGCTGACCACCTCGTCCCAGGCCAGGCCGTCCTGCAGCATGTCCATGGCCGGGATGCGGAAGATGACGATGAAGTCGGGCCCCACGGCCGCGCGGACGCGGCGCACCACCTCGACCGGGAAGCGCATGCGCTTCTCCCAGGTCCCGCCCCACTCGTCGGTGCGCTGGTTGGTCCGTTCCACCAGGAAGGTCGACAGCAGGTATCCCGCCGAGCCGATGATCTCGACGCCGTCGTAGCCGGCCAGCCGGGCCATCGCGGCGCAGTTGGCGAAGTCCGACAGCTGCTTCTCGATGCCCTCCGCGTCGAGCTCGTTGGGGACGTTCGGCGCGATGCGCGCGCGGATCGCCGAGGGGGCCACCGCGTCGGGGTTCCGGGCCAGCGAGCCCGCGTGCAGGATCTGCAGGCAGATCTTCACGTCAGGATCGGCGGCGCGCACCGCCTGGGTCACCATGCGGTGCTGTTCGGCCTCCTCCGGCGTCGAGAGCTTGGCGCCGCCGCCGGCCTCGCGGTTCGGCCCGATGCCGCCGGTGATGATCATGCCCACGCCGCCGCGGGCCCGTTCGGCGAAATAGGCCGCCTGCCGCTCGAACCCGCCGGGGATGTCCTCCAGCCCCGTGTGCATCGAGCCCATGATCACGCGGTTCTTGATGCGCGTGAACCCGAGGTCCAGCGGCTCGAACAGGTGCGGGTACTTGGTCGTCGCGCTCATCGGGCCCCTCCGCCGTCGTCTCGACCGACCTTTGTCAGCCGTCCCCCAAGGTCAAGCCAGAGGGGACTGCGCGCGCTGCGCTGCGGCCGGCCTCAGTTCGGCGGATTGTGCTTTTCGACGAAGGCCATGGTGGCGGTGAGCATCTGCAGGCGGGTCTCGCCGCGCGAGAGCCAGTGGTCCTCGCCCTTCTGGACGACGAGCTCGACCGGCTTGCCTGCCTTCTGCAGCGCGGTCGCCATGATCTGGCTCTGCTCCAGCGGGACCACGGAGTCGTCCTTGCCGTGGATCAGGAGCACGGGGATTTCGACGCGGTCGGCCAGGCGGGCCGGCGAATAGGTCTCGAGGACCTCCTCGCTCGCCTCGTCGGATACGCCCAGGAAACGGTTCCAGTAGCGCTCCGCCGGTCGGCCCCCCCGGCTGCGGGCATACGAGATCTGGCGGCGGAGGTCCGAGATGCCCGCGACCGATACTGCGCAGCGGTAGACGCCGCGGTCGATGGTGGCCCCTGCAAGCGCGGCGTAACCGCCGTAGCTGGCGCCAACGATGCAGACGCGCTTTGGGTCGATGGTCCCGCGCGCCGCCAAGTGGCGCACGCCATCCGAGAGGTCTGTCTGCATCTTGCGGCCCCATTCGCCGAATCCGGCTTGCAGCAGCGCCTCGCCCAGGCCGTCCGACCCCCGGTAGTTCACCTGCAGCACCGCGTAGCCCCGTGAGGCCATGGCCTGGGCCCACCAGTCGAACCCCGGCCCGTCGCGCGCCGCCGGTCCGCCATGCGGATAGACGATCAGCGGAAGGTTGTTCGCGGGGCCGCCCCGTGGCCGCGTGATGTAGCCAGAGAGCTCCAGGCCGTCGCGCGCCTTGAACCTGACGGGTTCCTTGATCGCGACATCTGCCGGGCTGAGGTCGACGTACTCCGGCCCAAGCCAAGTCCCCTCGCGCGTGTTGAGGTCGATCAGGGCGTAGGCCGGGCCGGCCATCGCGGAATCGACGATCACGACGATCTTCTTCCGGTCCTTCGACCACGAGCGCAGGGCGACCGCGTCGCCGGCGTAGGCCTTGAGCACGGCCTTCCACGCCCGATCGTCGGCGGGGTCGAAGAAGGTGTAACGGGTGTCGTCGCCGACCAGAGCGATATGACCGACAAGGCGGCCATCCGTCGTGTCGACGATCGGATCCAGACCCTCGACGTCCGCGATGGGGGCGCCGGGCGGCGCGCCGTCCAGACGCGCCTCCCGCCAGGCGAAGCCGGTCTCGTCACTCATCGCATAGAGCACGGATCGCCCGTCGCGGCCGAGGCTTACCGTGTAGGGTCGGGTGATCGGGGCGTCCACGGTGACCGTCTCGCGCCAACCGCTCCGATCCGGGACCTTCAGGGTCCAGCGCCCCTTGAGGCCGTCGTAGAGTTCCTGCGCCACCGGCCTGCCGTTGGCGTCCACGAGCCAGTCGACGGTGTCCTCGGAGCCGCCCTCGACCTCCCGGCTCTTCGCCGTTTCGAGGTCGATGCGATAGAGCCCCAACCGGCCGCGATTGTTTACGAACCGTACGCCCTGGGCGAAGACGACCGGCTTTCCCTCCACCTCGCGCACCACCGGCACGTCGAACACGGTGTTCATGCCGTTCTCCAAGTCGCGGAGCAGTTGCCGGACCTTGCTGGTCTGCAGATCGAGCAGGAACGCGAGCGTCCACTCACGGCGCGCGTTCAGGATGAACATCGGGGCCGCCGTCACCGAGGTGACGACGAGAAGGTGCCGGTCGCCGGCCCAGCGCAAGGCGCGCACCTTGGCCGAGCCCGCCGTCACCTTCGTTGTGATGGTGTTGGAGGCAAGGTCCTGAACGACAATCAGCCTGCTTTCGCCGTTGGTGAGGATCATCGCCACGGCGTGGCCGCTCGGCGAGACCGCGGCCGCTTCGATAAGCGGCAGCTTGCCGTAGGCCTCCAGCGGCGCGGCGCGGGCCGGCGCGGACGCCACGACGAGCGACAGCAGCAGTGCGAGCAGGCAGGCGATACGCGTCACGGGAAGCCCTCAGTTCGGCGGGTTGTGCTTTTCGACGAAGGCCATGGTGGCGGTGAGCATCTGCAGGCGGGTCTCGCCGCGCGAGAGCCAGTGGTCGGCGCCCTTCTGGACGACGAGCTCGACCGGCTTGCCCGCCTTCTGGAGGGCCGCGGCCATGATCTGGCTCTGTTCGACCGGCACGACCGTGTCGTCGCGCCCGTGGATCAGGAGGATCGGGGCGTCGGCCTTCTCGGCGTTGAGCGCGGGCGAATAGGCGGCGAGCGACTCGACGCCTTCGCTGTCGACGCCCATGAACCGGCGCCAGTAGCGGCCTGCGTCGGCGCCGCTGCGGGACTGCGAATAGCTGATCAGGCGCCTCAGGTCGCTGACCCCGCCGAACGAAACGGCGCAGCGGTAGACCCCGCGATCCAGCGTCGGACCGGCCAGCGCCGCATAGCCGCCGTAGCTCGCGCCCACGATGCACACGCGCTTCGGATCTATCGCCCCTTGAGCGGCCAGGTGGCGCACGCCGTCCGACAGGTCGGTCTGCATCTTGCGGCCCCACTGCCCGTATCCAGCCTCGAGCAACGCCCGTCCCAGGCCTTCGGAACCTCGGAAGTTCACCTGCAGGACGGCGTAGCCGCGCGAGGCCATCCCCTGCGCCCACCAGTCGAAGTCGGGGGTGTCGCGCGACGCCGGCCCCCCGTGCGGGAAGACGATGAGCGGCAGGTTGCGGGCCGGCTTGCCGCGCGGCGTCGTCAGGTATCCGGTCAGCGACAGGCCGTCGGCGGCCTTGAAGCGGACAGGCTGGCGGGGCGACACATCCGCCGCGGTCAGGTCGACATACTGGGCGCCCAGCCAGTCTGCGCGGCGCTCGCAGAGGTCGACCACGGCATAGCGGGGCGCGTCGGCGCCCGATTCCACCAGCACCACGATGCGGCGACGGTCCGTCGACCAGGACTCGAGCCGGACCCGCTGCCCGGCGTAGGCGTCGACGATGGCCTGCCACGCACGGGCGTCGGCAGGGTCGTGGAAGGTGTAGCGGTCCTCGTCGCCCGCCAGCAGGTAGTGCCCGATCATCCGACCGTCGAGCGCGGCGCGGATCGGAGCGGGGTTGTTGTCGACGTCGAGTGGCTGGGACGTCCCGTCACGGCCGGCCTGGCGCCACCGCCAGCGCCGGTTCTCGTCGAGTTGGGCGTAGACGACCGAGCCGCCGTCCCGCCCCAGGCCCACCATGAACGGCCGGTCCAGCTTCTCCCGCGCGGTGACGACGTCGCGCCAGCCGTCCGGGCCGCGCATCCGCAGCGTCCACTCGCCGCTGCCGGGATTGTAGAGTTCCTGCGCGAGCGGGCGGCCTTCCGGGTCCACGACCCAGTCGATGGTTTCCGGGCTCCCCTCCTCGACGAGGCGATTGGCGCCGGTCTCGGTGTCGATCCGGAACAGCGACAGCCGGCCGCGGCCCGCCGAGAACACCACGCCCTGGACGAAGACGGCAGGGTCGCCGCGGTGGTTGCGCACGATCGGATAGTCGAAGATCGACGACAGGTCCGCCTGCGAGTTGCGCATGAGCGGGGTCATCTTCTTCGTGGTCAGGTCGATCATGTTGGCGAAGAACCACTCGCGGAAGCCGTTCTGCACCACGAAGGAATTGCTGGTCGCGGAGTGGACGATCACCAGGCGCTTGTCGCCGGCCCACTGGACGTTGCGGATCTTGTGGTCGCCCAGGAGGCCACGAAGCGTGATCGCCCCGCTGCCGAGGTCGCGGACCACCAGGGTCCGCTGCTCGCCGTTGGTGACGACCACCGCCACGGCGTGGCCGCTGGGCGAGATCACCGCCGTCTCGATCGACGGCAGCTTGCCGTAGGCGGCGAGCGGCGCCGTGGCGGCGGGGGCCGCCTGGATCCACAGCAGCAGTGCGAGCAGGCAGGCGATACGCGTCACGGGGAGCCCTCAGTTCGGCGGGTTGTGCTTTTCGATGAAGGCCATGGTGGCGGTGAGCATCTGCAGGCGGGTCTCGCCGCGCGAGAGCCAGTGGTCTTCGCCGTCCTGCACCACGTACTCGACCGGCTTGCCGGCCTTCTGCAGGGCCTCGGCCATGATCCGGCTCTGCTCGAGCGGAACCACGGTGTCGTCCCGGCCGTGCACCAGCAGGATGGGGATGGAGACGCGCCCGACGTGGGTCAGCGGCGAGATCTCGGCCAGCGCGGGATCGCCCAGCTTCTGCACGCCCATGAACCGCTTCCAGTAACGCTGGGAAACCCGTCCTTCGTCCTCCACCAGGCGGCGCAGGTCCGACAGCCCGGCCACCGAGGCGGCGCAGCGGTAGACGCCGGGGTCCAGGGTCGCGCCCGCCAGGGCGGCGTATCCGCCGTAGCTCGCGCCGGCGATGCAGACCCGCTTGGGGTCGACGAGTCCCTGGGCCGCCAGGTGGCGCACCCCGTCGGACAGGTCCGTCTGCATCTTGCGGCCCCACTGGCCGTAGCCGGCCTCGACGAACCCGCGGCCGAACCCGTCCGAGCCGCGGAAGTTCACGCGCAGCACCGCGTAGCCGCGCGAGGCGATGGCCTGCGACCACCAGTCGAACCCGGGCGTGTCGCGCGCCTCGGGGCCGCCGTGCGCCAGGACCACCAGCGGCAGGTTCCGGGCGGGCTGGCCGTTGGGCAGTGTGAGGTAGCCGGTGAGCTGCAGGCCGTCGCTCGCCTTGAACCGCAGAGCCTGCACCTTGGCGATGTCCTCGGGCAGGATCTTCTCGTAGCGGGCCGCCAGCCAGGCGCCCTTGCGGGCGCCGAGGTCGACCAGCGCGTAGCCGGGCCCGTCCCGGGCCGAGTCCACCGCGACGACGATCTTCTGGCGATCCTGCGTCCAGGACTCGAGCCGGACCGGGTCGCCCTTGAACGCGGCCTGCACCGCGTTCCAGGCCTTCTGGTCGCGGGGGTCGAAGAAGGTGTAGCGCCGCTCGTCGCCCACCAGCGCCTGGACCCCGATCAGCCGGTGCGTTTCCGGGTCGAAGATGGCCCCGTCGGCGTCGCGGACGTCGAGCGGATCCGAGGCGGCGCCGTCGGGACCGACCTCGCGCAGCAGGTAGCCCGAGGCGTCCGGCTCGGCGAGCAGGACCGACTGCCCGTCCCGCCCGAGGCCCACCATGTACGGACGGTCGATCTTGGCCGCGACGCTTCGCACCTCGGCCCAGCTCCCCGAGCCGGGACGGCGCAGCTTCAGCGACCAGCGGCCGGACTTGCCGTCGTAGTCGCTGCGCGCGACGGGCGCGCCATCGGCGCCCAGCAGGATCTCGTCGGTGTCGTTGCCGCCGAACTCGACGATCTTCTGCGCGCCGTTCCGCGGATTGCTCTGCACGATGGTCAGCAGGCCCTGGGTGTCCTTGAAGGCGATCGCCTGCAGGAACAGCGTCGGCTTGCCGTCGACGAGCCGCACCAGGGGCGGCCCCGCCATGGTGTTCATCGCGCCGATCAGGTCGGATCCGGCGTCGCGGAAATGGGTTCCGGTGGTCGTCTTCGCCAGCGACTTGGCGAGCAGCGGCCGGACCTTGTCGTCCTTCAGGTCCAGCGAGAAGCCCATCAGCCATTCGCGCCGCGGCCCCAAGAGGTCGATCGGCTTGCCCGTCTGCGACGTGGTGATGATCAGCTGGTCCGTCCCCAGCCAGTCGATCCGCCGCACCTTCGCCTCGCCGACGGCGAACACCTTGGGCGCGCCGCCGGCCGTCGGCCGCACCAGCAAGCTGCGCTTGACGCCGTCGGAGGCGATCACGGCGAGGGTCGAGCCGTCGGGCGAGAGGCGGATCTCGTCGATGCTGGGCAGGCCGCCATAGGCCGAGAGCGGCGCGGCGTGGACGGCGGACGGGCCGGCGAGCGCCAGCGCGGCGGCCGCCAGCAGAATGCGGATGCTCCTCACGCGGCCCCCCAGCCTCACGGAAATGCAATCCGAGATTGCCGTCAGGCGGAACGCGCCGCAAGGCGCCGCTAGTTGAGATCCGTCTTCTTCGGGGGTTCCGGCGGCAGGGCGGCGACAGGCACGCCGTCCTCCAGCAGTTCGCGGACCTCCTTCGGCGAGGCCTGGCCGTAGATGCCGCGGTCTTCGGCCTTGCCCTCGTGGATGGCGCGGGCCTCGCGGGCGAAGGCGTCGCCCACGTCGTCGAAGTTCTCTTCCACGTGACGACGGATGCGGCCGGCGGCTTCCATCATCATCGCGCGCATCTGGGCGGGCTCGACGTCGCGCGCGGTGCGCTTCGTGCCGGCGACGGCGGGCGCCATGATCTGCTTGCGGACGGCCTTCGAGGCGCAGACCGGGCATTCGAGCAGGCCGCGCGCCTGCTGGTCGTCGTAGTCGCCGGACGAGGCGAACCAGCCCTCGAACGCGTGATCGTGGTCGCAGGTGAGCGCGTAGCGGATCATCGAACCTTATCTAGGGACCCGTGAACGCCCGCGCATTGGCCAGCGCGGGAATGGCCCTGCGGGCCTTCTGCGGCGCCGCCAGGTCGAGGTCGGCGAAAAGCACGCCCGGCTCGTCGTGGTCAAGCTCGGCCACCACCTCGCCCCAGGGCTCCACCACCAGCGAATGCCCGTAGGTCCCGCGGCCGTCCTCGTGGAAGCCGCCCTGGGCGGCGGCCAGGACGTAGCTGCCCGTCTCGATGGCGCGGGCCCGCATCAGGACCCGCCAGTGCGCCTCTCCGGTGGGCCGGGTGAAGGCGGCCGGGATGGTCATCACCTCGGCGCCCGCCAGCGCGAGCGCGCGATGCAGCGCCGGGAAGCGCAGGTCGTAGCATATGGTCAGGCCCAGCCGGACCCCGTCGACCTCGGCCGTGACGGCGCGATCGCCGGGCTCGTAGGTGGCAGACTCCCGCGCGGTCTCCCCGGTCGGCAGGTCGACGTCGAACATGTGCAGCTTGTCGTAGGTCGCCGCCACGCCGCCGTCGGGCCGCACCAGAACCTGGCGGTTGGCCGCCTTGCCGTCCTCGCGCAGCACCAGGGCCGAGCCGACGTCGATCCAGACCCCCAGCTCACGGGCGACCTCGCGCAGGCCGGTCACCACGGGATCCTCCTCCAGCCGCGTGAGCTGGGGCAGCAGCCGATCGCGGTCCTTCTGCAGGATGTTCGTGCCCTCGGGCGTGCAGATTAGACGGGCGCCGCCGGCCGCGGCCTCCCGCACGAGCGGCAGGACATGGGCGAGCGCCGCAGCGTGGCTCGCGGGCGTGCGGGTCTGGATCAGCGCGACCTTCATGCGGCTCCCATAGTCGCGGCCGCGCCGCGACGGAAGGGCGGGCAGGCCTGCGCCGGGAGGGGAGCACGGGAACGCCACGCGCCTCACAGGGTCTTGAGCGCCGAGCGTAGCCCCCCTCTCGCCTCGCGATCTCGGTTCACCGCCCGCCCGGGCGCCCGTTCCGGGCGGGCGCAGCGTTGCTGGCCGCGGCCGCGCGCGGTTCCCCTGCGCGAGACGCGCAACGGGAGCCTCAGCGTGAAGATCGCGATGATCGTGGCCGCGGTGGCGGGCTGCGCGGGGGCGTTTCGCCTGTTCGAACGTCTGGCCGCGCGGCCCTATGACGGGCGGCGGAACGTCAGCCTCCTGCCCTACCGGCTGTTGATGATGGTCTGCCTGGGATTGGGCTGGTACCTCCTGGGCCACCTTGCAGCCGCCCTGCGGGCAGGAAGCGCGCCGTGAGCCGGCGGGGCAAGCTGCGCCCCGCCGAGGCCTCGCCTGTACGGACGGGCGGCTCTAGGCTGCGGGCTGCGCGCAGCCCCCGGAGCGGCTGAGCGGGGAACGGGAAGCCGATGTCACAGGGGCCGACGTCCGGGAGGGCGAGGACAAGGCGGGACGACGCGGCGCGCCTCGCCGCAGGCCTGTTCATCCCGCGAGCGGAGTGGGCGCGGGCGTTTCGTTCGTCCGGCGTGCGGCGCCTGCTGGCGGCCGGGCTCTGCCTGGGCCTGGCGGCCTCCGTCTGGGCCGTGGCCGCGGCGGGGGGCGATCCCGTGCGCGTGGCCGCCAACAGCCTGATCGCCGCCACCCTGCTCGCGGCGCTGGTCTGGACGACGCGGTCGGGGGTGCGTTCGATCAACATCCTGGCGCCCGCCGTTTGCATCACGGCCAGCCTTTCCTTCGTGCCCGGCGCCTGGAGCGCCCTGATGCTGAACGACAGCCCGCAGGAGATGGCCTCCATCACGCGCTGGCCGCTGGTGTTCTTCATGATCAACGCCATGTGCCTGCGCCCCCGCGGCGCGCGGCTGCTCAGCGGGGCGACCACGCTGGGGATCCTCGCCGCCGCCGCCGCCTGGCTGGCCCGGCCGGGCGCCTTCGAGCCGGGGACTTCCGACACCAAGGTGGTGACGATGACCTTCTTCGTGCTGCCCGCCGGCCTGCTGGCGCAGGAGGTCGCCTTCGTGGTCCGCGAGTGGCAGGCCGGGGCGCAAGCGGCGGCGCGCCAGGCGCGACGCGAGCGGCGGCGGCGGGCGGCGCTGAACGCCGAGCTGCGCCGCACCCGCGAGGACCTGCTGGCGCAGAACCGTGCGGCGGTGGTCGACACCATGGCCAGCGCCGTCGCGCACGAGATCAGCCAGCCGCTGGGGGCCGTGGTCAGCTTCGCCCGCTCCACGCGCAACTGGCTGGCGGCCGATCCGCCCAACCTGCCCCGCGCCCGCGCCGCGGCGGACCAGCTGCACGACGAGGCGCTGCGGGCGGCCCGGGTGGTGGAGGACCTGCGCGTGTTCGCCAACCGGCGGGTCATCGAGCTGGTCGAGGCGCCGGTGGACGAGCTGGTGCGCGGCGTCGCGCGCCTGGTCGCCGACGACTGCGCGGCGCGCGGCGTCGCCCTGGCCGTGGAGGTGGCGCCGGACGCCGGCGTGGTCTGGGGCCGCGGCGCCCAGCTCCAGCAGGTGCTGCTGAACCTGCTCAACAGCGCCATCGGCGCGTTCGACGGCGCGCCGGGCGCTGAGGTGCGCGTGCGCGCCGACCGGCCAGAGCCCGGCTCCGTGCGGTTGCGGGTCACCGACAGCGGGCCCGGCCTGGCGGCGAAGCGCCTGCGCCGGCTGGACGGCGGCCTGCTGGCCGCGGGGGCCGGCGGCGAGGACCTGGGCGTGGCCGTCTGCCGCGACATCGTCGAGGCGCACGGCGGCTCGATCGGCGTCGAGGCCGGCCCTGACGGCGACGGCGTCACCGTGCGGCTGCCCGCCCCGCAGCCCGGCTGAGGCGGACCGGCGGGCGCTCAGTTCGGGCGCCCTGCGCGTGGACCCCGGCGCGGCGACGGCGGACACCAGCGGACATGAAGGTGTCCACGCCTGCGATCGTCATCACGCCTGCCGACGCCCTGGCGCTGGCGCTGCGCCGCCTGGCGGCCCGGCCCGCGCGGGTCGCGGCCGCGCCTCACGAAGGCGCCCGCGTCACCCTGCTGGCCCGCCCGCGGATGAACCCCGACCTGCCCGTGCGGGTGAGGGTCCACCCCTGCGTGCCGGTCGAAGAATGGCCCGAGACCCGGGCCCGCCCTCTTCCCGGTCGGGGAAGACGCGTCGTCGAGGCCGGCCATTCGGGAGGCTGATGGCCGCTAAAGCGTCGCTGTCCCGTTGCCGAACGCGGGTCTTCGACCTTAGCGTGCCAGAAGGGCGCCGTATGGAGTCATGCCGTTGCACGCGCGTCGAAAACGCTGGCTGAGAAGACCCCTGAAGGCGGCCGACATCTTCCTGCCGACCGACGTCTGGGTCCGCGTCTTTCGCCGCCGGGTCGTGAGGCGCGCATTCGTCATATGCTCGACGATCGGCGTCCTCACGTCGCTGTACGGCCTGTATGCTCTCTGGCCCGAACCCAGCATGCGGCCGGCCATGGCGATGTACACGGCCGCTACGGCCACGGTGCTCGTCGCGGCGGCCCTGGATGACGGGCGCCTGGCCGGCCGTCTGGCGCCGGCGGCGTGCATCGCCATCTCGATCGCGAACATCCTGGCCGTACTCTCTGTGCTTGAGCTGGGATCCGGCCCGCCGGGCGAGATCGCGGTGGCGACCCTCTGGACGCCCATCTTCTTCGCGTTGAACGTCGTGTGCTTCCGGCCGCTCGGCGCGCGGATCGTCAGCGGGCTCACCGGCCTGGGTATCCTCGTGGTCGTCACCGCCTGGCTGGCGACGTCGGGCCAAGCGCGGCCGGGCGACTACGAGACGGACACCGTGATCCTGACCTACCTCGTGGTCATCTGCGCGCTGCTGGTCCAGGAGTGCGCATTCGCCGTGCGCGAACGGCGCGCCGGCTTGCGCGCCGCGGCCCGGCAGGCGCTGCTCGAGCGCCGGCGCAGCATCGCGGTTGAGCTGGACCTACGGCGCCTGCAGGACGACCTGATGCGGCGCAACCGGGTCTCCATGGTCAATGCGATGGCCGGGGCGCTGGCGCAGGAGGTCAGCGGGCCCCTGGACCGCGTCGACGCGCTCGCCGCCGAGGCCGGTGACGCCCTGGCGGCGACGCCGCCGCGCACGGCCGAGGCCCGCGCCACCGTCGGCGCCCTGCAGGACGAGGCCGCCAAGGCCGTCGAGATCATCGAGCGCATCCGCGCGCTGACCAGCCGCCGCGCCGCCGAGACCGCCGACGTCGCGGTCGCGGAGCTCGTCCACGATGTCGGGCGGCTGGTCCGCCGCGACTGCGAGCTGCGCGGCATTCTCCTGCACCTGGACGTCTCCGCCGACGCGGGCGCCGTCCGGGGCCGCGCCGTCCAGCTGCAGCAGGTCATCCTGAACCTCCTGAGCCACGCGATGGAGAGCCACGAGGGTCGCGGACGCGGACTCATCCGCATCCGCGCCGATCGGCCCGACCCGGACGAGGTGCGCCTGCGAATCGTCACCGACGGCCCCGGCGTCGCGCCCGAGTCCGTCGCGCGGCTGGACCGCGGGCTCGCCGCCGCCGCGCCGGAGGACCCCGTCCACGGCCTGGCGATCAGCCGCGAGATCGTGGAGGCCCATGGCGGCGCCCTGACCTTCGGACGCGACGCCGAGGGCTCCACCATGACCATCCGCCTCCCTGCCGCCGCGGCGCACGAGGCTGCGGCATGACCAGCGCCGCGGTCGCCATCGCCGGCAGGCTGGCGCGCAGCCTGTTCGTCCCCGCCGACGAGTGGGCCGCCGCCTTCCGCCTGACGACCGTCCGCCGCGCCTGCTTCGCGGTGATCGCGCTGGGGCTCCTGGCCTGCGTCTACGGCGTCTTCGCGACCTGGCCGGACCGCGGGCAGGTGATGGGCAACGTCATCATCGGCGGCAGCCTGGCCGTGGCGCTTGCCGGGATCGCGCGCAACGGGGTCCGGTCGATCAACATCCAGGCTCCCGCGGTCTGCGTCGCTTTCGCGTCCGCCTGCGTCCTGGGCGTGTACGTGGTCCTGATCGGCGGTTCGGCGCCGGCGTACGAGGTCGGCGGCATCACGCGCTGGGCGCCGATGTTCTTCCTGGCCAACGCCATGTGCTTCCGCCCCGCGGGCGCGCGTCTGGTGAGCGGCCTGACCGCCCTGGGCATCGCCGCCGCCGCGACGATGTGGCTGGCCCAGCCCGGGAACTTCCGGCCCGGCGAGCGCGACTCCGACGCGGTGACCTACACCTACGCCATGCTCGCAGCCGCCCTGCTCGCGCAGGAATGCGCCGTCGCCTTCCGCGAACGGCAGGCGGGCCTGCGCGCCGCCACGCGCAAGTCGCTGATCGAGCAGCGGCGTCGGGGGCGCGTCGAACTCGAGCTGCAACGGATGCGCGACGACCTGCAGCGGATGAACCGCATCTCCATCGTCAACGCCACGGCCAGCACGCTGGCGCACGAGATCAGCCAGCCGCTGGGCGCGATGGCCGGCTTCTCACGCTCGGCCGGCAACTGGCTGGACCGGTCGCCGCCGAACCTGGAACGCGCCCGCGCCTCGCTCGACAACCTTCGCGAGGAGGTTCGCCGCGCGCGCGGCGTCATCGAGGGTGTCCGCGCCCTGACGACGCGCTCGACCGCACCCGCCGAACCCGTGGCGATCGAGCCCCTGGTCCGGTCGGTGGCGCGGCTGGTCGAACGCGACTGCGCGCTTCGCGGGATCAGCCTGCGGATCGACGTCGCCCCGACGGCGGGCTCGGTCCTCGGCCGCGGCGCGCAGCTCCAGCAGGTGCTGCTGAACCTGCTGAACAACGCCGTCGAGGCGCTGGAAGGCCGCCGCAACCCCGTCGTGCAGGTCAGGGTCGACCGCCCGGCGCCCGGCGCGGTGCGGCTCCGGGTGATCGACAACGGGCCCGGCATCCCGGCCGCGGCGCTCGCCAGCCTGGACAAGGGCCTCTTCAGCACGAAGCCGCAGGGCACCGGCCTGGGCCTGGTCATCTGCCGCGAAATCGTGGAATCCCACGGCGGAACCCTCGCCTTCGACAGCGGCCGGTCGGGCGTGACCGTCAGCCTCCTGCTGCCCGCAGCGGCGGGCGAGCCGGCCGCACCCGTCGCGGCCCGCCGGGCCCACGTGGCCCAATGAGGCGCTGGTCACCCTCCAGCCTCTTCCTGTCGGCCGACGACTGGGCCCAGGCGCTTCGCCTGCGGGCGATCAAGAGGGCGCTGCTCGCCGGCCTCGCCGTGGGCCTGGGAGCCACCGCCTACTCGGCCGCGACGGTGACCGATCCGAACCAGCAGCGCGCTCCGCCGATATGGCTGGCCGGCTAACGCCCGCAAGACGGCCAGTAAACACGCAGCATCTTCAAGAGGTTGCCCGGACATGAGGCGGGTCGGTCAAGCCCCGGCAGGAGCCCGACGTCAGCGCCAAATCGTCCAGATGAATCGGCTTCGCCGGATGTCCGACGACCCCAGAACGTGCCGAAGGTCGTCTGGGACTCGCTTCCTCACGCACCAAACACCGCCTTCGCGGCGAACCAATCCGGGGTACTTCGCCAACTCACGCTGACCCGTAGCCGCACAACAATGTGCCCCAGCCCGCTCTGAGAAGCTGTTACCAGACAGGGACTTGAGACAAGCCCGCCCCTTGAGGAGGCGCTGGTGGGCCCGGCAGGACTCGAACCTGCAACCAGACCGTTATGAGCGGCCGGCTCTAACCATTGAGCTACAGGCCCGTAGCCGCGCGGCAGGCTGGGGCGTTACCACGGGCTGCATGGCGCTTAAAGCTTGCGTTCAGGCACGGACTGCCACGCTTGGGCGTTCCATCCTCCCCCCACTGGAGCCGACCATGAAGACCTTGATGCGCGCCGCCGGCCTGAGCCTGGCGCTGCTGACCTCCACCGCGGCGAGCGCCGCCTTGGCCCAGGCCGCGCCGCCGGCCGCCGACACCATGTTCCGGGCCACGACGCTGAACCTTGCGGCCTACGGCGAAGCCAGGGTGGCGCCCGACATGGCCGTCATCAGCCTGGGCGTGATGACCGAGGGCCGCACCGCCGCCGAGGCCATGAGCGCCAACGCGCAGCGGATGACCGCCGTGATGGCGAGCCTGCGCCGCGCCGGCCTCGCCGACCGCGACATCCAGACGTCCAACCTGAACCTGTCGCCGCAGTACCGCTACCAGGAGAACCAGCCGCCGCAGCTCATCGGCTACCAGGTCTCGAACCAGGTGACGATCACCGTCAACGACCTGAAGCGGCTGGGGCCTGCGGTGGACGCCTCGGTCGCGGCCGGCGCCAACCAGGTCAACGGGATCAGCTTCGGCCTGAAGGATCCCACCGCGGCCGAGAACGTCGCCCGCGAGGCCGCCGTGAAGGCGCTGCAGGCCAAGGCGGACCTCTACGCGCGGGCGACGGGCCACCGCGTGTCGCGCCTGGTCAGCCTGTCGGAGGGCGGCGGGTTCACCCCGCCCCCGCCGATGCCGATGGAGCGGTTCGCCATGGCCGCCCAGGCCAAGGACGCCGGCACCCCGGTGGCCGGCGGCGAGCTGCGGGTGCGGATCGACGTGAGCGGGCTCTACGAGCTGGCGCGGTAGGTTCGACGAAACGTCCGCGGGGCCGTCCAGGCGGGCGGCCCTAAGGCGCCTTCGAAACCTTCGCGCGGCGGAAGGCGGTCTCGAGCCGGTCGGCCATCATGCGGCCGGGGAAGGCGCGGTCGCCCTCCATCATCGCCGCGTAGACGTAGGACGTGCCCGCGATGGGGCCGCTGGCCCAGCCGACGCCCCGCGACGCATCGGCCTGGGTGTTGCAGGACAGTGTCCGCGCCTGGCGGTCCTTCACGGTCGCGTCGAGCAGGGTCTTGAGGGTGCGCGTCCCGGGCTGGTCGCACGCCGCGAACTCGCGCGCACACGTGGTGGCGGTGTTGTAGCGGTAAAGCGTGCGGCCGGAGTCGGCGTCGGCGATCAGCACGCAGGTGTTGGGGTCGCCGACGGCGCGCGACACGGCCGCGTCCAGCTCGTCGCGGTCGACGCCGGGCGGCGCGGTCGGCGAACAGGCCGCCAGGCCGAGCGCGGCGAACCCGAGCGCGGCCAGGGCCGCGGCAGGCCTAGGCGGCCGCCTTGATCTCGTTGCCGTCGTCCAGGAGCACCACGGTCGGGGCATAGTTTCGCGCCTCCTCGGCCGGCAGCATGCCATAGGTCACCACGATGACCTTGTCGCCCTTCTGGACGAGGCGGGCGGCCGCGCCATTGACGCCGATCACACGCGATCCGCGCGGCGCTTCTATGGCGTAGGTGGTGAAGCGCGCGCCATTGGTGATGTTGAGCACGTCCACCTGCTCGTGCGGCAGGATGCCGGACGCGTCGAGCAGGTCGCGGTCGATGGCGATCGACCCCTCGTAGTCCAGGTCGGCCTGGGTGACCGTCGCGCGATGCAGCTTGGCCTTCATGAGGGTGAGCAGCATGGGATCCTCCAAGGGGCGGCCGGCATATACGCACGCCCCGTGGCGGGTTCAATGCGGCATCGCAACAAGGTCACCGAGGGGCGCCGAAGCCTTACGCCGTAAGCCGTTGAGCGTCGACGACTACTCGGCGGCGGCGGCTTCGTTCCGCGTTGCGGCAACGCTTGTATCGACATGGCGGCGCAGGAAGCCCGTCATGTCCTCGAGCACCGGCGCGCCGCCCCGCAGCGGCCGCGACAGCGCCAGGATGATGCCGATGTGCTCGACGCCCTGGTAGTGGCGCTCCTCCACCGGCACGCCGGCCGCGCGCAGCCGGTTGGCCAGGGCGATCGTGTTCTTGGGATAGACGATCCCGTCGCGGGCGCCCGTGGCCAGGAACGCCGGCGGCGACGACGAGGTCACGAAGGCCAGCGGCTGGGTCGACGGCAGATCGTCGGCTCCGCCGAACACCCGGTTGGTCGTGTCGCCCTTGAGCGGCAGGAAGTCGTAGGGACCGGCGAGGCCGGCGATCGCCTTGATCCGCTCGGGGGCGACCCCGGCGGCCTTGAGGTAGCGCCCGTCCAGGCCCAGCATGACGGCGTTGTAGGCCCCGGCGGAGTGGCCCACGAGCACGATCCGGCTGGGGTCCGCGCCGTACCGCCCGGCGTTGTCCACCGCCCACTTCACCGCTTGCGCCCCGTCCTCGAGGAAGCCGGGGTACTTCACCTCGGGATAGAGACGGTAGTCGGCGACCACGGTGACGAAGCCGCGCGAGGCCAGCGCCCGGCCGACCCAGTTGTAGTCCTGCCGTCGGCCGGAGTCCCAGGAGCCGCCGTAGAAGAAGACCGCCACGGGCGCATGCGAGGCGCCGCGGGGCGCATAGACGTCGAGCCGCTGCCGCTGGCCCGCCCCGTAGGCGGCGCCGTTCGCCACCCGGCTGGACGGATCCTTCGGCGACAGGGTCGCGAACATCGAGAGCGGCGAGCAGGCGGCGGCCAGGGCGCCCAGCAGGGCCGCGGCGAACGGGCGCTTGGCAAACGGAACGGAGGTCATCGTGTCCCCAGTTACGAAGGGCGTCGCGGAGGCGCAACTCCGCAGCTTCTACGTGACGCAGGCGGAAAGGGACGCGGCGGTCCAGGGCGGCGGCCCGGCGACATCGGCTTCCCCGTGGGAAGCCTTGACGCGGCGCCCCGCGCGCGGCGCTATGCCGGGTGAACAACGATAAGGGAGGCGGCCGTGGACGGAGCGCAGGCGCCGGCGGGTTTCAAGCGTGAGGTTCTCGACCAGGTGGGTCCGGCCCTCAAGGGGCTCGTGGACCAGAACCTGCTCTCGGGCATGGTGACGCTGGTCTGGCGCAAGGGCGAGATCGTCCAGCTCAACACCATCGGCCAGCGCGACATCGCGCGCGGGCTGCCGATGGAGCGCGACACCATCTTCCGCATCGCCTCGATGACCAAGCCGGTCACCTCGGTGGCGATCATGCAGCTGGTCGAGGAAGGCAAGCTCAGGCTCGAGGATCCGATCACGAAGTGGATCCCGGAGCTGGGCGGCATGGTCGTGCTGGAAGAGGCGACCGGCCCCGTCGACAAGACCCGGCCCGCCCACCGCGACATCACCGTCGAGGACCTCCTGACCCACCGCGCCGGCCTCGCGTACGGCTTCACGTCCATGGGCCCCATCGCCTATGCGCACGAGGAGAAGCTGGGCTCGCCGCTGGTCAATCCGCTCACGCCGGACGAATGGCTGAAGGCGCTGGGCGAGCTTCCGCTCAGCTATCCGCCGGGCGACCGCTTCCACTACAGCCACGCGACCGACGTCCTGGGCTTCCTCGTGGCCCGGATCGAGGGCAGGCCGCTGGGCGAGGTGCTGAAGGCGCGCATCTTCGACCCGCTGGGCATGACGGACACCGCGTTCTGGCTGCCGCCCGAGAAGCGCGACCGCCTGGCGCGCCTCTACCAGGCGCCGCCGCAGGACGGCCCGCTGAAGGACGTCTCGCTGCCGATTCCCGACGCGCCCTCCCCCTTCGAAGGCGGCGGCGGCGGCCTCTTCTCCACCGCCGACGACTACCTCAAGTTCGCCCGCATGCTGCTGGGCCGCGGCGAGGTGGACGGCGTGCGCCTGCTGAAGACCGAGACCGTCGACATCATGGCGGCCAACCGGCTCAGCGACGAGCAGCGCGGCCACGGCTTCATGGGCATGCCGTTCTGGCTGAGCCAGGGCTTCGGGCTGGGGCTCTCGATGATCATGGACGCCCAGAAGCACGAGTGGATGGGCGCCGGCGCCGAGGGGGCCTTCGGCTGGCCGGGCGCGTTCGGCACCTGGTGGCAGGCCGACCCGGCCAACGAAATGATCCTGATGTACCTGATCCAGGACTCCATGCCGCTGGGCCCCGAGGCGGTGACCGCGATGCAGGGCCAGCGCCCCACCGGCCGCGTGGGCGGGCCCATGTTCCAGAAGATGGTCTACGCGGCGCTGGGCTGAGCCGACGACGGCTCAGCGGTCGCGGGGCGCCTCGCAGATGGGACGCCCGGCCACCGTGTCGCCGACAAGGCTGCCGTCCCGGATCGCTTCGCGGCGGGCGACGTTCAGGGCCCGGCCTTCGGGCGGGGGCGTCTGGCCCCTGGCGCAGATCGCCACCTCGACCCGCTGCCCGCCGTCAAGACAGGTGCAGATGTACGCGACCGGGTCCAGGCGGCTGGCCGGAACCTGGCAGGTCGCCGGGACGGCGCGGCCGCCGGCCTCGATGCACTGGATGGTCGTCCCGGGCGGCTTTCCCGTGAGCGGCGGCGCGGCGGCAGCGGCGCCGGCCGCCGCCAGGGCCAAGGCAAGGCCGAGGATGGGACGTCGCATGGCTTGCTCCTTTCCCGGCAGGATACGCGCTTTGTCCGCGCCCGGCTTCCCCTGCCGTCGCCCGCGCGCCATCCTGGCGAGGTGGCCTGGACAAAACCCCCGCGCGGTCTGGTCGATCTCTTCGACCTGAGCCTCCCCGAGGCTTCGGGCCTGGAACGGCGCGTCATGTTCGGCTGCCCCTGCGCCTTCGCCAGCGGGAACATGTTCGCGGGGCTCTTCCAGGAGGTCGTGTTCGCCCGGCTGCCGCCCGCGCTTCACGCCGAGCTGGCCGCCGCGGGAGACCTGCGCACGTTCGAGCCGCGGCCGAGCTTCAGGATGCGCGCCTACAGCGAACTGCCGGCCTCGGTCGTCGAGGACGAAGCGCGGCTCGCGGAGGTGCTTCGGGCGGCCTTTGTCTTCACCTCGGCCCTGCCGCCCAAGGTCGGGAAACCCCGAAAGGCGCGAACGCCTCGCTAACCAAGCTTGCGAGGCCCCGGTTAACGCTCGCGTGGCAGCCTTGCGGCCATGGATCCGATCAGCACCGCGCGCTACGGCCTGATGGCGGCGACCCGCCGGTTCGAGGCCTCGGCCGTCAACATCGCCGGCATGGGCGCGGACGACACCGTCGACGTGGCCAGGGAGGTCGTCGAGATGGTGGAGGCGAAGGCCGCGTTCTCGGCCAACATCTCGGTCATCCGCTTCGCCCAGGACATGTGGGATTCGCTGCTGCGCCTGCAGACGCGATAGGCGCGAGCCGGAACGAAAAAGGGGAGCCCGAAGGCTCCCCTCTCACATCCGGTCTCGTGGACGGACCCTACTTCTCGGTCGGATCCGAGCCGTCCTTCGGCGCGCCGGTGCCCGACGAGCCCATGAAGATCTTGCGGCCGTCCGGGAACGTCACGTCGCGGCCGTTGGCCTTGCAGGCCGGACGGCAGAGCTTGTCCTTGGACTGGTAGCCGCGGACGATGATTTCGGTCCCGGCCTTCAGCGAGTTGCGGTCGATGCCGGCGCGCAGCAGCGTGTTGGGCGTGCCGCCTTCCACCATCCACGCGGTGGTGGTGCCGTCCTTGTTCACGTTGGCGATGTGCACCCAGGCGTGGGGGTTGATCCACTCCACCCGGGTCACCTTGCCGCGCAGCAGGACCGGAGCCTTGCCGTCGAACTCGGCCGCGAACGCGTGGTGCGCCCAGGCGGCGCCGCCGGCGGCCGCCGCGCCGAGGCCGGCCGCGATCGCCCCCGCGATGATCAGTTTCCTCTTGTCCATCTTCGCCTCCAAACGCCGGATGGTCGTCTCAAGTATCCAAAGGCCATTGCCGGCCTATTTCAGCGGTTCCTTGCGCAGGTCACCGTACATCAGTTCTTCCACGAACTCGACGCACTTGAACTGGTTCAGCCGCGCATCCTCGCCCTGCCGCTTGTAGAGGTTGAAGCTCATCTTCCACGGACGGGTGAAGGTGTTGGGATCGGTGATGGTGGCCTCGTAGCGCATCACGCCCGGTCCGGTGGGCGTCCAGCGCTCGACGACCGTCATCTGGTCGGAGTGGTGGTTGCCGGCCCGGTCGAACCAGGTGCGGTCGTTCATCCCGTTGACCGTGACCACCAGGGTGTCGCCGTCCCACTTGGCCACCGACTGGCCCATCCAGGAGTCCACCGGCGGCGGGCCCGGGTCGGTGAAGAGCACGTTGCGCACGGCGCCCGCGTACTCGTACGCGATGATCATCGACTTCTCGGACTGGAAGATCTGGAAGGGCAGGTGCATGTAGTTCGCCCGCGGCACGCCCGGCAGGTAGCACTTGATCTCGGGATCGCCGGTTTCCAGGCTGAGGTAGTTGGCCCGGTTCTCGTCGCGCTTCTTCTTGGCTTCGGGCGTGTAGGGGATCTCGCCGCCTTCCACGATGCCGAGGCCCGCCGGAACCGCGCCGACCGCGCCAAGCGCCACGACCGCCTTGGCCGGCACCGGCACGAAGGGACCGGGACGCATCTGCAGGGCCGCGCGCGCGGCGTGCGGCTCGATATCCCAGCCGGCGGTGTTCATCACCTGCCAGACGCCGTTGAGGTCGGGGTGCTTCCCGTCCGGGCCGCGGGGCGCCTTGTAGGCGGCGGCGGCCGGCTTCCGGGCCTGCGCCTGCGCGGCCACCGGGCCCGCCGCGACGAGGCCCACCACAGCAAGGGCCGCAACGATCCTGATCATCTTCTCGCTTCCCCCAACGCCTGCCTTCGACGGGCAGGCCTCATTTGTACGCCAAGCCTAACCAACGTTCGTGCGTCGCGCCAGAAGTCCGATGGAGCGACCGCTCGACGTTTTGAGAAACCACCGGGCTGGTTTAAGCCGCCTCCATGACGCTGCGCCCGCTCTTCGTCACGCCCATCTACGAAGCCAGCCTTACAACAGACCGCAGCTTCGAAAATTTCAACGCCGATATCTTGGCCGCCTGCCAGGAGCTCGAGGCCGAGGACGCCGCCGGACGCGCCTGGAGCCGCGCCCACGGCTACGGGGGCTACACGTCCTATGGGTCGCTCAACGACCTGCCCCAGCGCATGAGCGTGTTCGCCGACCTGAAGAGGAAGCTGGACCGCCACGCCGCCCGCTTCGCCGAAGGCCTGCACCTCGACCTGGGCGGCGGCCGGCTGCGCCTGGACAGCCTGTGGGTGAACGTCCTGAAGCCCGGAGCCGGACACAGCGGGCACATCCATCCCCACAGCGTGATCTCGGGCACGGTCTATGTGGCCACGCCGCCGGGGGCTTCCGCCCTCAAGATCGAGGATCCCCGGTTGCCGCTGATGATGGCGGCTCCGCCTCGCCGGCCGGATGCGCCGGACGACGCCCAGGCCTTCGTGTACCTGCAGCCCCAGGCCGGAACCGTCTTCATGTGGGAGAGCTGGCTGCGCCACGAAGTCCCCGCGAACCGCGCGCGCACGCCGCGGATCTCGGTGAGCTTCAACTACGCCTGGCGCTAGCATGTTGGGCCGCATCGCGCGCCATCGTGGCGCGCGCCCTCCGACCCGGCCATGACCGCGCGCGACAAACCCGTGGCCGCCCGTTGCAGCCTCAGTCGGCGATGGACGCCGCCGGCGCGAAGCGCGTCGCGAAGAAGTCGCCCTTGTTCCAGAGCGGCCGCTCGTCGGCGTCGGCGAGCTCGCGGGCGATCTCGTAGTTGATCCGCGCGAACCTGGCGCCGGCGCCGTAGTCGATCGGCTGCGAGAGGTCGTCGCAGGGCTTGTGGTAGCAGTCGCGCAGGAACCCGCGGAACCGCGCCTCCCCGCCGTTCTGGAACCCGGTCATCAGGAAGGTCGAGGGCACGCCCACCTCCACGAAGCGGAAGTGGTCGGACCGGGTGAACAGCCCTTCCTCGGGCATCGGATCGGGCGACAGCGTCACCCCCATCCGCTCGGCCGCGCGCCGCACGGCGGGACCCAGGCTGGACCGCTCGGCCCCGAACGCCACCACGTCCACGAAGTCGTAGGTCAGGATCGGCATGTCGAGGTTGACGTTGGCGACCATCGTCCCGCCGGCCGTCGGGTTGCGGGCGTAGTACTCCGCGCCGAGCAGGCCCTTCTCCTCGGCCGTCACCGCAAGGAACAGGACCGAGCGCCGCGGCCGGCGTCCCGACTCGATGAAGGCGCGGGCCGCCTCCAGCATGGTGGCGATGCCGCCCGCGTTGTCGAGCGCGCCGTTGTTGATCTCGTCGCCCGCCACGGGCGGCGTCACGCCGATGTGGTCGAGGTGGGCGGAAAGGACGATCACCTCGTCCTTCAGCCTGGCGTCCGAGCCTTCCAGCAGCCCGGCCACGTTGCTGCTCTGGACGCTGCGGACCTCGGTCCTGAGGGTCACGTCCATCGAAGTCGCCAGCGCGAATCGCGGCGGATCGGCCTTCCGCTTGTCCGCGGCGGCGATCACCTCGGCGAAGGTCTTGGGCGCCCCGGCGAACAGCTTCTCCGCGCCCTGGACGCTGACGTTGCCGAGGCCGGGCGCGGCCGGGGCGGGATCGAACGCGGTCCCATCCGGCTTGCGCCAGGTCATGGACCACGCCTGCCAGGTGCGGGCGCCCTCCGCGAAGGGCCGCCGCGCTTCGTCGCTGGGCGTCGAGAGGAAGATCACGCCGACGGCGCCGGCCTTGGCGGCGGCCTCGCGCTTGGTGCGGGCGTTGCCGTAGAACGCGCGCTCCTCGGTCTGGAAGAACGCCGGCGCGCCCGAGAGCACCACCGCGATCTTCCCCTTCACGTTCAGGCCCTTGTAGTCGTTCCGGCGGCGTTCCGGCGCCACCACGCCGTAGCCCGCGAAGACCAGGGGCGCTGAGACGCGGAGATCTCCGGCGCCGGCGTTGCGGCCGGTCAGCACGTCGGGGCCGAACGCCAGCGGGACCGCCACGCCGTCCTTGCCGCGCACGGTGTAGACGCCCTTCTCGGCGGCGCGGAAGGCGACCAGAGGGACGGTCTGGAAGTAGCTGCCGCCCTCGCCCCCCGGCTTCAGGCCGAGCTGGGCGAACTGGCTCGCCACGTAGCCGGCCGCGATGTCATAGCCCGGCGAGCCGGGCTCGCGGCCCTGCAGCAGGTCCGACGCCAGGAAGCCGACGTGGGCGCGGATGCGATCGGCGGACGACGCCCCTGCGGGCGGGGACTGGGCGAACGCCGTGGAGGAAAGCGAAAGCGCCGCGGCGGCGACGGCGAAGAACTTGCGGGCGGTCATTGAGGCTCCTTCGCCCCCGCTTCTAGGGCCCGCGCCGCCCCCGCGCTACTCCAGGCGGACGTCGTCGATCTCGAAGGCGTAAGGCCCCTTGGTGGGATCGGTGGCGATGACCACGCCGACCAGCGCGGCGGGGTTCAGCCCCACGAAGCTCGCGATGGGAATCCGGACGTCCTGCCAGTCCGCGCTGAAGGAAAACGGCTGCTGCTTCGGCTGCGGGCTCGAGGTGTCGAACAGCATCGCACGGCCCTGAGGGCCGCTGCCCTGGCCCCGCACCCGGAACACGAGCGCGGCGGCCCCGCGGATGTCGCGCGGCGGCTGCCCGGGGCCGGCCAGGAACAGCATCGCCCCGCCCCAGGCGAACGGGAACGGCGGCTTGATCTCGCCCTCCGCCTTCAGGACCCCGGCGGCGTGGCTGACCCTGGCGTCGGACTGTCCCCCGGCGAGGCGGTCGCTCGTGGCCGCCCACGTCACGCCGTCCGGCCCGTCGAGCCCGGCCTGGAAGTCGCCCAGGAGGCCCTTGAGCGGGACAGCCGTTGCGGCCTGCGCGGACGCCGGCCTGCGCTCCACCGTGCGGCCGTTCTTCCAGACCTCGACGATGGCCCGGGTGGCCTCGATGTCCCGGGTGGGGTCGCCGTCGACCAGGACCAGGTCCGCCCGGGCGCCCGGGGCGATGCGCCCCCGCCCCTCGAGCCGGAAGCGCCGCGCCGGCGCGCCGGTGGCGGCGCGGAGGGCCTCCGTGGGGGTGAGGCCGGCCCGCACCAGCAGCGCCATCTCCTGATGGAGCGACGCGCCGTGCGTGGTCCCGGGGTTTCCGGCGTCGGTCCCCGCCAGGATGTCCACCTTCGCAGCCCTGAGCCCCGCGACGGCCGTGGCCGCCACGGGGTACTTGTAGAAGGTCTGCGGACGGAAGGCCTGCTTCAGCGTCCCGGTCTGCTCGGCGCTCAGGGTCGCCGCGAAGCGCGGATCGGCGGCGAGCCTGGCGCCCTCCCCCAGGCCCGCGACGCCGGCCATCACCGTCAGCGTCGGCACGACGAAGACTTTCCGCGCGGCGGCCAGCCGGTAGAGCGCCGGGTCGCCGGCGACATCGGAGAACACGTGGGCCAGGCCGTCCGCGCCCGCCTCGATGGCGGCGCGGGCCGCCTCCAGTTCCTGCACGTGGACGACCGCGAGGCGCCCCCGCGCATGGGCCGCCGCGATCACCGCGGCCATGGTGGCCCGGTCGAGGCTGCGCGCGCCCAGCCGCGGCGCGTAGACCACCTTGATGTAGTCCGACCCTTCGGCGATCCGCGCCGCCACGAACGCATCGGCTTCGGCAGGCGACGTCAGCGTCGGGATCGGGAACCCGTACTCCGTGCCGTGGCCCCCCGGCGCGGTCGCGAGCACGCCGGCGGAGAAGAGGTCGGACTGGGCCGTCGGCGCGACGGCGTCCCGCTCACGGCGCAGGGACCCCAGGACCGACGGGTGGGTGAACATGTCGAGCTCGGTGGTGACGCCGAATCGCAGCGCATCGGATCGCGCCGCGCCGAAGGTGTGCGTGTGCGCGTCGATCAGCCCGGGCAGCAGCGTCCGGCCCGCTCCGTCCACGACACGGGCGCCGGCGGGCGCCCTGGCGGTCGGGCCGACGGCGGAGATGCGCCCGTCCTGGACCACCACCGTGGCGCGGGGGATCACCCGCTCGCCGTCGAAGACGCGGACGCCGGTCACCGCAAAGCTCTGCGCCCGGCCGACGGCCGGGGCGACGAGGCAGGCGACGACGAGGATGACCGCCTTCAGGCCGTGCATGCATCCCTCCCGGACATTGCCAGGCGAGACTACACGCCCGCCGCGCCGGTTCATCGGCGCAGCGGTTATCGTGTCGATGCGTCTAGCTGTCGAGGAACGAGCGCAGCTTCCGCGACCGGGACGGGTGCTTCAGCTTGCGCAGGGCCTTGGCCTCGATCTGGCGGATCCGCTCGCGGGTCACCGAGAACTGCTGGCCGACTTCTTCCAGCGTGTGGTCGGTGTTCATGCCGATACCGAAGCGCATGCGCAGGACGCGCTCCTCGCGCGGCGTCAGCGACGCCAGCACGCGGGTCGTGGTCTCGCGCAGGTTCGACTGGATGGCCGCGTCGATCGGCAGGACCGCGTTCTTGTCCTCGATGAAGTCGCCCAGGTGGCTGTCCTCCTCGTCGCCGATCGGCGTCTCGAGGCTGATCGGCTCCTTGGCGATCTTCAGGACCTTGCGCACCTTCTCCAGCGGCATGGCCAGCTTCTCGGCCAGCTCCTCCGGGGTCGGCTCGCGGCCGATCTCGTGCAGCATCTGGCGGCTGGTGCGGACGATCTTGTTGATCGTCTCGATCATGTGCACCGGGATGCGGATGGTCCGCGCCTGGTCGGCGATCGAACGGGTGATCGCCTGCCGGATCCACCAGGTGGCGTAGGTCGAGAACTTGTAGCCTCGGCGATACTCGAACTTATCGACCGCCTTCATGAGGCCGATGTTGCCCTCCTGGATCAGGTCCAGGAACTGCAGGCCGCGGTTGGTGTACTTCTTGGCGATCGAGATCACGAGGCGCAGGTTGGCCTCGACCATCTCCTTCTTCGCCTGACGGGCCTCGCGCTCGCCCTTCTGCACGGTCTGGACGATCCGGCGGTAGTCGTCGATCGGAACGCCCGTCTCCTGCGCCAGGGCCGCGATCTCGTTGCGGATCTCGGCGATCTGGCCGCCGTCGTTCTCCGAGAACTTCGTCCAGCGGACGCCGAGGCTCTTCACCTGGTCGGCCCAGTCCGGACGCATCTCCTGGCCGAAGTAGGCCTTGAGGAACTCGCCGCGGCTGATCCCGTAGCTGTCGGCCAGGCGCAGCAGGCGGCCTTCGAGCACCATCAGGCGCTTGTTGATGGCGTAGAGCTGCTCGACCAGCGCCTCGATGCGGTTGTTGTTGAGCTTCAGGGTCTTCAGGTGCTGGACGATCGCGCCGGTCGCCACCTGGTAGGCCTGGCGGTCCTTCGCGCTCAGGTCCTCGCCCTTCAGCTTGTGGGCGACCAGTTTCTCCTGGAGCAGGCGGAAGGCCTCGAACTCGGCGGCGATGGCGTCGAGCGTGGCCATCACGCCTTCCCGCAGCTCGGCTTCCATGGCGCTGATCGTGGGCCCCGCGCCGTCGTCGAAGTCGTCGTCGCCCTCGCCTTCGCCCTCGGGCTTCTCCTCGCCTTCGGGCTCGGCCTCCTCGGCCTCTTCCGCCGCGGCGGGGATCTCGCCGGCGGCGGCGTTCTGGCCGCCGTACGTCTGCTCGAGGTCGATGACCTCGCGCAGCAGGATCCGGCCGCCTTCGAGCTCCTCGCGCCACACCATGATGGCCTCGAAGGTCAGCGCGCTCTCGCAGAGCCCGCGGATCATGGTGTCGCGGCCGGCCTCGATGCGCTTGGCGATGGCGATCTCGCCCTCGCGGCTGAGCAGCTCCACCGAGCCCATCTCGCGCAGGTACATCCGGACCGGATCGTCGGTGCGGTCGTAGGCGGGCTCCTTGGTCGTCTCGACGACCGCGGATTCCTCGCGCACCACGACCTCGCCGCCCTCGGCGTCGTCCTCGGACTCGACCACGTTGACGCCCATCTCGCTCAGCATGGCGAGGGTGTCTTCGATCTGCTCGGAGGTGACTTCCTCCGAGGGCAGGACCTTGTTCAGCTCGTCCATCGTGACGTAGCCGCGCGTCTTGGCCTGCTTGATGAACTTCTTGACCGCGGCGTCGGTGAGGTCGAGCAGCGGCCCGTCGCCAGCCGTGGTTTCCGGGGCTTCGGTCTCGGCCGTGTTTGCGCTCATCTATTTCTCCGAACTCGGCTGCCGTCCCGTGCCCCTTGGAAGGGCGCGGAGCGGGCCGAAGATGGTGCCCGGCGGCCCACGATCGAGAGGTCGCGACAATACGACCCGTGGTCCGCCCTAATGTTCCCGTTCTGATCGAGTGCGCCGGTGGACACGCGTCCGCAACGAACACGACGCGCCATGCAAGAACGCGGCCGCGGAGGTTCCCCTTCGCGACGTCCAGCATGCGCGCCGGCCGATAGTACGGCGCGACCACCGGGATTTCCGCACCGCGAGGGAGACATCACATCCGCGAAGGGGGCGCGCCCGAATGCCGCAGCGGCCCATCGATGTCTGTCGTAGCGCGCTAAATCCGCATTGCCGCAGATGGCGCGGCAGCCCGGTTCTGTCAAGGCGCGCCGACGGGGATGAGGCGCATTGTCCCACCGGTCGGGGGGCGCCACTGTCAGTCCGCGCAAGGAGACTGGCCATGGCTGAAGACTTCGATCCCCACGGGCTGCGGCTCCCGATCAAGCTGGACTCCACGTCCAACGGCGAGTTCGCGCCCATTCCGCTCGACGCCAGCCTGCGCAAGGCGAACCACGTGGCGCGCGAGATGGCCGAGCGGAATGCGCGCCGGCTCGGCGTCGCGCGCCGCCGGTTCCTCACCTCCTCCTGCGGCGCGGCGTCGACGCTGCTGGCCTTCAACGCGGCCCATGCCGAGGCAGGGCGCACCGGCGGCTACTTCGAGCTGGCGGACGGCGCGGCGCTCGAGCCCGACGTCGCGAAGGCCCAGCTGGGCAAGTCGGAGTTCATCTTCGACGTCCAGGGCCACTTCGTGAACC
Organism: Phenylobacterium sp.; assembly: GCF_016793225.1. GTDB lineage: Bacteria > Pseudomonadota > Alphaproteobacteria > Caulobacterales > Caulobacteraceae > Phenylobacterium. The sequence goes on from NZ_JAEUMN010000012.1 coordinate 40,430, forward strand.
CCACCGGCGCGTGGCTGAAGACGCTGCCGCCGAACGCGCGCCCCCTGGCCGAGATGCCGAAGGCCCGGGCGCTGAACACGCCCCCAGGCGACCGCAGCTACCTGCAGCGGCTGGGCGCCGAGGAGTTCATCAAGGACGTGTTTCTCGACTCCGACACGGACATCATGGTGCTGTCGTTCGTGCCTTCGACCCGCGAGGGCGAGCCGCTCACCATCGAAGAGGCCGTCGCCACCCGCGCCATCGTCGAGCGGATGCAGGGCTCCAAGCGCCTGATGCTGCATGGCCGGGTCAATCCCAACCAGAAGGGCGACCTGGAGGACATGGAGCGGCTGAAGGGCTTCGGCGTCAGCGCCTTCAAGACCTACACCCAGTGGGGCCCCTCCGGCGCCGGGTTCTGGATGACGGACGACGTCGGCGTCGCCTTCGTCGAGCGCGCCCGCAAGCTCGGGGTGCAGAACATCTGCATCCACAAGGGCCTGCCCTTCGGGCCACGCAGCTACGAGCACTCGACGTGCCGCGACATCGGGCCGATCGCGAAGCGCTTCCCCGACATGAACTTCCTGATCTACCACTCGGGCTACGTCGCCGGGCAGGCCGAGGGGCCCTATGACCCGGCCAAGACGGACGGCGTCGACGCCCTCGTGACCTCGCTGGCCGAGGCCGGCGTCGCCCCCAACAGCAACGTCTACGCCGAGCTGGGCTCGACCTGGCGCTTCGTGGCCATGCGGGACCCGACGACCGCCGCCCATGTGCTGGGGAAGCTGTTCAAGGCCGTCGGCCAGGACAACGTGCTCTGGGGCACCGACTCCATCTGGTACGGCTCGCCGCAGGACCAGATCCAGGCGTTCCGGACCTTCCAGATCTCCGACGAACTCCAGGCCCGCCACGGCTATCCCAAGATGACGCCCGAGCTGCGCCGCAAGGTGTTTGGGCTCAACGCCGTGAAGCCCTACGGCCTCGATCCGGCCGACCTGCGCAAGTACACGGCAAGCGACGCCGTCGCCCGGGAGAAGGCCGGCTACGCCGAGCGGCCGAACCCCTCGTTCGCCACCTACGGACCGCGCACGCGGCGCGAGTTCGCCAATCTGCTGGGGCTTTCCGGCGGCCAGCCCTAGGCGGCAGGCCCCGCCGCGCGCCGCTCAGTGCGGCAGCACGGGCGTCGCGGCCTCGTCGCCGTTGGCCCAATCGCTGTTGATCAGACGGCGGAGGTGGTCGCGCTCGGCCTTCAGGCTCATCAGGGTGGTCGCGTCGCGGTCACGGTCGAGGTCGCGGGCCGCGGCCTCGACGGCCCGCTCCAGGCTCTCTAGCTGCATCAGGAGGTCGAAGGCCTGCCGCCAGAGCTGGCGGGCGCGCGCGCCGCTCTCCTTCAGGAACGGAGCCGCCACCCCGGCCCGCTGCGACTCGCGTTCGACGCGGGCGAGGTCTTCTGGCGCGATCCCGCTGGCCAGCAGCCGTCGCTGCAGCGCCTCCAGCTCCAGATGGTCGGTCTCGTAGCGCAGGCGGACGAGCTCGTGCGCCAGCTGGTCGAGCTTCTCGTCGCCGAAGCCGTGGCGGCCCACCAGCTCGATGGCGTCGTCGATCACCGAAGGATCGCGCAGCGCCGCCTGGGCCAGCGCCGCCGGCAGGGCTCGCGGGGCGCGCCGCAGGCGTTCGGTCGCGTCCTTGGTCTCGGCCGTGGCGCCGGCCAGCACCGCCTTGCGCCGGTCCCAGCGCGCGCGCGACAGTTCCCGCCCCGCGGCGCCCACCGTGTAGACCGGGTTCCGCGTGGGCCAGAGCGCCTCGAAGCGCGCCAGCAGGTCCTCCTTGTACGCCGCCGCCAGGTCCGGGTCGGCGATGGTCGCCGCCAGCTTGCGCAGCCGCACCTTCAGCGCGGTCCGCCGCTCGGGCGTGTCCAGATCCTCCGCGTCGCGCTCCCGGACGAACAGCGCCTCGGCGAAGGGCGTGGTCCTGGCGAGCTGCGCGCGCAAGGCGGCCGGCCCCTGCTCGCGCAGCACGTCGTCCGGGTCCTTGCCGCCCTCGACGAGCGCGAACCGCAGGCTCTTGCCGGGCTTCAGCAGCGGCAGCGCCCGGTCGATCACCCGCCCCGCGGCTGCGCGGCCCGCGCGGTCGCCGTCGAGGCAGATGGTGGGCTCGGGATGGTGCCGCCACAGGACCTCCATCTGGTCCTCGCCCAGCGCCGTGCCCATGGCCGCGACGCCGGCGATCCCCGCCCGCTGGCAGGCGATCACGTCCATGTAGCCTTCGACCACCACCAGCGGCGGCGCCTCGTCGGCCTTGGCCGCCGCCAGGATCTTGCGCGCCTCGGAGAGGCCGTAGAGCTGGTGGCCCTTGTGGAAGACCACCGTCTCGGGGCCGTTCAGGTACTTGGCGCGCGCCTGCGGATCCATCGCCCGGCCGCCGAACGAGACGACCCGGCCCCTGACGTCGAGGATCGGGAAGATGATGCGGTCGCGGAAGCGGTCGTAGGGCTGGCCGCCGTCCTCCGGCGCGACCAGCAGGCCCGCCTCGACCAGCTCGCCCGGCCGCGCGCCCTTGGCCACGAGGTAGTCCTTGAGCGCGGTGCGGCCCGACGGCGAGAACCCCAGGCGGAAGCGGCTCCACTCGGCCTCCGGCAGCCCGCGGCCTTCCAGGTAGGCGCGCGCCTCGCGCCCGCCGGGCCGCCGCAGCTCGGCCTCGAACCACTGCGCCGCCAGCTCCAGCCAGTCGGCGAGCCCCTGCCGCGCCCTCTCCTGCTCGGCGCCTCGCGGGTCCAGCGCCGGCAGCGGCACGCCGGCCTCCCCGGCCAGCCGCTCGACCGCCTCGGAGAAGCTGAGGCGCTCGGTCTCCTGCAGGAAGGTGATGAGGTCGCCGGTCTTGCCGGACGAGAAATCGAAGAACATCCCCTTGTCGTCGTTCACGTAGAACGAGGGGGTCTTCTCCTTGTTGAAGGGTGAGAGGCCGACGTACTCGCGCCCCTGCTTGCGCAGCTTGACGGTGCGGCCGATCACGTCGCTGGGCCGCAGCCGCGACTTGATCTCCTCCAGGAACCGTTCGTCGAACCGCCCGACCATCCGCGTGAGCCATCACATCCAGCGCCCGCGAGCGCGAGACGGCCCGGGGCCGCGGACGTGGATGCGCTGATTCCCTCTGTTGACCGCCTGTGGGCGACCTGTGGACCGAGTCCACGTCAGAAACGGACGCGCGAAGTCAGCGCCAAGCCGCGCCCCCTCCCCTCCACGGCAAGGCGCGAGGGGAAAGGCGCGAACCGGCCGACCGAATCAGGACGACGGCAGGGTGTCCGCGAGCGCCGCGAGCTGGGCGTTGCCCGAGTTGGCGAGCGTGGTGCGGTAGGTCGAGACCACGCAGGCGCGGTGGGCTTCGATCATCGTGATCATGACCTCGCGGTCCCGGCAGGTCTTCTGGGCGACGTCCCAGACGGCCTTGGCGACCTGTTCGGGGGTCTTGCCCGCCACGTTCAGCTTGGCGGTTTCCGCAGCGGCGGGCGTGGCCAGAAGCGCGGCGGCGGCGAAGGCGAGTGCAACAGTGCGCATGACGGTCGTTCCTCAGACGGGCTCAAGGGTCGACCCAGTTCCTGATGTTCCTCGTCCCGACGCGCGGTCTCAACGGCCACGCTTCCCGGAACGGCTGGCACATAGTGAACGGTGTTCAGATCGCAAGGGCGGCGGGGCGCGCGCGGGCCCATTTCGGCGAACGCGTGGCCCGGCGGCTCCTTCCGCGCGCAGGGCGCCTAGGAAACGGGCGGCGCGGCGCCGCCCAGATGGCGCAGTTTCTCGGGGTTTCGCATGATGTAGACGGCGGCGATCCGGCCGTCGTCGCTGGGCTCCAGCGCGAACGTCTCGGGGCCGTCCGAGACCTCGATCAGCAGGCCCGGCAGCCCGTTGATGCGCACCGGCTCGACGCGGCGGACGCCCAGGTCGCCATGGCGCCAGACGATGCCCTGGATGAGCCCGATGACGTCGTCGCGGCCGACTAGCACGCGGAGCGCCGCCGTGCGCTTGCCCCCGCCGTCGCTGACCAGGATGGCGTCCTCGGCCAGCAGCTCGCGCAGCGCGCGCACGTCGGCGGTCGCCGCCGCGGCCCCGAACGCGGCGGCGAGCTTCAGCGCGCGCTCCCGGTCGACGGAGAAGCGCGGCCGCGCGTCCTGCACGTGCTCGCGCGCCCGGCTCGCCAGCTGCCGGACGGCCGACTCCGAACGTCCGAGCGTCTGCGCCACCTCGCCGTAGTCCTGCTCGAACACGTCGTGCAGCAGGAAGACCGCCCGCTCCAGCGGCGACAGCCGCTCCAGGGCCAGCAGGAAGGCGATCGAGACCTCCTCGGCCTTCTCGACCGGATCGTCGGTGAGCGGCTCGATCAGGGGTTCGGGCAGCCAGGGGCCCTTGTAGGCGGCGCGCTCCGCCTTGGCCGCCCGCAGGCGGTCGATGCAGAGGCGGGTCGTGGCGCGCACCAGCCAGGCCGCAGGGTCGGTCACGCCCTCGCCGGCCCGCGCCCAGCGCAGCCAGGCGTCCTGGACGGCGTCCTCGGCCTCGGTGACCGAGCCCAGCATCCGGTAGGCCAGCCGCTTCAGCCGGTCCCGGTTCGCCTCGAATGCGCTGGCGAGCGTCGTCGCTTCCATGCCCGACCCTATGCCGCCAGCGCGACGGGCGCGACGGCCGTCTCGCGGCCCGCCACCGTCACCTTCGAGCATGTCCGGCCGTAGCCCAGCGCGTACTTCACGGTCGGATACATCCGCGCGGTCATGAGCGAGAGGCTCAGCGCCACGAGGCCCCGGTCGCCCCAGCGGCGCACCACCTCCTCGCGGAGCGGATCGACGGCGTCCAGGTCGCGGGCCAGGCTCGCCCGCGCGAACCGCCAGGCCAGCCGGGCGTCGTCGCCCATGGCCGCCTCGTCGCCAGCCAGGATCGCGCGGAGCACCTCGGGCCGGGCCCCGCCCGCCGCCGCCATGTCCACCGAGATCTGGGTGCAGGGCCCGCAGTCCTCCGCGATGGTCCCGACGATGCCCGCGGCGGCGAGGGCTTCCGCCGGCGCGGCCCTGCGATCCACGACGAACGGGATCACGCTGAACCTGGCGAAGCTCGCCGGCGAGCCGCGCAGGATATGGCGCATGTAGCTCGCGTCGTAGCGCCAGCGCCGTTCGAAGCGGTCGATGACGCGGGTGAAGATCGCCTTCAGCATGCGGAGGCTCCTTTGGGTCTGCCGAGGATCGCGAGGGCCAGCGGAATGGCCGCGAAGAGGTAGACGCCCACGAGGTCGCGCCGCAGGTCGCCCAGCGGCGTGCTCCCGCACGAGGCGTCGTAGACGTGGACGGCGGCGTGCGCGGTCAGCCAGGCCGCTGCGGCCGCCAGCGCCGGCCAGCCCTGCGCCGGCCGCCAGGCGTACCAGCCCGCGCCCAGCGCGCAGACCAGGTAGACGCAGCCGATGTCACGGACGAAGTGCGCGTTGAACGGCCCGGTGGCCGGCACGCCCGGCACGGCGTCGTACCACCCCAGCGGCGCAACCAGCATCGCCGCCCCGTTCGCCGCAAACAGCAGCGCCATCAACGCCGCCAAACCCCGCTCCCACAACCGCAAGGCTCATCTCCGTCCTGTTCACGGCAAGGACGGCTCAGGAAGCCTGCGTGTGACATCGCAGATATGTTCGCGTCTGGTTCGATCCCTCGGTTGTGGTCGGACCAACTCCGCTCGGGTCCGCAATCCAAACCCGGTCATCCCGGCGAAGGCCGGGATCCAGATGGGATGTCTCGGAAGCGGTTCCGCAGGCTCGGAGCTCTTCCCGCCACGACCCTGCGCGTGGATCTGGGTCCCGGCATTCGCCGGGACGGTCGGAAGCTGTTGAAGCCCCAGCTATCGAATGGAGTCTGGAGCCCTCCACGGAAACACCCAGTCCGTGTGTTTCCGTGTGCTTCCGTGGACAAAACTCTTGCGGCCTCGCCGCCGACGGATGTCGCCCTACTTCGCCTTGTCCATCAGCCCGGCGAAGCGTTCGAAGAGGTAGAGGCTGTCGGTGGGGCCGGGCGAGGCTTCGGGGTGGTGCTGGATCGAGAAGACCGGCTTGTCCCTGAGCGCGATGCCCGCGTTCGTTCCGTCGAAGAGCGAGACGTGCGTCTCCACCACCGGCTCGGGCAGGCTGTCGCGGTCGACCGTGAAGCCGTGGTTCATCGAGACGATCTCGACCTTGCCGGTGGTCAGGTCCTTCACCGGATGGTTCGCTCCGTGGTGGCCCTGATCCATCTTCACGGTCTTCGCGCCCAGCGCGCGGGCCAGCATCTGGTGGCCCAGGCAGATGCCGAAGACCGGCTTGCCGCTCTCCACCAGCTTGCGGATCTCGGGGACCGCGTACTCGCCGGTCGCCGCCGGGTCGCCGGGGCCGTTCGAGAGCAGGACCCCGTCGGGATTGCGCGCCAGGATCTCCTCGGCCGTGGTCTTGGCCGGCACCACGGTGACCCGTGCGCCCACCGAGTTGAGGGCCCGCAGGATGTTGCGCTTCACGCCGTAGTCGATCACCACGACCTCGTACTTCGGCGAGGCCGGGGCCTTCGCGTAGCCGCCCTCCCAGTCCCACAGGCCCTCTTCGTAGACGAAGGGCTGCAGGCACGAGGCGTCCTTGGCCAGGTCCAGGCCCTCGAGTCCCGACCACGCTCGCGCCTTGGCGATCAGGGCGTCCAGATCGAAACGGCCGTCCGGATCGTGGGCGATCACGCCGTGCGGCATGCCGTTCTCGCGGATCGAACGCGTCAGCGCCCGCGTGTCGACGCCGGCGAGGCCCACGACCCCGCGCCGCGCCATCCAGGTCTCGAGGTCGGCGTCCGAGCGCCAGTTGGCCGGCCGCGTGGGGACGTCGCGGAAGATCGCGCCGCGCGCCGCCGTCTCGGCCGAACCCGACATCTGCTCGATGTCCTCGACGTTCGTGCCGACGTTGCCCACGTGCGGGAAGGTGAACGCGACGATCTGCGCCATGTACGACGGGTCGGTCAGGATCTCCTGATAGCCCGTCATGGCGGTATTGAAGCAGACCTCGCCCACGGCTTCGCCGACCGCGCCGACGCCGAGGCCCTGCAGCACGGTCCCGTCGGCCAGCGCAAGCACGCCGGTGACGCCAGGCAAGAGGTCACGGCTCATCGGCGGCTCCTTATGGGCAAACGGCGGGGTACCTAGTCAGTCGCCGGGGCGGGGTCAATGCGCGGCGCCGTGACCGCCCGCCCTGGTAGGAATTCTATTGTAAATTCTATCTGAAATTGTACGCTGAACCTGCTCTAGGGGGCAGAAGTAACGTGAAGCGTGCACGGTCGAGCACCGCGGGTTGGGCCGCGGAGTCCGCCCAAGGTCCGATCGCCGCGTTCGCGCGGCGCGTCGCGGGATTCTCGCGTCTGATGGCGACATCCGAGGATCGGCAAGGCTCGCTCGCGGAGCGCTGGGCGCAGCGCCGCGCCGAAACCCAGTTCCAGTTCACCCAGGCGGCCCGGCTGAACGCCATGGGCGAGCTGGCCGTCACCCTGGCTCACGAACTCAATCAGCCGCTGGCCGCGATCACCAGCTACGCCGCCGCCGCGCACCGGCTGGCCGCGCGGGGCGACCCGGAGATGGCCGACCTCCTCCGCAAGCTGGGCGACCAGGCGGCGCGCGCCGCCGAGATCGTCAACCGCGTCCGAGAAGGCGCGCATCGCGGCGAGGTGGCGACCGCGGCCTGGCCCCTGCATGAGCTGGTGGCCGAGGCGATCGACCTCGCCATGGCCGACATCGCCCGCGAATCGGTGGTGCTGCACTACGACTTCCGGCAGCGGGCGCCCGAGGTCCTGGCCGACCGGGTCCAGCTGCAGCAGGTCATCGTCAACCTCGTGCGCAATGCGCTGGAGGCGATGGCCGCATCCCCCTGGCGCGAGCTGCGCGTCGGCGCGACGGCGGACGGCTCCGACATGGTCCGCGTCCACGTGATCGACTCGGGACCGGGCATCGCCTCGAGCCTGGCCGATCGGCTGTTCGAGCCCTTCGTGACCGACAAGCCGCAGGGGATGGGTCTCGGCCTCTCGATCTCGCGGGCGATCGTCGAGGCGCATGGCGGCCGGCTGTGGTGCGAGCGCGCGTCCGGCGGCGGCGCAGCCTTCTACTTCACCCTGCCCAGCGCGCCTGCCGAGCGACCCGCCCCGCAGACGACCGCCTTCCCGCATGCTACGGCGAGGCTTCGGCCCGCGGGGCCGTGAGCCGATCGAGGACGTCATGGCGGAAAGCTACATCGATCCCGGCCGGGAGGCCTGGGACATCTTCAAGGGCCTGCCGCGCGATCAGCCGATCCACATGCTGAATCTGGTCCGGCTGAAGCCGAAGGCCGAGTACCCGCCGGACCATCCCGATCACGGCAAGGACCTCACGGGCCTGGACGCCTACCGCGCCTATGGCCGGACGACGGCGCACATCTTCTCGCGCCTGGGCGGACGCCAGGTGTGGGCGGGCAAGCCTCAGGTGATGGTGACCGGGCCCGGCTCCGAGGCGTGGGACATCGCCTTCATCGCCGAGTACCCGTCGGCCGACGCCTTCATCGCCATGGTCCGCGATCCGGAGTACCGCGAGTTCGTGAAGCACCGGACGGCGGGCGTGGCCGACTCGCGCCTCCTGCGCCTCGACCCGGTCCGGGAGCTCGGCGAGGGCTTCGGCGAGTAGCTGGCGGGAAAGGAGGCAAGCCTGTCCTTTCGCCCCGGCGCGCGCCGGACGATGCTCATGCCATGCTTGCCCTTCGCCCCAACTGCGAGTGCTGCGACCGGGACCTGGCGCCCGCCAGCCCCGACGCGCGCATCTGCAGCTTCGAGTGCACCTTCTGCGCCGACTGCGCCGACCATCGGCTGGAAGGACGTTGTCCCAACTGCGGCGGCGAGCTCGTGCGCCGCCCGATCCGGCCGGCCGCCGCCCTGGCCCGCTTCCCCGCCTCGACGGAACGCGTCCTGAAGCCCCACAAGGCCTGCGTCGCGTAGGGTTCAGACCCGGTTTCCACGACTTCCGACCGTCCCGGCGAAGGCCGGGACCCAGGCCCAGGTGCGAGACCGTGGTTGGAGGGGCTCCGCGCCTGCGGAACCCACGTCTAAGCCATCCCATTTGGATCCCGGCCTTCGCCGGGATGACCGGTTACGAGTACGGATCTACCCGATCGTCGCGGGCGGCCGGAGCGGACTCAGGCCGCCCGCGCGGCCAGGGACGCCTCGAGCGCCGCAAAGAGCGCCTCGGTCCGGATCGGCTTGGCGATATGCCCGTCGGCCCCGGCGCCCGAGCTGGCCGCCCGGTCCTCGGCCGACGTGTTGGCCGAAAGCACGATCATCGGCGTTCGCGGCCGGCCGCCCGCCTGTTCCTCGGCGCGGATCATGCGGATGGCCGCCAGGCCGTCGAGGACGGGCATGCGCAGGTCCATCAGGACCACGTCGAAGGCGCCGACCCGCCACGCCTCCACCGCCTCGTAGCCGTTCTCCACCGTCACCACCTGGGCCCCGGTCGCCTCCAGCATCAGCGCGATCACCTTGCGGTTCGTGGGATTGTCGTCGGCAGCCAGCACCCGCAGCGGCTGGTCCGGGGCGGCCTGCACCGCGTGCTCGTCGCCGGCGAGGTCGGCGTCCCCGTAGTCGAGGAGCCCCGTGACCAGCCGGTCCAGCTGCCGCGCGGCCGTGCGGATTTCCGAGACCAGCGCGCGCTGCCCGGGGCCCAGCTCCATGGCGTCCAGCGCCTGGGCCAGACCGAGCACGCCGTTCAGCGGCGTGCGCAACTCGTGGCTCATGTCGGCCAGGAACTCGGCCTTGGCCCGGTGCGCGGCTTCGGCGTGAGCGAGGGCGTGCTCCAGCAGCGCCGCCTGCCGCTTCATCTCGGTGATGTCCACGCGCAGGCCAATGACGCCGCCGTCGGACGTCCGCCGCTCCTCGATCATCAGCCAGCGCCCGTCGGCGACCTGCTGCTCGTGGCGTTCGCCGGTAGCCGCGGCGAGCTTCGCGAGGCGCGACGCCAGCCATGCCTCCTCGCGTCCGATGGCGTCCGGGTAATCGCCGCGGCGCACGCCCTCGCGCAGCGTGTCCACCAGCCGGGTCCCGGGCCGGAACAGGTCGGCCGAGCGGTGGTAGATCTCGGCGTAGCGCGCGTTCCAGAGGACGTAGCGGCCCTCCGCGTCGAGGAAGACCACGCCTTCGGGGATGGCCTCGATGGCGTCCCGCAGGCGGGCCTCCGCCCGGGCGGCCTGGTCGCGGGCCTCCGCAAGCGCCCGGCCGCCGAACAGCCGGGCGACCCGCGCCCAGAGCCCGCTTCCCGCCATGCCTCGCCTCCCCTGTTCCAGCAGGTCCAGGATGTCCGCCGACCCTTAACCGCGTGCGTCAATCGGGGGTTGCGGCGGCGAAAGCGGTTCGGCGCCCGCGGCCCGCGCAGCCGGCGCCCGGCGATTGCGCAACCTCCGGTCTGCGCCTTATGAGCGCGCATGCGCATCACCACGATCGGCCTCGATGCCGACGACACCCTTTGGCACAACGAGACGATCTTCCGGCTTAGCCAGGACCGGCTGCGCGAGATGCTGTCCGGCTTCGCCAGCCATGAGGTCACCACCGCCAAGCTGGCCGAGGTGGAGAAGCGGAACCTCAGGCTCTACGGCTACGGCGTGAAGGGCTTCACGCTCTCGATGATCGAGACCGCGATGGAATTGACCGGCGGCGACCCGCCGGGACGTCTCATCGCCGACATCCTGGCCGCGGGGCGCGAGATGCTGTCCGAGCCGGTCGAGCCCCTGCCCGGCGTGGACCACGCCCTGGCCGAACTTTCCGAGGCCGGCTACCGCCTGATCCTGATCACCAAGGGCGACCTTCTTCACCAGGAGCAGAAGCTGGCCGCCTCCGGGCTCGGCGACCTGTTCGCGGCCGTCGAGATCGTCAGCGAGAAGGACGCCCAGACCTATGCGCGCGTCTTCGATCGCTACGGCACAGGGGCGGCCGAGGCCGTGATGGCCGGCAATTCGCTGCGATCGGACATCCTGCCCGCGCTCGAAGCCGGCGGCTGGGGCGCCTACATCCCCTACCCGATCACCTGGGCGCACGAGGTGGCCGACGCGCCGGAGGGCCACCCGCGGTTCACCGAGCTCGCCGCCATCTCGGAGCTGCCGGGGTGGGTCCGCTCGCTGGCGTGAGCACGCCGCGCCGGCGCGGCCGGTTGTCCGGGGTCGCAACCGTCCGGCGAGCAGAGGCCCACCAGACGTCGCGGGCAGTACAGGAATGTCCGATCGCACATGCGCTGCCTCGTTCGCGTTCGGGCGAAGGGGCCGGCTCCCACCCCGGCCCCAGGGCCTCACGGCATCAGGACGGTGTCGACGACGTGGATGACGCCGTTGGACTGGAACACGTTGGCGATCGTGACGCGGCTCATGCCGCCCTTCGCGTCCGTGATCCAGAGCGCCCCGTTCCTCGACGTCACGGACAGGGCCTCGCCCTGGGCGGTCTTCAGGACGGCCTTGCCGCCGCCCGCCTTCACCCTGGCCGACAGGTCGCTGGCCGAGAGCCGGCCGGGGACCACATGGTAGGTCAGGACCTTGGTCAGGGCGCCCTTGTTCTCGGGCTTGACCAGCGTGTCCACCGTGCCCGGCGGCAGCTTGCCGAACGCCGCGTTGGTCGGGGCAAAGACGGTGAAGGGCCCGGGGCTGGAGAGCGTGGGCACGAGGTCCGCCGCCTTCACCGCGGCGACCAGGGTGGTGTGGTCCTTCGAGTTCACCGCGTTCTGCACGATGGTCCTGGAGGGGTACATGGGCGCGCCCCCGACCTGGACGGTCTTTTCGGCCGCGGAAGCCGGGACGGCGGCGGCGGCGATGGCGAGTCCGGCCGCGGCGGCGGCGAGGAACTTGGCGGTCATGTGGGAGTCTTCCTTGGGTTCATCGCCTCGATCTGGCGACACCCCGGATACCGCCCTGTCAGCCGCAGCCGATGCGGCGTTTCCCCCGCCGATTCCGCAGGATAGGTCGGCAGGAATGCAGAAGCCGCCGCGGTGGCCCGCGGCGGCTTCGGAGAGGTCGGACGTGACGGCCGGCGCTACAGCCGCGAAAGCTTGCCCACGCCGATGACGGGCCCGCTGGGGCCGTCGGGGTTCTTGGAGCCGCCGGGCGGTTCGAGCGAGACCGCGAGGGCGGCGCCTTCGCTCATCTTGGCGAGCAGCTCGGCCGGGAGCGCGATCACCTTGGCCTTGCCGGACTCGACCAGACCCAGGGACTTGGGGTTCTCCTGGCCCGCGATGAGCCATAGCTGGTGGACCTTGTCGCGCTCGGAGCCCTCGGGGAGCAGCGAGGTGACGATCAGCTGCTTGCGGTCGGGGTCGTAGGCCGCGACGAACAGCGGCTGGACCCGGGTGTCCTGGCTGACCACGCTGGCCGAGAGCAGCTGGCCCTGCGGCTGGACCGGGACCTCCTGCGTCACGATCTGCGGCCCCTGCGCGGCGACCACGACGGCGGCGACGATGCCCGCAGCGGCAAGGCCGAACCCGCCCATGGCCGAGTTGCGCCAGAACCGCACACGGTTCGCCAGCGTGTTGTCGTTGGCCGGGAGCAGCCGCTCGATCCGCGCCCAGGTGTCCGAGGGCGGCGGAATGGCCTTCACGCTGTCCAGCATGGGCGCGAGGCGCTGCCGCCACGCCTCGACGTCGGCCGCGAAGGCCGGATCCTGCGCCATGCGCGTTTCGGCGTCCGCACGTTCCCGCGCGTTCAGCACCCCCAGCGCATGCTCTGCGGCCAGGGCTTCGGCTTCCGAAAGATCGGGGGCTTCGCTCATGACTGGAGGCATCCCTTAAGCTTCGCCAGTCCCCGACGAATCCAACTCTTCACCGTGCCCAGCGGCGCATCCATTCGCCGGGCCAGCGCTTCGTACGTGACGCCTTCGAAGAAGGCGGTCCGGATGACCTTTTCCGTCCGATCGTCCAGTTCGCCCAGGCAGTGCGACAGGCGGTTCCGGTCGTCGGCGGCCGAAAGCAGCGCTTCGGCGCTCTCGGACCCATCCGGGATCTCCAACTCTTCCACCGGCTCCGCGTAGGCCATCGGCCCCCGCGCCCGCAGCCGGTCGATCGCGCGGTTGCGTGCGATCGTGCTGACCCAGGTCATCACGCTGGCACGGGAGGCGTCGAACCGGTCGGCGCGTCGCCATATGGTGACGTACACGTCCTGCAAAACGTCCTCACTCTCCTCGCGGTCGGAGAGGATACGGAGGCAAACGCCAAAAAGCTTCGCGGACGTCGCCTCGTAAAGTTGTCGCAGGGCGCCGCGATCGCCCTCGGCGATCCGCGCCATCAGCGGATTGAGGCTTTCTGAGGAGGTCGCAACGGCGGCCAAGTGAGATCCTACGGTTGAGGCCGCCGAAGGTCGGGCAGCCATTGCGAAGCTGCCTTCAGCCGCACGGTTAGGCAAGCGCTGGTTGTCACGGCGTGCGTTGGATTGTCACAGGGGCCCCCGGCGGCGCGAGGTCGATGGTGATCAGGCGGACGGGCTCCGGCCCCACCACCGACGCCTCATGCCACTGCTCGACCGCGTCCACGACCCAGTCGCCGGCCGCGACCTCGCGGACGTCCCCCGTGTCCAGGTTGATCACCCGCAGTCGCCCGGCGAGCACGTTGACCACGCGGGCATAGGGATGCTTGTGCGCCGCAAGGCGGCCGCCGGCCGGCAGCTCCACCTGGCTGATGCTGACGCGCAGGTCGCCCGGCGCAGCGCGGATCGGCTGGCCCGTGAGCGTGGCGTCGATCGTGACCGGCTTCCCCGGCGCGGGCGGGGTCTGGGCCGCAGCGGGAAAGGCCGCTGCGGCGAGAAGCAGGATCAGGACGCGTCGCATGGCGACGACCCTGCCGCCGGCGGGCCGGCGCCGCAAGGCGCCGGGCGCTCAGCCTGAGCAGTGGACGTCTACGCCGCGGCCTTGGCCTTGACGGTCGCCTTGCGGGTCGCCGCCCGCTTGGCCTTGGCGCGTTCCAGGCGCGCGTCCTTGCGGGCCGCAGCCTCGGTCTCCAGCGCGGGGAGCAGGTCCGCGGCCGCCGCCTTCTGCTTGTCGTCGCCGGTCTCGGCCAGCCGCTGCGCGTTGGCCAGCAGGTTCACGACCTCCTCGTCGCTCAAGGTCGGGATTCTGTCCACCAAGCTCATCGGGCGACTCCGCTCTGCCGCCGCCGGGGATTCGGCGCGCCAAGGGATAGAGCCCGAGCCGCGTGTTAGTTGCGTGATTCGAAAGAGAAATTCTCGGGAACCAATCGGCCGCGGCGCAACACGGCCCGAGCGGCGGACGCCGCCATGGGCCGCGTATACCCTTCGGAGGACAGCGCAAGCTTGCGCGCGGGGAACTCCCCCTCTATTGGGGCGCCTTAACCTGAAGTCCTGACCGGTGACGGCGCGCGTCGCAGCGCGGCCGCCCTTGCGCGCGAGAGCCATGCCGAAACGCACCGACATCTCCTCGATCCTGATCATCGGCGCGGGACCGATCGTGATCGGCCAGGCCTGCGAGTTCGACTACTCGGGCGTCCAGGCGTGCAAGGCGCTTCGGGCCGAGGGCTATCGCATCGTCCTGGTGAACTCGAACCCGGCGACGATCATGACGGATCCGAACGTCGCCGACGCCACCTACATCGAGCCGATCACGCCCGAGATGGTCGAAAAGATCATCGAGAAGGAGCGCCCCGACGCCCTCCTGCCCACCATGGGCGGCCAGACCGCGCTCAACACGGCCCTCGCGCTCGAAAGCCGCGGCGTCCTGAAGAAGTACGGCGTCGAGATGATCGGCGCGAAGGCCGATGTGATCGACAAGGCCGAGGACCGCCAGAAATTCCGCGACGCCATGGACAAGATCGGGCTCGAGAGCCCCAAGTCCAAGGCGGCCCACACGATGGAAGAGGCCCTGGAAGGCCTGGAGTTCGTGGGCCTGCCCGCGATCATCCGCCCGTCGTTCACCCTGGCCGGCACCGGCGGCGGCATCGCCTACAACGCCCAGGAGTTCCGCGAGATCGTGGAACGCGGCCTGGACCTCTCGCCCACCACCGAGGTGCTCATCGAGGAGAGCGTGCTGGGGTGGAAGGAGTACGAGATGGAGGTTGTCCGCGATAAGGCCGACAACTGCATCATCGTCTGCTCGATCGAGAACATCGACCCGATGGGCGTCCACACGGGCGACTCCATCACCGTCGCCCCCGCGCTCACGCTGACCGACAAGGAATACCAGCGGATGCGCAAGGCCTCGATCGACGTCCTGCGCGAGATCGGCGTCGAGACGGGCGGCTCCAACGTGCAGTTCGCGGTGAACCCCGCCGACGGCCGCATGGTGGTCATCGAGATGAACCCGCGGGTGTCGCGCAGCTCGGCGCTGGCCTCCAAGGCCACCGGCTTCCCGATCGCCAAGGTCGCCGCGCGCCTGGCCGTCGGCTACACCCTCGACGAGCTGATGAACGACATCACGGGCGCCACGCCGGCCTCGTTCGAGCCCAGCATCGACTACGTCGTCACCAAGATCCCGCGCTTCGCCTTCGAGAAGTTCCCGGGCTCCGAGCCCTACCTCACCACCCAGATGAAGTCGGTGGGCGAGGTCATGGCCATCGGCCGCACCTTCGCCGAAAGCTTGCAGAAGGCCCTGCGCGGCCTCGAGACCGGCCTCACCGGCCTGGACGAGGTGGCGATCGAGGGCGGCGACGATCCCGAGATGGGCCACGCCGCGATCCTGCGCGCGCTGGCGACCCCCACGCCCGACCGCCTGCGCGTCATCGCCCAGGCCTTCCGCGCCGGCCTGACCTGCGACGAGATCCACGGCGCCTGCAGCTACGAGCCGTGGTTCCTTCGCCAGCTCGAAGCCCTGGTGAAGGAGGAGGCCAGGGTCCGCGCCGAGGGTCTCCCCGCCGACGCGCCCGGGTTCCGCCGCCTGAAGGCCCTGGGCTTTTCCGACGCCCGCCTCGCCAGGCTGACCGGCGCGTCCGAAACCGACGTCCGCGCCCGCCGCCGCGCCCTCGGCGTGCGGCCGGTGTTCAAGCGCATCGACACCTGCGCCGGCGAGTTCCGCGCCGACACGCCGTACATGTACTCGACCTACGAGACCGGCGCCCTGGGCCAGGTCCCCGACTGCGAGAGCGACCCGTCGGACCGGCAGAAGGCCATCATCCTCGGCGGCGGCCCGAACCGGATCGGACAGGGGATCGAGTTCGACTACTGCTGCTGCCACGCGGCCTTCGCGCTCGACGAGATCGGCGTGGAGTCGATCATGGTGAACTGCAATCCCGAAACGGTCTCCACCGACTACGACACCTCCGACCGCCTCTACTTCGAGCCTCTGACCGCGGAGGACGTGCTGGAGCTGATCGACGTCGAGCAGTCGAAGGGCAAGCTGCTGGGCGTCATCGTCCAGTTCGGCGGGCAGACGCCGCTGAAGCTGGCCAAGCCGCTGGAGGACGCCGGCGTGCCGATCCTCGGCACCAGCCCCGACGCCATCGACCTGGCCGAGGACCGCGAGCGCTTCCAGCAGCTGCTGCACAGGCTCCAGATCGCCCAGCCGGTGAACGGCATCGCCCGCAGCCGCGAAGAGGCCTTCGCGGCGGTCCACAAGGTGGGCTACCCGGTGGTGATCCGCCCCTCCTACGTGCTGGGCGGCCGGGCCATGGAGATCGTCCGCGACGACGAGCAGCTCGAGCGCTACATCACCACCGCCGTGCAGGTCTCGGGCGACAGCCCCGTCCTGATCGACCAGTACCTCTCCCGCGCCACCGAGGTGGACGTGGACGCCCTCTGCGACGCGAGCGGCGAGGTCTTCGTGGCCGGCGTCATGGAGCACATCGAGGAAGCCGGCGTGCACTCGGGCGACTCCGCCTGTTCGCTGCCGCCCTTCAGCCTCCGCGCCGAGACCATCGACGAGCTGAAGCGCCAGACCGAGGCCATGGCCAAAGCGCTGAACGTGCGCGGCCTGATGAACGTGCAGTTCGCCATCGAGGAGCCCCACTCGGCCAGCCCGCGGATCTTCGTGCTCGAGGTGAACCCGCGCGCCAGCCGCACGGTGCCCTTCGTCGCCAAGACCATCGGCGAGCCCGTGGCCGCCATCGCCGCCAAGCTGATGGCCGGCAGGCCGCTGTCGGACTTCAACCTCACGGACACGCCCTACGACCACATCGCGGTGAAGGAGGCGGTGTTCCCCTTCGCCCGCTTCCAGGGCGTCGACACCATCCTCGGCCCCGAGATGCGCTCCACCGGCGAGGTCATGGGCCTGGACTGGATCCGCCCCGGCGAGGACGCCGGCCCCGCCTTCGCCCGCGCCTTCGCCAAGAGCCAGCTGGGCGGCGGCACGCTGCTGCCCCAGGCGGGCTGCCTGTTCGTGTCGGTGAAGGACGCCGACAAGGCCTGGATCGCCGAGCCGGTGCGCCAGATGATCGCCAACGGCTTCCGCGTGCTCGCCACGTCGGGCACCGCGGCCTACCTCGCCGAACAGGGCCTGAAGGTCGAGGTGGTCAAGAAGGTGCTGGAGGGCCGTCCCCACATCGTCGACGCCATGAAGAACGGCGAGGTGCAGCTGGTCTTCAACACCACCGAGGGCAAGCAGTCGCTGCTGGACTCGTTCGAGATCCGCCGCACGGCGCTGATGATGAAGATCCCCTACTTCACCACCACGCCCGCCGCCCTGGCCGCCGCCCGCGCCATCGCTGCGACAGCGCAGGCGCCGCTGGAAGTGCGGCCGCTGCAGAGCTACGCCTGAGGCGTCGGCCGGACGGGCGGGAGTTCCTGCGGCCGGAGGCATGACCTGCCTCAAGGCGGACCCTTGCCGTATCCGCCACAGAGGCCGACGGTCGCGCGCCCCCAGGCCCGCGAAAAGGAACCCATCCGATGGCGCCACGCCACCTTGAACGCCACGCCGTGCAGCGGATCGGGTGGCTGCGCGCCGCGGTCCTGGGCGCCAACGACGGCATCGTCTCGACCGCCAGCCTCATCGTGGGCGTGGCCGCGGCCTCTCAGGGCCGCAGCGAGGTCCTGCTCGCCGGGGTCGCCGCGCTGGTGGCCGGCGCCTTCTCGATGGCGGCGGGCGAGTACGTCTCGGTCAGCTCTCAGGCCGACACCGAGACCGCGGACCTGTCGCGCGAGCGGGCGGAACTGCGGGACCAGCCTGCGTTCGAGCGCGAGGAACTGGCCGCGATCTATGTCGCCCGGGGCGTCGAGATCGGCCTCGCGCGCCAGGTCGCGGACCAGATGATGGCCAAGGACGCCCTCGGCGCCCACGCCCGCGACGAGCTCGGGATCTCCGACATGACCACCGCGCGGCCGGTGCAGGCCGCCGTCACCTCCGCGCTCACCTTCTCGGCCGGCGCCGCGCTGCCCCTCGGCGCTGCGCTGCTGGCCCCGGAGGGCGCGATGGCCGTGGTCGTGTCGGCCGCCGCGATCGTCTTCCTCGCCGTCCTGGGAGCGGTCGGCGCGCGGGCGGGCGGCGCGAACATGCTGAAGGCGGTGGTCCGCGTCACCTTCTGGGGCGCCCTGGCGCTCGCCGCCACCGCCGGCGTCGGCGCCCTCTTCGGCGTGGCGGCGTAGGGTCCGTCCTGGGCGTGGGTTCGACCCACGCTCGCACGGCCTTCGGGGGGTCCTAGCCTTCGTCCGCGTCGTCCGCGCGCTCGTCCTCGGTCCCGGCCTCCAGGACCTTCATCGCGTCGTGGAAGCGCTTCAGCGCCGCCACCGAGGCCTGCACGCGCTGGGTGGCCGCGCCGGGATCGCCCTGGGCGGCGTTGATGACCGCCAGGTTGGTGCTGGCCACCGCATCGGCGAGGGCCTTCAGCGAGTCCCTCAGCGCGGCGAAATCGGCCGCCACGTCCGGCCCCTCATCGCCGTCGTCGATGTAGTCGTCCAGGCTCACCATGCGCGCCTCCGGTTCGCAGGCGGTGTGGCGCACCGCCGCGCAGAAGTCCACGGCGGTGCGACGGCCTATCCGCCGAAGTTGGTGACGCTGATGTCGGCCAGACCGCGGCCCACCAGCACCACGGCGTCCTCGGCCGTGCCGCCGTTGTTCGCGGTGTCGACGAAGACGATGGTGTCCGACCCCACCGACACGACGACGTACTTCACAGTGCCGCCGCCGATCTGGCTGTTGGCCTGCGTCATCGCCGCCTCGTAGGTGGCGGCGGTGAGTTCGAGGTAGGTGGTCCCGGCCACGGGCGCCGCCAGCGCTCCGAACCGCATCTGGTCCTCGACCGCCCAGTCCAGCACCTGGTCGATCGCAGCGACGGTAACCCCGGAGTCGCCTGACGCGAACAGAAAGGTGTCCGTCCCGGCCCCGCCGGTGATGCGGTCGAAGCCGCCGTCGGCCCCGATCTGGTCGTTACCGGCGCCGCCGGTGACTGTGTCGTTCCCCGCCCCGCCCTTCAGCGAGTCGTCGCCGGCCCCGCCATCGAGCGAGTCGACGTCGTCGCCGCCTTGCAGGGTGTCATTGCCGGCGCCGCCGGTGAGCGTGTCGTTGCCGGGGCTGCCGATCAGAATGTCGTCGCCCAGATCGCCGAACAGGACATCGTTGCCGTCCGCGCCCGCGGCCGTGTCGTTTCCATCTCCTAGGGAGATGTTCTCGTCCCCCGACCCGCTGAGGATGAAGTCGTTGCCGAGACCGCCCACGATGATGTCGTTGCCGCCTCCGGTGTTGTCGATCGTGTCGTTGCCATCGCCGCCGACGACACTGTCGTTGCCAGCGCCGGTGTTGATTTCGTCGTCGCCTGTCCCGCCATCGATTGTGTCCGATCCCGCGCGCGCCGGGATCGAGTCGTTGCCGTCCTCACCGGCGATCACGTCCCCATTCACAGCGTCATCCGATCCGAGCACGGTGTCGTTGCCGGCATTGCCGTTCAAGCTGTCGCCGCCGCCGCCGGTGGTCACGAAGTTGTCGTTGCCGGCTCCGCCGATCAGCGTATCTCGCCCAAGCGAACTGGTCTGGATGGTGTCGTCGCCCAGGCCGCCGTCCAGGACGCTCACCGCCGTGGCCGTCAGACCTGAGGACGCGGTGACCCGGTCGTTGCCATCGCCCCCGACGACCGAGAGACTACCGACGCCGGTCACGGTGTCGTTGCCATCGCCGCCATTGACCGACACGCTGCCGGTGTTGACCGAGGCGTCCACGCTGTCGTTGCCGCCCTCGCCGAAAACGGTGTCGCTGCCGCCGCCGGTGTTGATCGTGTCGTCGCCGAGGTTCCCGTTCAGGAAGTCGGCGCCCGAGCCGCCAACGACGCTGTCGGTCCCCTGCCCGCCCAGCAGGGTGTTCGAACCCGAACTGCCACTGGCCGTCACGGTGTCGTTGCCGAGATTGCCCTGGCCGAAGTTGAAGCCGCCTCCGCCGTCGATCATGTCGTCGTCGCGGCCGCCGTACTGGATGTCGTTCCCGGCGCCGCCCGAGAGGCTGTCGCCGCCCGCGTTGCCCTGCAGCTGGTCGCGGCCGGCGCCGCCCTGGAGGGTGTCGGCGCCGTCCCCGCCGTAGAGTCCGTCGTTGGTTCCCCCGTCAGCCCCGCCCGCGGCGGTCGCGGCGTTGAAATTGTCGCCTCCCGCCGTGCCGATGAAGAGCACCGAGCTGTCCGGGAACACCGGTCGGCTCGCGCTTACGATCGCGGCGTTGAAGTTCACCAGCCGGCTGGTGACCCCCGACAGGAGGCTGACCGACGCGGGCGCCGTGGCGGTCGCGGCCACGAACAGCACGGTCGTGGTCAGCGCGCTCTCACCGGCGCCGGTGAAGATCAGCGAGTCGATCCCGGCGAAGCCCTGCGCCTGCGTGTCGGTGATCGTCTCGAAGTTGAACGTCGCCACCCTGTCCCCCCGCACCGGCCCCCAAGGGCTGAGATCATGTTAGGTGAACGCCGGTCACGAATCCATGGCCGAGCTGGGGTAGCCCGGCGGCGTCGGGTCGATAGCCGCGGGCTATGCGGCGCGCGAAGGGCATGATGCTAGCCTCGGCGAAAAGCGAGGAGGCGCAGATGCTGCGGGTTCTGTTGGGGACGATCCTGGCCGTCGTACTGGCCGGAGCGGCGCAGGCCGCGGCGCGGCTCGAGACGATCGAGCTCACCTCGAAGCTGGTCCCTTCGCCCGTGAAGGTCTCGGTTCTCCTTCCCGACGGCCATTCGCCGGACCGCAAGCTGCCGCTGCTCCTGCTGCTCCACGGCGGCGGGGGCGACAACGGCTTCCTGGCGCGCATGCAGCCGGCCATCGAGGCCGCCTGGGCCGCCAAGGAGTTCTCGCCCGCGGTCGTCGTCACGCCGGACGTGGGCCGCTCGCTCTACATGGACTTCAAGGACGGCTCCCAGAAGTGGGAGACCTTCATCGTCACCGAACTGGTCCCCGAACTGCGCCGCCGCTACGGCCTCTCGGCTGAGCGCAACCGCACGATGGTCACCGGCATCTCGATGGGCGGCCTGGGATCGCTGCGGCTCGGCTTCAACCACCCCGAGATGTTCGGCGGCCTCGCCGCGATGGAGCCGGGCATCGAGCCGGCCCTGCGGTTCGAGGACGTGAAGATGCGCAACCGTTTCCAGCGCGACGACCGCTTCTTCCGGTCGATCTTCGGCGACCCCGTCGACCGCGCGTTCTGGCAGAAGGCCAACCCGGCCAACATGGTCATCGCCAACAAGGCGGCGATCCTGAAGTCCGGGCTCGCCATCTACATCGAGGTGGGCGACATCGACATGTTCAAGCTCGACGAGGGCACGGAGTTCCTCCACCGGGTGATGTGGGACCACGGCGTCCCACACGAGTACCGCCTGGTCCGCAACGCCGACCATACCGGGCGCACGATCACCGCCCGTTTCCGCGACGGCCTGCGCTTCCTCGAGCGCGAGGTGCTGAACCCGCCGGGCGCGGACCCCGCCCGCGACGCCAGCAAGGCCACCATCGATCGTCTGCGGCGGTCCATGGGCGTGCCCGACGACGAGCCGCGACCGCCCTTCCCCTCGACGGAGGCGCCGAAGTGATCCGCCGCCGTACGGTTCTGGCCGCCGCCCCGGCCCTGGCGGCCGCGCCCGCGCTCGCGCGCAGCCGCGACGTCCTCGTGCGCGGCTCGAAGGCCTACTCCGAGTCCGCCATGGTGATGACCGTGTCGGACGACGGCCGCAGCGCGCTGACGCTGCGGTTCTGCCGCTTTCCCGACGAGGACCAGACGTGGCTGTGGTGCCATGTGGTCCGCGACGGCGAACTCTACGCCTTCACCACGCACGACCTCCCCAGCGCCAAGGTGCGGCTGGCGTCGCAGGACCAGGCGTCGTGGTCGGCGCCGGGCGCCAAGGCCGAGCTGGTGCGGGTCCGGCGCGGCGACAGGCCGCCCGCGGTGCGGCTTTCGGCCGATTTGAAGGGCCATCGCAGCGTCCGCGCGCCGCACGGGCCGGGGCGGGTTCCGATGCGCCTCGACGGCCAGTTTCTGGGCGTCAGCGCGCTCGCGGCGCAGGTGCTCGACGGGCGGCAGGAGGTCTACGGCTTCGTCGAGGCCGAGGTGGAGATCGCCGGCCGCAAGTTCCGCCACTCGGGCCAGGCCAAGTTCCACGAGCAGCGCCAGGAGGCGCCGCGGTTCGAGGCGCCGTTCAACTACGCCTGGCTCGCCGGCGAAGGCCTGTCGGCGACGACGCTCCTGCTCGACCGCGGGGCCACCGGCGGCTGGCAGGTGGACGGGCGCGAGGAGCCGCTGGCGGACATGCGCCTCGACCCGCCGGGCGCGGCCCGCGACGTCGTCTGGCGGCTCAAGTCCGGGGTGGACTGGCCGGGCCGCCTGTCGGCGCTCGTGCGCTACCAGATCCCCGTCTACGACCGGCTCTGGAACGGGAGCTTCGTCACCGGCGAAGCGAACGGGCGACGCGTCGTCGGGGTCATGAACGACTGGACCACGGGCGTGGACATCTACGGCGCTTCTGCGAGCCGCTCGCAAAAGCTCTGAGGCGTCAGAGGCTTAGGCCGTGCGGCGATTGACGACGCCCGCGAGGAGGCGCAGACTCCCGCCATCGCCTGACTGAGACAGGCGGCAAGGGCGCGCCCCGGCGGCCCGCTCGGTCCCGCTCGCGGGGTCAACGAACTTCCGGGGGACGCCCGGCTGGCGTCTGCCGCAGGACGGCGTGGAGAGCCAAGACACTCCACAACGGATTGCGAGGAAGAGTCATGCATACCGAGCCGCACACCGGCGACGTGAAGCATCACAAGCCACGGCATCTGGCCGAGAAGTTCGAGGGGATGATCGGCGTCGTCATGGTGGCCGCCATCGTGCTCCTCGCGATCGGCCTCATCTACGGCATCGTCACCACGGGTTCGACCGAACCCCGCTGGATGCAGTAGGCGCCGAGCCGGTCGCCGTCGCCGACTCCGAAGGGTGGTCGGCGGCTCCTGAGCCACAGCGCGCCCGCCGGGCGGACCCGCGCGCCGGAGGGTTGCGCGCAAGGCCCGGCGGGCGACGCCGCGTCTCCCCGTTCCCCGACGGCACGGCTGTTCCGCCGCCTGCGCCTGCGCTACCAACGGCGCAACGAGAAGGGGAGACGCCATGGCAGGTCGGGTTGCAGGCAAGGTCGCGCTGGTCACCGGCGGGGCGAGCGGTATCGGACGCGGCACCGCGGAGCGGCTGGCGGAGGAAGGCGCGACGGTCGTCGTCACCGACATCCAGGACGCGCTTGGCGCCGAGGTGGTGGCGGGGATCGCCAAGGCCGGCGGCAAGGCCGAGTACCAGAGCCACGACGTCACCGACGAACAGGCCTGGATCGACGTGGTCGAGGGAATCCGGGCCCGGCACGGCCGGCTGGACATCCTGGTGAACAACGCCGGCATCGGCATCGGCGGCCCGATCACGGACATGACCCTCGACGCCTGGCGGCGGCAGATGGCGATCAACGTCGACGGTGTGTTCCTGGGCGTGAAGCACGGCCTTCCGCTGATGCGGGCCAGCGGCGACGGCGGGTCCATCGTGAACATCTCGTCGGTGGCGGGGCTCAAGGGCTCGGCCGGGCTGGCCGGCTACTGCGCCACCAAGGGCGCCGTGCGCCTGTTCACCAAGGCCATCGCCATGGAATGCGCCAACGCCAAGGACGGCATTCGGGTGAACTCCGTCCACCCGGGCCTCATCGAGACTCCGATCTGGCTGACCGTCGGACAGGCCGTGAACCCCGGCGCCAACGCCCCGCCGGACCTCGACGCCATGTCGACCATGGCCGTGCCCATGGGCGTGAAGGGCTGGCCGCTGGACATCGCCAACGGCGTCCTCTGGCTGTGCTCGGACGAGGCGCGCTACGTGACGGGCCAGGAGCTGGTCATCGACGGCGGGCTCACCGTCCGCTGATCCACAGGCCGTGGAAGCCCATCGGCATGCGGTGCGAAAGGCGGGCGCGGGCCAG
>NZ_JAEUMN010000043.1 GCF_016793225.1 Phenylobacterium sp.
GACCCAGGGTCTGAAGCACCGGGCCAAGCTCGACGGAAACGCCGAACTCGCCCACTACTGCGACACCCTCGAGAAGGTCTGCGTCGCCACGGTGGAATCGGGCTCGATGACCAAGGACCTGGCGCTCCTCGTGGGCGACACTCAGGGCTGGCTGACCACCGAGGGCTTCATCGACAAGGTCGCGGCGAACCTCGAGAAGGCTCTCGCGGCCTGACCGCGTAGGCGCGTTTCTGCAGCCCCGGCGCCCTGCCCGCTCCGTGCGGTCGGCGCGCCGGCGTCAGCGCCCTTCGGCCCAGACGTCGAGGGGCTGCTTCTCCTCGTGGCGCACCAGCACGATGTAGCCCACGACGAACGCGACGATCGCGGCAAGCGTGCTGCCCAGGAATCCCCAGCCGGCGGCGAACCACAGGGTGAGCCAGAGGGTGGCGTCGCCGATCAGCAGCATCGCCCAGCGCGTGAGGATGCTGAAGGCGTGGTAGGTGCGCTCGTGGGTCACGACGTCCTGCGTCTGGTCGCCGAAGTGCTCACGGGTCTCCATAGGGACCTCCGTCAAGTTGGCGTCCGCCGACGGCGCGCCCAGCGCTGGAGGTTGTCAACTCACGCTTCGGTGCAGCTCCGAACGGCAGCCGGCCAGGCAGGCCCGGCCGTCCCTTGTCTCTGCGTGGCGGCGGAGAGCCCGCCTCCCGCCTAGTTCGCGAGCGCCGCCTTGATCGCCGCGACGCCCTCGGCAGCCCGGCCGCCGTCTGGCGCGCCGCCCTGCGCGAAGTCCGGGCGGCCTCCCGCGCCCTGCCCGCCCATGGCCAGCACGGCGGTCTTGGCGAGCTCGGCGGCGTTGAAGCGGGCCTGCGCCGCCCCCGTGACGGCGACCGTCGCCGCAGCCTTGCCGTCCGCGGTCCCGACCAGCGCGATGACGCCGTCGGGGAGCTGCTTCTTGAACTCCTCGGCGATGGCGCGGAGGTCCTTGCCGCCGACGCCCTCCATGACGCGGGCGAGCACCTTCACGCCGGCGATCTCCTCGGGACCGCCGGCCGCCCCGCCGCCGCCGCCCATCGCCAGCTGCCGCTTGGCCTCGGCCAGCTCCTTCTCCAGCTTGCGCGCCTGAGCCTGCAGGGCCTCCACGCGGGCCGTCACCTCGGCGACCGGGGTCTTGAACTGCTCGGCCAGCGCCTTGGAGACCCCGGCCTGCTCCAGCAGGTACCGCCGCGCCGACTCGCCCGTGAGCGCCTCGATCCGGCGGACGCCGGCCGCGACGCCCTGCTCGGAGACCACCTTGAAGAGCGCGATGTCGCCCGTCCGCGCCACATGGGTGCCGCCGCAGAGTTCCACCGAGTAGGCGCCGTCCCCGCCAAGGGCCTGTCCGAGCGTCAGCACGCGGACGCTGTCGCCGTACTTCTCGCCGAACAGCGCCATGGCGCCGGCCTCGATCGCCTCCTGCGGGCGCATGCTCTTGGTCTCGGCGGCCAGGTTCTGCCGCACCACGGCGTTCACCTCGGCCTCGATGCGATCGAGCTCGTCGGCGGTGAGCGGCTGGCCATGGCTGAAGTCGAAGCGGATGCGCTCGCCGTCCACCATCTGGCCCTTCTGGGTCACGTGCCGGCCCAGGACATTCCGCAGCGCGGCATGCAGGAGGTGCGTCGCCGAGTGGTTCGCGCGGGTCGAGGCGCGGTTGGCGGCGTCCACCGACAGCTGGACACGGGCGCCGGACGAGAGCGCGCCCTCGGTCACCTCCAGGTCGTGCACATGCAGGTCGCCGGCCTGCTTCTGCACGTCGAGCACGCGAGCGCGGCCGCCGTCCCAGAGCACCTCGCCCTTGTCGCCCGCCTGACCGCCGCTCTCGGCGTAGAAGGGCGTGCGGTCGAACAGCGCCTGCACGCGCGCACCCGTCCCGGCGCCGTCGACCTCGCGGCCGTCCTCCACCAGGGTCAGCAGCTCGGCCGTGCCCTCGGTCTCGTCGTAGCCGGTGAACACCGTCGGCCCCAGCCGCTCGCGGATGGCGAACCACTCCGCGGCCGCCGCCACCTGGCCCGACCCCTTCCACGCGCCGCGCGCCATCTCGCGCTGGCGGCTCATGGCGGCCTCGTATTCCTCGAGGTTCACCGTGAGGCCCTTGGCCCGCACCGCGTCCTGGGTGAGGTCGAGCGGGAAGCCGTAGGTGTCGTAAAGGCGGAACGCCGTCTCGCCCGACAGCACGTCGCCCTGGCCGAGCCCGGCGGTGGCCTCGTCCAGCAGCGCCAGGCCGCGGCCCAGCGTCACGCGGAAGCGCTCCTCCTCCTGGCGCAGGGTGTCGACGATGGCGTCCTCGGCGCGGCGCAGCTCGGGATAGGCGTCGCCCATCTCCTTCACCAGCGTGGGCGCCAGGCGGTGCATCAGGGGCTCCTCGGCGCCCAGCAGGTGCGCGTGGCGCATCGCCCGGCGCATGATCCGGCGCAGGACGTAGCCGCGGCCTTCGTTCGACGGCATCACCCCGTCGGCGATCAGGAAGCTGGTCGAGCGCAGGTGGTCGGCGATCACGCGGTGCGACGGGCCGTTGGAGGCGCCGCCGGCCCCGCCCACCAGCTCGCGGCTGGCGGCAATGATCGTGCGGAACAGGTCGACGTCGTAGTTGTCGTGCACCCCCTGCAGGACGGCGGCCACGCGCTCGAGGCCTGCCCCCGTGTCGATCGACGGTTTCGGCAGCGGCTGGCGCGCGCCGTCGGCGAACTGCTCGAACTGCATGAAGACGAGGTTCCAGATCTCGACGAAGCGGTCGCCGTCCTCGTCCGGGCTGCCGGGCGGGCCGCCCGGGATGTGCTCGCCGTGGTCGTAGAAGATCTCCGAGCACGGGCCGCAGGGGCCGGTGTCGCCCATGGACCAGAAGTTGTCGCTGGTGGGGATGCGGATGATCTTGTGATCGGGCAGGCCCGCGACCTTCTTCCAGAGATCGAAGGCCTCGTCGTCCGTGTGGTAGACGGTGATCGTCAGCTTTTCGGGCGGAAGCTTGAACTCCTTGGTCAGCAGCTCCCAGGCCAGGACGATCGCCCGCTCCTTGAAGTAGTCGCCGAACGAGAAGTTGCCCAGCATCTCGAAGAAGGTGTGGTGGCGCGCCGTGTAGCCGACGTTGTCCAGGTCGTTGTGCTTGCCGCCCGCGCGGACGGCCTTCTGGGACGAGGCGGCGCGGGGCCACGGCGGCGTCTCGGCGCCGGTGAAGTAGTTCTTGAACGGCACCATGCCCGCATTGACGAACAACAGCGTCGGATCGTTCTGCGGCACGAGCGGAGCCGAGGCGACGACGGCGTGGTCGTTCCTCTGGAAGAAGTCCAGGAAATGCGTCCGGATCTCGTTCAGGCTCGGCATCTAGGTCTCGGTTTCGAAAGGTGCGTTACGCGGCGCCCCTAGGTGGGGGCGCGTCGATTTACGCGAAACCTCGCGGATCGCAAAAGGCGACGCGGGCGCGGCGTCACAAAGCCGCCCAAGGCGCCCCGTCCCGCGGCGCCAGGTCGAGGCTTGCGGCGGCCCAGTCCAGATTTATCGCGGCCAGGCGGCCGAACACCCGGCGGAGCCAGGCGGGCGCGGCGTGATCGCCCACGGCGCGCAGGGCCATGTCGGCGGCCTGGGCCGCAGCCCAGGCTCCGCCCTCGGGCATCAGGGACGCCGGAGCGGGGCCGCCTTCGAGATGGGCTGTCGGCAGAAGTGTGGCGAGGTCGGTCTCCGGCGCTCCGCGCACGGCGTGGCTCCAGTCCACGAACTTCACCCCGTCCGCCCCGAGCCAGATGTTGTCGCTGCGCATGTCGCCGTGGACGAACGCCGCGCCTGTCCGGACAAGGCTCTGCTCGGCGTCCAGCAGGCGGCCGCCCCAGGCCGCCAGCCAGGCCGGGGAACAGATCCCGAGCCGAAGGATCGCTTCGGGCGCGGCCACGATGTCCGCCCATCCGGTGGAGGCCGCCCCGCTCGCGGCCGCAAGCCCGTCGGCCGGCGCACGCGCCAGCCGCCGAAGGGCGTCGACCACGGCCGGGAGATCGCCGGGCCGCCACGCGACGCCCTGATGCCCCGCCGGCCAGCGGCCTTCGAGCGCCTCCAGCACGAGGACGGGGCGGTCCGGATCGTCGTCCAGCCAGGCCAGAACCCGCGGCGCGAGCTCGGGAGGCGCCGCCGACAGGGCCGTGCGCTCGTTTCGAAGCCACGCCGCCGTCTCCGGCGTGGTCGCGCCCTTGACGAACACATGCTGTCCGTCCGCCAGCGTGACGAGGAAGCGGTGAGCGGCCGAAAG
>NZ_JAEUMN010000070.1 GCF_016793225.1 Phenylobacterium sp.
TTACGTCAAGCGATAGGGCCGGCTCAGGCCCGCGCGGCCGCGTGGACGACCGCGCCCGCCACCAGCGTCAGCCGGACCCGGTCCTGCGAAGGCTCGCGCAGCGCCTCGTGCAGGGGCGCGTCCAGGAGGCAGAGATCCGCCGGCGCGCCGGGGACCACCCTGCGCCGGTGGCGCCCCGGACCGGCAGGGTCGTCGAGGTAGAGCCCGAGCGCCGCGGCCGGCGACAGCGCCTCGCCCGCGCCCACCTGGCGGCCGCCCGCGCTCAGCCGGTCGACGGCCGCCGCGATCCCGACCCAGGGGTCCGCCGTGGCGTAGGGGGCGTCCGAGCTCGCCGCCACGGGCAGGCCGGCCGCCATCAGGCTGGCGCACCGGTAGAGGTCGGGCAGGTCCTCGGGCGCGACCTGGGCCAGGTAGCGGTCGCCCCGCTCACGGATGAACGCCGGCTGGGTGACGACGGTCAGGCCCAGGGCTTTCAGCTCCGCAACGGCGGCCGGTGGAATGACGCTGCCGTGCTCCACCCGGTCGCCGGGCTCGACGCCGGCGACGGCGAAGGCCGCGAGCGTCAGCGCCAGTTCGGCGGCCGTCACGCAGTGGACGGCCACCCGGCGGCCCTCGGCGCGCGCCCCGGCGATCCGCGCGGTGAAGTCGTCCAGGTCGATCAGCGCGTGGTCGTCGAGCAGGACCTTGCGCGGCCCCACCCGGAACGCCCCGTCCGCCGGCGCCGCAAGCGGACCGCCGCTCATCAGCGTCAGCCGCTGCGGCAGCGCGCCGCCGCGATGCGCATCCGCCAGCCGGCGGGCGGCGTCGGCGTCGGTCGTGACGCTCGCGTCCGTCACGGCGGTCACCCCGCAGGCGGCGAGCCGCGCCCCCACCGGCGCCAGCGCCGGCGGTTCGGCGCCGATCCGGTGCCGCAGCCAGGCGTCGGCCCGCCAGACGCGGCCCGCCTCGCGGTCCACGCCGGGCGGCGCGTCGCCGTCGCCCAGGCTTTCGAGGGCCAGGCTGTTCAGCATCCACAGGGAACCCGTCTGGTGCTGGATCCGCAGCCGGTGGCGGGGCGCGAGCCGGTCCAGGTCGGCGCGGGTCAGGTCGCCGGCCTGGCTCTCATGGTAGCCCAGCACGCGCAGCCAGGCGCCGTCGGGCCGCGCCGCCGCCGCCGCGGCGATCCGCGCCGCCAGCGCCTGCGGGGTCGCGACGCCCTCCAGCGTCACCGACTCCGCCTGCGCGGCGAGGCCGAAGAGGTGGATGTGGTGGTCACAGAGTCCGGGGATCAGGGCTCCGCCCTGGCCGTCGATCTCCGGGCCAGCGCGCGGAAGCCGCGGCCCCACCGCCGCGATCCGGCCGTCCGCCAGCGCCACGTCCAGTCCGGCCTGCCCCTCGACCTCGACATTCCGGACCGTGAGGGCGCTCAAGGCAGCCGCCGCTGGCCGCAGATGATCGCCGCCCGCCTCGCGATCGGCGCCATGCCGGCGTCGATCACGCCCGCGCGCTCATGCGCCAAGGCGCGGAGCGCGCTCGCCGCGGCGGCCACGCCCGTCACCGGGTCCGCCAGCGCGTCGCCCCGGAACCGCGGCTCTCCCGCCGCCGTCCAGGCGACCAGGCCCCCGGCGGCGGCCGTGTCGTCGCCGAACCCGACGCGGTTGGTCCAGGGGTCATCGCTCCATACGGCGCCCGAGAGGCCGTAGCCGGTGATGGCGACCCAGGTCAGCCGCCGCGCGGCCAGCAGCGCCTCGGGATCGAGACCGATCGAGCGCAGGCCGCGGGGCCGGGCGCTGGTGATCACCGCGTCGGCGTCCAGGATCAGGTCGCGCAGCTTCGCCTGGTCGGCCGCGTCCGCGAGGTCCAGCGCCAGCTCCGCCTTGCCCCCGTTCAGGCGCGCATGCAGCCCGGGCGTCGAGGTCCGCGTGGGGTCGGGCCGCCGCACGCTCTCCACCTTCGTCACCTCACAGCCGGCGGCGGCCAGGATCGCCCCGCACAGGGGACCGGCCCACAGCGCCGAGAGGTCGACCACCTTCGGGGTCCTGCGCGGGGCGCCGTAGGCCCAGGCGCGGCTGACGATGTGCAGGGGTTCGGGATCACTCGCCACGATCTCGGCGACCCCGCAGGCCGGAAGGCCCAGCAGCATCGCCTGCTCGATCAGCGACCGCCGGGATTGGCGCGGCGCCTCGGCGGCGACCAGGTCCCACGGGTCGTCCGTGGGGGCGCCCCCGAAGTCGCAGCCCAGCCACGCGGGCACGAGGTCGCGGTCCTCCTCGCGCGCGAGGTTCAGCGCCATCCAGCCGTCCGCGACCCGGAACATGCGGCAGGCGCCATTGGGCGAAACGAGCTCCCCCGCCGGCCCCAGCGGAAGTTCGCCGTCGCGGTCGGTCACCCCGAGGGCTGCGACGTCCACCTCGCGCCCCAGCGCCGCGCTGGCCTCCGCCACGCCCTGCGCGTGGCGCCGCAGGGCCTTGCCGATCGGGCCCTTCACACCGCCACCTCGTCCACCAGGCCCCACGCCAGCGCGGTCGCGAGATCGATGTCGGCGCCCGAGATCGCCATCCAGCAGGCCCGCCGCCGGCCGATCCGCCGCGGGATCGTGGCTGTGCCGCCCGCGCCGGGGATCAGCCCCATCGACACTTCCGGCAGCCGGAAGTGCGTCCCCGGGTCGGCGCTCACCCGGCCGGCCGCGGCAGGCACCTCGATGCCGGCGCCCACGCACGCGCCGTGCAGGCGGACCGTCAGGCGCCCGCCCAGATCCTGCGCCAGCCGGGCCGGCGAGCGCAGCGTGCGGATCAGGTGCGCCTGGCCCGGATCGGGCGCCTGGCCGAACTCGTCGAGGTCTCCGCCCGCGCTGAAGCACAGACCTTCGCCGCTGAGGACCACGGGCGGCGCGTCCGGGTGCGCCAAGGCGAACGCCAGGGCCTCGGTCAGTTCGTCCCGCATCCGGGCGTCGAAGGCGTTGCGCCGGTCGGGTCGGGTGAGGCGCACGGCGATCGCGTCCCCGGCGTCCACGGCGACGCGGGGCGCGGGGGATTCCGGGCGCCGCTGGGGCGGATGGGCCGCCCGCCAGCCGCGGAACCCTTCCGACGCCAGCAGCATGGAATAGGCCAGCGACTCCAGCGCCAGGGCGCTCGGGAACGGGACGTCCAGCGTCATCCGCAGCACCTGCGCGCAGACGGCGGCGGCCGCCGGTTGCGCCGCCACCGCGGCCTGCAGCGCCTCGATCTCCGCGTCTAGCCGATCGGGCCCGATCCCGACCCATGGGCCCGGCGCGGCCGGCTCGTGGCTCAGCAGGATGTCGAAAGGCTCCAGGGCGCCCCCGGGCAGCGGGCCGCCGCGCCAGACGCCGACCTGCACGACCCCCGGCGTCGCCGCCAGCGGCGGCGGATCACGTCCGAGCTCGGTCACGGCGAGGCCCGCCCCGCCCAGCTCGATGAGGTCGGCGAGGAGGCTCATGCGGCGGCAGACTGGATTGCAGGCACGATCGGCCTCCGCGCGACTCCGCTACGCGGGCCGGCTCATCTCGGCCTTGAGCTGGCGCCGCAGCAGCTTGCCCGTGTCGTTGTACGGCAAGGCGTCGCGGAATTCCCAGACTTCCGGCGTCTTCGACGACCGCAGCCGGGCCTTGGCGAACGCGGCCAGGTCCTGCGCCGAGGGCTGCGTCTCGCGCGGCACGATCACCGCGGCGACCTTCTCGCCCCACTCGTTGTCCGGCAGGCCCAGCACCGCCACGTCCGCCACGTCGGGATGCTCGCGCAGCACGTCCTCGATCTCGCCGGGGCTCATGTTCTCGCCGCCGCGCACGATCACGTCGTCCAGCCGGCCCTCGACGAACAGGTAGCCTTCCTGGTCCAGGTAGCCGCCGTCGTTGGTGGCGAACCAGCCGTCGTCGCGGATCACCTTCTTCGAGGTGTACTCGCCCGAGACCTGCTCGCCACGGACATAGATCTCGCCCGACTCGTTCGGCCCCAGCACCTCGCCGTCCGGGCCGCGGATCTGAAGCTCCAGCGTGGGCAGCGGGCGCCCCACCGAGCCGAGCCGCTTCTTCACCGCCTCGTCGTCCGAATAGAGCGCCATGCGGTGGTCGTCGGGGCCCAGGATCGAGATGGTCGAGGACGTCTCGGTCAGCCCGTAGGCATTGGCGAAGTCCACGTGGGGCAGCAGGGCCAGGGCGCGCTCGATCACCGGCAGCGGCATCCGCCCGCCGCCGTAGCTGATCGCCTTCATCGACGGCAGGCTCTCGCCCCGCGCCTCCAGGACGTCGAGGATGCGGCCCAGCATGGTGGGCACCACCATGGCGTGGGTGATGTCCTCGGCCGACGCCACGTCGACCCACTGCTCGGGCGTGAACGCCTCCAGGTGGACGATCCGCCGCCCGGAATAGCAGCCGGTCAGCACCGCCGAGATCCCGGCGATGTGGTAGGGCGGCACGCTCACCAGCGCCGCCTCGTCCGGCTCCGAGCCCAGGAACTCGACGGTCGAGATCACATAGCTGGTCAGGTTGGCGTGGCGCAGGATCGCGGCCTTGGGCTCGCCCGTGGTGCCGCTGGTGAACAGCAGGACGGCGATGTCGTGGTCCACGTCCAGGAACTCGGCGTCGGAGTCGCCGTGCATGCGGCAGGCGGCCTCGAAGGCGCTGCGGGCCACCACGGTCACGCCCTCGGCGGACGCGAGGCGGTGGGCCATGTCGTCGTCGACGATGGCCACCGACGGCGCGGTTCGCGCCAGCAGCTTGGACAGGTCGGCGTCGGGCAGGCGGTAGTTCAGCGGCGCGAACGGCTTCGCCAGCATGCCCGCGGCGAACAGCGCCACCGGCAGGGCCGGGCCGTTCAGGCCCACGAACGCCACGTTCGTTCCGCCCATCTGTTCGAGGAAGGCCGCGCCGTGGTGCGCGCGCCGGCGCACCTCGGCGAAGGTCAGGCCCTCGGCCTTGCGACCCAGCGCCAGCCGGTCGGCGGCCGCGTCGGCCGCCATGTCGAGCAGGAGCGCGGTGTGCATGCGGTTCAGTCCGACGCCGGCAGCTTCTTGGCTTCCTTGGCGCCGATCGGCCGGCCGCCGATGGTGAGCGTGCCCTGGCCGGTCTTGGTGCAGAGCACCTCCATGCCGGTCTCTTCGTCGGCGTAGCGCTTGCCCGCCTGGCTGCCCTCGGCGAAATCCTCGTGCAGCGTCTTGCCCTCGGGCTTGGCCTCGGCGTGCGGGATCACCGGATAGCCGCCGCATTCCAGGGTGGCCTCGGCCTTGGGCGGCCGCACCACCACCACCTCGGTGTCGCAGACCGCGCTCTTCCAGCGCGAGCCGGGCTTAAGCTCCATCGTTCACTCCCACGTACCGGTTTTTCCAGTCTCTCTAGCCGCCGCCCGCGGCTGCGTCCACGCGGCCGGCGCTCAGGGGTACATCGCCGCGGCGAGCGCCCGGGCCTCGGCCTGGTCGGCCTTCAGGATGAAGCCGGCCTTCACCGCCTTCGCCAGCGCCGCGTCGAACGCCTTCAGGTAGTCCTCGCGACCGCC
>NZ_JAEUMN010000139.1 GCF_016793225.1 Phenylobacterium sp.
CAGGTTTGCCGCGGGGTGGAGCAGCCCGGTAGCTCGTCAGGCTCATAACCTGAAGGTCACAGGTTCAAATCCTGTCCCCGCACCCAAGATCCAGACGGCCCCGCAGCGATGCGGGGCCGTTCGTTTGTGCGCTGGTCCCGCTCACGCGTTCGGGCGGGTGACCAGGTAGACGGCGACGGCGCTCAGGGTCGCGCCCACGCCGGCCAGGACCCACGCGTTGCGCGTCGTCAGGGCCACGATGCCGAAGCTGGCGGTCATCAGGACGATGGCCGTGACCTTCGCCTTGATCGGAATCGCCCCGCGCTCCTGCCAGTCGCGCAGGAAGGCTCCGAAGCGCGGGTGGTTGCGCAGCCGCTCGGCCAGTTCGGGCGAGCTCTTGGCGAAGGCCCACGCGGCCACGAGCAGGAACGGTGTGGTGGGCAGGATCGGGAGGAACACCCCGGCGGTGGCCAGTCCCACGGCCGTCCAGCCGACGCCGCGATAGATCAGCGCCCCCAACCGGCGTCGCGCGGATGCGGCAGGGGCCTCGGGCGGCGCGGGCTCTGGCGTCGACGTCATCGTCCGCCCTCAGTGGTCGGCCGGGACGATCTGCACAAGTCCCGAGCGCCGAGTCGTCAGCGGCGCGGTGCGTACGGCGCGAGGGACAGCGGCGCCGGTGTGTCGCGCCGATCCGCCCGGGGCGCCGGCGAAGGGGCGGAGGTGACGGTGGCCCGCACGGGTCCGAAGCCGAAGCTGACGTCTCCGTGGGCCGGGGGTCCGGAAAGTCCGGCGGTCGGGCGGCCCGCGCCTGCGAAGCTGTCCTGCAGCGACGCTGCGGGCCCGGAGGCCGGCTTCAGGTGCTGCGCCACGTCCGCAGGGCGCGCGGGCGTCCCGGAGACGGTCAGTGCAAGCGCCGGCGTCGCGGCGACAAGCGCCAGGGCGGCGAAGAGGACGAGACGCATGCCGGACTCCTGTGGACGGCAGAGCGTGGCGCCAGCCGGCGGGCGGGGTCAACCCGCGGCGTGCCGGCTCCGCGCGGCCTGCGCGGCCGGTCGGGTGTGGCAGCGCATCAGCCAGTCGGCGACGGCGGGGTTTCGCTCGAACGAGATCCTGCGGGCGCGCGACGGCGAGAGTACGCCCGCCACGTTCAGGTCGGCCACGGTGAAGTGGTCGGCCGCCAGCCAGGATCGCCCGGTCAAGGCGCGCTCGAGGACGCCGAGGCTTCGCGCCACTTCCGCGTCCGCCGCCTCGCCCGCCTGCGCCAGGAGGCCGGCCAGCCGCTCGTCCTGCTGGACCCACGGCTCGAGCTGGCCCTGCGCCCAGAAGCTCCATCGCAGGACGTCGGCGACGGCCTGCGGACCATGCGGGTAGAGGGGCTCGGGGCCTGCGTCGCCGTATCGCTGCGCGAGGTGCAGCGCGATGGCCATGGATTCGGCGACCACGACCCCGTCGTCCACGATCATCGGAATCGCGCCGGCGGGGTTCAACGCCAGGAACTCGGGCGACTTCAGCGCGGGGGAATTCCATTCAAGCGGCGCATGCTCGTACTCGAGACCCAGTTCAGCCGCGATCCAGAGCGTACGCATCGTACGCGAGCGGGCCGATCCATAGATGACGAGCGCCATGACCCAGGCTGAGGCTGCGCCGCGCGCCCCGTCAATCGCGTTCAGGCCGCGGTGTTCTCGAGCCGGGTCAGCCAGTAGTCCGCGTCGTAGTCCGCCTCGCCGGTCAGGTAGCGCCAGAGCTTGATGCGGTTCACGAACTCCAGCCGCCCCGTGTCCTGCTCGAACCAGGGCTCGGGGGTCATCAGGATCGTCTCGACCGTGTCGGGCGCGGGTGGGGCCTTGCGGAAGAAGATCGGCCGCGGGGCCGGCGGGCCGTTCAGGTCGGACGCGTCCCACTGGCGCACCTGGGATCCGGAGGCGTTCGCGCGGATCTTGAACATGTAGCGCGTGCGGTCGGATCGATTGACCCCGCCGCCGTGCCAGAGCCCGTGGTGCAGGAAGAGCAGCGTGCCGGCCGGGCAGACCATGTGCTGCTGGCCCCGTATGTTCTGGTAGCGGCCGACGGCGACCTCGGAGACCTTGCGCAGGTGGGTGCCGGGCACGAAGCGCGTGCCGCCCATGTCGGCCGTCACCTCGTGCGGGTAGTACATGAGCTGGACGTCGAACCGCAGGCGCGGGTCGATGGTGGAGTCCTGGTGCGTGTGCTGCGACACGTTCTCCGCGCCGCCCGCCTCGTAGTAGGCCGGCGGGAAGGTGATGTGCAGGAAGTGGTGGTCGAAGACCGGCGCCTCGCCCAGCAGGCTGCGGAACGCGCCGGCCACCCGCGGCAGCGCCATCAGGCGGCCCAGCGCGCTGTCCGCCGGATAGGTGTCGGTCAGGGGGCGCCCGGGCGGCGCCTCGGGGATGCCGCTGCCCGCCAGGGTCTGGGCATAGACCTGCATCACCCGCCGCCCCTCGGCCGCAGCCTGCACCGCGCCGGCCTCCGCCATGAACTGCTCGTTGATGTCGGCGGGCACGGCGGCGTCGAAGCGGAGGAAGCCGCGCGCCACGAAGCGGGCGACCTCGACCGAGCTCAGCAGGGTCATGGCGCGATCTCCACGAGCTGTTCGAACCAGAACTCGTACTTCAGATAGGCGAGGTCGAACTCTTCCCCGCGCGCGTGCGGATTGAGCTGCGACGCCTGGAACAGGCGCCAGCCGTCGCGCAGCGCCGCGAGGCCGGTGGGGTAGGGCGGCGCGTCCTGATCGCCGGCCATCCGGAAGGTCTCGCCGGTTCCGTCGTACATCGACCAGGCCACCACGGGCGCGTCGAGCGCCGAATTCGCCAGGTAGAGCACGAGCACCTTCTGCCGTCGCACGTGTCGGATTCCCCCTGGACACAGCTTGGCACGGCCGCCGGAAAAGGCCAGCGCGGGGCGGCCTCAGGTGACCTGCGTCACCCGAAGCGAGTTGGTGCCGCCGGAGCGTCCGAACGGGACCCCTGCGATCACGACGATCTCGTCCCGCCGCCGCGCGAAGCCCGACTGGCGCGCCAGGGCGGCCGCCTGCGACACCGTCTCGGTCATGGTGTGGGTGGCCTCTGAGGTCAGGGCGTGCACGCCCCAAACCAGCGCCATGCGCCGCGCCGTCTGCAGGCTGGGCGTCAGGCCCAGGATCGGCGTGTCCGGCCGCTCGCGGGACATCCGGATCACGGTGCGGCCCGAGAGCGAGAACGCCGCGATCGCCTTGGCCTCGATGGTCTCGGCCACCTGCCGGGCGGCTGCGCAAATGGCGTCCGCGGACGACTTCTCGGGCTTGGGCCGCATGCCGGTGCGGGCCGCCTTGAGGTCGCTGTCCTCCTCGATGCGCGCGACGATGCGGTCCATCATCCGCACCGTCTCCACCGGATACTTGCCCGCCGCGCTCTCGGCCGAGAGCATCACGGCGTCGGCGCCGTCGAACACCGCGGTCGAGACGTCGGAGGCCTCGGCGCGCGTGGGCGCCGGGTTCTCGATCATGCTCTCCATCATCTGCGTCGCCACGACCACGGGCCGCCCGAAGCGGTGCGCGGCGCGGATCAGCCGCTTCTGCAGCAGGGGCACCTCTTCGGCGGGCATCTCCACCCCGAGGTCGCCGCGCGCCACCATGATGGCGTCGGAGAGCCGCAGCACGTCGTCGATGCAGGCAAGGGCGCCCGGCTTCTCGATCTTCGAGAGGATGAACGCCCGGTCGCCGACCAGCTCGCGCGCCTCGGCCACGTCGTCGGGGCGCTGGACGAAGGACAGGCCGATGTAGTCGCAGCCGTGCTCCAGGGCGAAGGCGAGGTCCGAGCGGTCCTTCTTCGTGAGCGCGGGAATGGGCAGCGTCAGTCCCGGCAGGTTCACGCCCTTGTGGTCCGTGAGGCGCCCGCCGACGATGACGCGGGTGTCGAGGAATTCCGGCGTCTGGCGGGTCACCTCCAGCCGGATGCGGCCGTCGTCCAGCAGCAGCAGCGATCCCGGCCCTGCGGCGGCCATGATCTCGGGGTGCGGCAGCTGGGCCCGCTGGCTGTCGCCTGGCCGCTCCTGCAGGTCGAGCCGGAAGCTGCGGCCCCACTGCAGGACGACCCCGCCGCCGGCGAAGCGGCCGACGCGCAGCTTCGGGCCCTGGAGATCGGCGAGGATGCCGATGGGGCGGCCGGTCTTCTTCTCGATGCGGCGGATGCGGTCGACGACGGCGGCGTGGTCGTCCTGGGCGCCGTGGCTGAAGTTGAGGCGGAAGACGTCGGCCCCCGTGCGGAAGAGCTCCTCGAGCTTCTCCGGGCTCGACGAGGCAGGGCCGATGGTGGCCACGATCTTCACCCGCCGGCGGCGCCTTATGCCTTCAGCCACCCGGGCCATCTCCCTGCCGAATCCTGGGCCCCAAGGTGACCTTCCGCCCTCGCACAGGCAACCGTCGCCGGGAGAAACAGGTTGCCTGATTGTCGGGACGCGGGCGGGGCGCACGTCCTTGGGCCACACCATCGCGATGGAGGATGACATGACTTACGTGGACGGCTTCGTTCTGGCGGTTCCGAAGGCCAAGCTCGACGCCTACAAGGCGCAGGCGGCCCTGGGCGCCCAGGTCTGGATGGAGCACGGCGCGCTCTCCTACGTCGAGGCGCTGGCCGACGACACGCCCTATGGAGAGCTCACCTCTTTTCCGCGCTCCGTCATGGCGCAGGACGACGAGGTGGTCGTCTTCTCGTACATCACCTACGCCGACCGGGCGGCGCGCGACGCCGTTCTCGCCAAGGTCATGGCCGACGAACGGCTAAAGAACACCGAGATGGCCTTCGACGGAAAGCGAATGATCTACGGCGGATTCCAGATCTTCGTGGAGGCGTAGGGCCGCGCCCGCGGCGGGCGTGCAGTTCGCGTGCAGGCGCGGTCCGAAAGTGACGTACTCGCGCCGCATTACCGGGAATTATCTTGGCGTGGACGCGTGACGGGGGGAGACAGGCTCCGGACGACCGCATTCGTGGGGAGCTGAGCCTTAGCCTTGATCGCCCTCGCCGCCGCCATGCAGCTGTCGATCGGGGGCGTGGACCTGCCGCGCCTGCCGCCGATCGAGCGCCCGCCACAGATCACCTACCTCGACCGCAGCGGCGCCGTGATCGGCGTGCGCGGCGGCCGCTACGCCCCGCCCCTGGACGTGAGCCGCCTGCCGAAGCACGTGCCCGGCGCCGTGATCGCGATCGAGGACCGCCGCTTCTACGAACACGCGGGCGTGGATCCGCGCGGCGTCGCCAGCGCCATCGTGGGCGCGCTCGACGGCGGCCGGATGCGCGGCGCCTCGACCATCACCCAGCAGACCGCGCGCCTGCTGTTCCTGAACCAGGACCGCACGCTGGAGCGCAAGGCCATCGAGGCCGCCTACGCCGTCCAGCTGGAGCGCGCCTACAGCAAGCCCCAGATCCTGGGCATGTACATGAGCCGGGCCTACTTCGGGGCCGGGGCCTACGGCTACGAAGCCGCGGCGCAGCGCTATTTCAACAAGCCCGCGGCGAAGCTCTCGATCAAGGAAGCCGCCATGCTGGCGGGCGTCCTGAAGTCGCCCACCAACTACAATCCGATCGAACAGCCCGAACGGTGCCTGGAGCGGGCCAATCTGGTGCTGGACGTGATGGTCGAGACCGGGGTGATCACCGCCGCCCAGGCCGCGAAGGCCAAGGCGCAGAAGCCGCGCGTCTGGAAGACGCCGCCGAACGGGGCGTCCCAGTACTTCGTCGACTGGGTGGACGGGCAGGTCCGCCAGATGATGCCGAAGCTCAGCCGCGACCTCACGGTGGAGACCACGCTGGACCAGGCCATGTCGCGGGCGGCGGGCGATGCGGCGCGCGCCGTGGTGGCCGCCCACAAGGCCCAGTCCGCCGAGCAGGCGGCGATCGTCGCGGTGGACGGGCAGGGCCGGGTCCGCGCCCTGGTGGGCGGCACGGACCACGCGCGCGCGCCCTACAACCGGGCCGTCTCGGCCCGGCGGCAGGCGGGCTCGGCCTGGAAGCCGTTCGTCTACCTCACCGCCCTGGAGCAGGGCCGGACGCCGGAGACGCCGGTGACCGACGAGCCCGTCACCATCGCCGGCTGGTCGCCGAGCAACTACGAGACCGGCGTCTTCCTGGGCCCCATCACGCTGGAGACGGCGCTGGCCAGGTCGGTCAATACGGTGGCGGCGCGCGTCGCCGACGAGGTGGGCCGGCCGGCGGTGGCGGCGACCGCGCGGCGCGTGGGCATCCAGTCGGCGGTGAACACCGATCCGGCCATGGCGCTGGGCACGACGCTGGTGTCGCCGCTCGAGATGACCCAGGCCTACGCCGCCTTCTCCAATGGCGGCCAGCGCGTCCAGGCCTACGGGATCGAGCGGATCCGGCAGGGCGGCAAGGTGATCTACCAGAAGCGGCCGTCGGCCCCGGCGCCCGCGGTCGCCAATCCGGCGCTCAGCGACCTCAACCGTATGCTGCGCACGGTGATGACCGCCGGCACGGGCGGACGCGCCAACGTCCCCGGCTACGACCTGGCGGGCAAGACGGGCACCACGTCGGACTACAAGGACGCCTGGTTCTGCGGCTACACGGCCAACTTCGCCAGCTGCGCCTGGATGGGCCGCGACGACGCCAGGCCCATGGGCCGCATCAGCGGGGCGACGGCGCCGTCCGAGATGTGGCGCAGCTTCATGACCGTCGCGCTGAAGCGTGTTCCCAGGGCGCCGATCCCGGCCGGCGCGCCGCCCGCGGTCCCGCTCCCGGCCGTCCAGGTCGCGGCCCAGGCCCTCCCGGCCGAGGCAGCCTCGGACGAACCCCCGACGGACTAGCTCCCACCGGTCTGCCTCTCAGGCGCTGGGCAGGAGCCCCTGCGGCGGGTCGGCGCGGAGACCGTGCACGGGGGTGAGGACCGCGCGCTCGATCATCTCAGCCATCGTGTCGGCGTCCACGTCCTCGAAGTGGTTCAGCCACCAGGCGAGCAGGTTCAGGATCGTCGACACCAGGTGGAAGAGCAGCAGGTCGTCGAGCGGTCCGCGGGGCGACGACGCCCGCGCCCGGCTCATGGTCTCCAGCGTCTGGCGCAGCATGCCGGTCCGCACCGTTTCGCCGGCGCCGCCGGCGATCAGGGCCCGGTGGATGGGCAGGTTGTCCTCGACGAAGGCGCAGAGCGAGCGCGCCGCGCCGCGGCGGTCCTTCGCCAGGAGCAGCGGCCGCACGCGGCCGAGGAACGCCTGGGTCAGCATGTCGGCGACGTCCGCCAGCAGCGCTTCCTTGTCGGCGTAGTGGCGGAAGAAGGTCGCATAGCCCACGCCCGCCCGCGCGGCGATGGCGCGCACCGTGATCGCCTCGAGGGACCGCTCGGCGGCGAGGTCGATCATCGCCTGCCGCAGCGCCTCGCGGCTGCGCACCACGCGGGCGTCCAGAACGCTGGTTGACATGGCGTGCGAGGCTTCCGTTATGATCCACTGTATATCGTAAGTGTCCCGACGCCCCGTCAAGCGAACCCTGCCCCAGACCTTGCGGCCGGCTGTTCCGACGGCGGCGGAACGAGGGCTAGGGGAGGACCGGGAATGATCACTTCGAAGACCGCGCGACGCGTGGCGCTTGCGGCGTCGCTGGCGGCCGCCGCGCTGGTGGGCGCGAGCCTTTCCTCCGGCGCGGGCGCGCAGGCGCCGGCGGCCCAGCCGGTCGACGACTTCGTGCTGCCCGACCAGCACTATCTGGCGCGCCAGCTCTACCGCATGAGCGATGCGCCGGCGGTGGTGATCATCACCCACGCGGCGGGCGACGCGACGATCCGCAAGGACGCGCCGGCCTACATGGCGCTGAAGGCGGCCTACGCGCCAAGGGGCGTCGAGTTCATGATGGTGAACTCGAAGCTGGGCGACACCCGCGAGAAGGTGATCCCCGAGGCCAAGGCGGCCGGGATCGAGATGCCGATCCTGTTCGACTACAACCAGCTGATCGGCGAGGGCCTGGGCGTGACGCGCGCCGCCGAGGTCTTCGTGATCAATCCCAAGACCTGGACCGTGGCCTATCGCGGCCCCGTCGATGGGGCGAAGGCCGCGCTGGAGGGCGTCATCGCCGGCGAGAAGGGCGGCACGGTCGTCCGCACCGCGACGGGCGGCGCCATCCCGTTCCCCGAACGCGGCAAGGCGCACGAGAAGATCAGCTACGCCAAGACCATCGCGCCGATCATCGAGAAGAAGTGCGCCACCTGTCACCAGCCCGGTGGCATCGGCCCCATGGCGCTGAACAGCTACGAGCAGGTGAAGGGCTTCTCGCCCATGATCCGCGAGGTGATCCGCACCCATCGGATGCCGCCGTACCTGGCCGACCCGACCGTGGGGGCCTTCGCCGACGACGACCGCCTGTCGGCCGACCAGATCAAGACCCTGGTGCACTGGGTCGAGGCCGGCGCGCCGCGCGGCAAGGGCGAGGACCCGCTGGCCAAGATCAAGTTCCA
Organism: Phenylobacterium sp.; assembly: GCF_016793225.1. Classification (GTDB taxonomy): domain Bacteria; phylum Pseudomonadota; class Alphaproteobacteria; order Caulobacterales; family Caulobacteraceae; genus Phenylobacterium. Next base: position 8,428 of record NZ_JAEUMN010000139.1, read on the forward strand.
GGCGCCGGACTGGCCGCTCGGCAAGCCGGACGTGATCGTCGAGATTCCCGAGATCAAGATCCCGGCCACCGGGGTGATGGACTATACGCGCCCGGTGGTGCCGAGCGTGCTGACCGAAGGCCGCTGGATGAAGGCGACCACCTTCCGCGTCACCGACCGGCAGGTGGTGCACCACATCCTCACCGGCGTGGTCGAGGGCGAGCATAAGCACGGCGCCACAGCCAGCGAGAGCCAGTGGGGCGCCTCGCTGGGCGGCTACGGCCCCGGCCGCGGCTCCAACATCTCGCCGAAGGACACCGGCACCTGGGTGCCCCCGTCGGGCGGGATCGCCTTCCAGAACCATTACACGCCCTATGGCCGCGAGACGGTCGAGAAGACCCAGATGGGCCTCTACTTCTATCCCAAGGGCCAGGAGCCGAAGTACGTGCTCCGCACCTTCGGCATCTTCGACTTCTCGCTGGTGATCCCGCCGGGGGCGGAGTGGCACCAGGAGAGCGCCTACATCGATGTGCCCAAGGAGATGGTGCTCTACGGCCTGACCCCGCACGCGCACCATCGCGGCGGTTCGGTCCAGGTCTCGGTCATCTACCCGAACGGCAAGGAGCAGCGGCTCCTGTCGCTGCCGCGCTACGAGTTCGAGTGGCAGTACGAGTACTTCCTGAAGGAGCCGCTCAAGATCCCGGCGGGCTCGAAGGTGGTCACCCGCTGGACCTTCGACAACTCCAAGCGCAACCCCTCGAATCCCGACCCGAAGGTCGAGGTGCGCTGGGGCGAGCAGTCCTCGGAGGAGATGCTCGCGCTCTACCTCCACTACCGCTGGACCGACGAGACCGTCGCCAACCAGAAGCCCGAGAACGACAAGCTGATGCAGGCGGGCCTGATGATCGGCGTCATGGACGACGACATGAACGGCAAGCTCACCAAGGCCGAGCTCAAGGGCAACATGGGCGAGAACCTGGGCAAGTACTTCGCCATGATCGACGCCAACAAGGACGGCGGCGTCGACCGCAAGGAGCTCGACGCGGCGATGAAGCTGATGCCGCGGCGGCGCGGGGGCGGCAACGCCGCCGGCGGCGCCCCGACCCCGGCCGGCGGCGTCCCCGGCGGCTTCTGAGGCGGGAGAGGGCAGGCTCCGAACGGGTGGTGGAGAGGGGGTAAGCCTCCATCTCGGCCGCCCCCGTTCCCGCGCCCGGAGGGAGGGGTGGGCGCATCCGTGGCGGGTGCGGTAGAGTCGGCCGCCTCTGCCTGGAGTCTCCGATGCCGCGCGACCGCCTCGTCACCCTGAACGCCCTGACGGATCAGGGGGTTGTGCCGGTCTTCTACCATCCGGATCCCGAGGTCTGCGCTGGCGTGATCCAGGCCTGCGCCAACGGCGGGGCCAAGTGCATCGAGTTCACCAACCGGGGCGACTTCGCCGCCGATGTGTTCCGCGAGGTGACACGCCACTTCGCCAAGGTGGACCCCACCGTGATCATGGGCGTGGGCTCCATCGTGGATGCGCCGACCGCGGGGGTCTATCTGGCGCACGGGGCCAACTTCGTGGTGGGGCCGGTGCTGAACGCCGAGGTGGCGCGGCTCTGCAACCGCCGCATGATCCCCTATTCGCCCGGATGTGCGACGCCGTCCGAGATCAGCACGGCGCACGAACTGGGCTGCGAGATCGTCAAGCTGTTCCCGGGCAGCACGGTGGGCGGGCCCGAGTTCGTGAAAGCGGTCCTGGGTCCGATGCCGTGGACCAAGATCATGCCCACCGGGGGCGTCGACGCCACCGAGGCGTCGCTGAAGCCCTGGTTCGACGCCGGCATCGTCGCCTGCGGCATGGGCTCGAACCTGGTCACCAAGGCCCTGCTGGAGGCCGGCGACTACGCGGGCATCGAGCAGCGGGTGCGCGAGACGGTCGAACTGATCCGGCGCCTGAGGGGCTGACGAGCCTGGGTTTTGTCCCCGGCGGCCGCGGCGTTACAATCGGGCAGGACCTGGATGGAAGCCATGAGCGACGCGATCGGCCCCGGCGACCTGGTGCTCTGCGTCAACGCGGCGCCGAACCACGTCACGGGACGCCCCGTGCCCCTGCAGGCGGGCGAGACCTACCGGGTGATGGGCGTGATGGACTACGCCTGCCCCTGCGGACGCTCCGACGCCCTGATCGACGTGGGCGTGGACTTCGCGTGGTGTCAGACCCGGTTCCGGCTGCTGCCGAAGCCGAAGGCCCAGGCGAAGACGCGAAAGGTCTCGGCGCCGAAGGAGACCGAGACCGTCAGGTGATCACGCCCCGCCGCCCTCTGCGCGCAGTTGGACGACCACGGCATACATGAGCATGGCGGCGTTGCCGAAGAGGATGAGGGCGGCATAGGGCCCGGCGTTGACCGGCGAAAGCCCGGTGATCGGCGCGAACGCCAGCGTATAGGCGACGGCTCCGAACAGCCCCGGCAGCGCCGTCGCCACGGCGGCGGTCACGGCGTGGCGCGGCGGGGTCCCGCGCCAGTTCATGATCGAGCGCAGCAGGAGGCAGACCGTGATCGCGACGCTCACCGCGGCGGCGGCCAGCACCAGGGGTCCGTTCTCGAACAAGACGGCGCCGCCGAGCCGGAAGGTCACGGCCCCGCCCAGCCAGACGCCGAAGCCCAGGAGGGCGAGCACGCCCAGTTCGCGACGATCCATGACGTTCCCCCAAGTCCCGAGGCCAAGCTTAGCCTATGTGGCCCGGAGCGCATCCCCGGCCGGCGCCGGAGGCTGGACGCGGCGGAGCCAGCCGGTAGGGTCGGGCCATGCGCCGCACGCTTCTCGCCCTTCTTTCGACCTTCGCCGCCGGCGCGGCCGTCGCCCAGGTGACGACGCACGACCTTGCGGTCCAGGCGCTGATGGCGACGAAGGTGAACCCGGCGGCGCTGGCGTTCTGGGCCGGCGGCAACGATCCGCCCGAAGGCGAGACCGCGGCGCAGGCCGAGGCGCGCTGGGCGGCGGCGCTGAAAGGCGCGCAGGATCTGCAGGCCGGCGGGCGGGACCTCCTGAAACACTCCCGCCCGGGCCGCTGGGACGAGTTCGCCCGGCTGATGATCGAGGGCGGCGAGAAGGGGGAGGCCGCCGCGCGCGCGAAGGACATGGACGCAGCGTTCCTGGTGGGCGGCGATCAGGTCTACAACGCCTGCAACGGCTGCCATAAGACCTACATACCGACCCCGGCTCGCCTCCCGTAGCGCGCCGCCCCGGAACCGCCACATCCCCGCCGCGAACACCATGCAACGGAGCCCGATGCGCTCGACCGCCCTCGCGCTCGCCCTGAGCCTCCCTGTCCCCCTGCTGCTCGCGGCCGGGACCGCCGCCGCCGAACCGGTGCAGGAGGCCCGCTCGGCCGTCGGCGCCTGCCTGGCCGCCGTGATCGACGCCGCGCCCGTGGAGGACATCGACGGCGACGACGTCACCATCCGCCGCGGGAAGGACCCCGTCAGCTGCACCGTCCGGGTGACTGCGGGCGAGCCGGTGGTGATCCGCGAAGCGGTGCTCGCGGCGCTGAAGCGGCGGGCCGAGCTGTTCACGCCGGCCCGCACCCGCTGGGAGGCCGGCGCCTGGGCCTCGCGGGAGACCTTCTGCAACCTGCCCGGCCGACGGGCGCTCGCGGTGTTCGTCTCGACGGCCAAGCCGGGCGCGCAGCCCGTGCTGACGGCGACGGTCTTCGAGGACCGGACCCGGGACAAGCGCTGCGACCAGGATCTCGGCGTCCAGACGGTGGCGGCGGCCGAACCTTTGGCCCCGCCCACGGCCACCGCCGCGGCGCAGGCCACCACCGCCGCGCCCGAGCCGGCTCGCGTCCCGGCGCAGGCCGAGGCGCCGAAGAAGAAGCGCAGCCTGCTGTCCAGGATCCCGGGCCTGGGGAAGAAGGACTAGAGCGCGTTCCGAAAAGTGGGAACCGGTTTTCGGATCCGCACGCGCTCAAGTTATTGACCTAGAGCCTCATTTTCCCGTTCAGACGGTTCCGTCTGGGGGTGAGGCTCTAGGCGGCCGCCACCGCCTCCACGATGCGGCGGCGCTGGGCGGCGTCGGGCAGCGGCCCGCGCGCGGCGCCGAGGTTGTCGAGCACGTGGCGGGGGTTCCGTGTCCCGGGGATGGCGCAGGTGACCGCCGGATTGGCGAGCACGTACTTCAGCAGGATCTGTCCCCAGCTCGCCGCGCCGATCTCGGCCGCCCACGACGGCAGCGGCAGGCGGCGGACGCGGCTGAAGAGGTCGCCGCCCGCGAAGGGCCGGTTG
>NZ_JAEUMN010000156.1 GCF_016793225.1 Phenylobacterium sp.
GCCCAGCTCCTGGCAATGGAGACTGCGAACGAGAAGCGTGAGGAGATGTTCGGCGCCCTAGCGGAGCTCCGCGGTGAGGTTCGGGGGCTCGTACTCGCGCTCGGGCTGCGGCAGCCCGAGGAAGGCGAGGAGAAGCCGAAGAGCGGTGCGTTGGCGACGTGGAGCCTGATGAAGGTGCTCGGCGTGCTGGGCGCTGTCGGCGGCTGCCTTGGGCTGCTGGTCTTTCTTTTCCAACTCGCGGTGAAGCTCTGGCCGCACTTCGTGGCCTACATGATGAGCCTGTCGCCCACATGAGCCGGGCCAACGTCGCCAAGGGCGTCGCTGCCGTCTTCGCCGCTGCCGCGCTGGCGATCCCGGTGATCGCCGAGTTCGAAGGCTACGTGCCCAAGGCCTACAAGGACCCCGTCGGCATTCCGACGGCCTGTTATGGCTCGACGGCCGGCATCGAAATGGAGCGCACCTACAGCGATGCCGAGTGCGCGCGGCGGCTGGCAGACGACGCTGCGACCCATGGGCTGGAGATCGCTCACTGCCTGCCGGCCAACCTGCCGACCGAGGTGCGGGCGGCGTTCACGTCTTTCGCCTTCAACGTCGGCAGCAACCGCTTTTGCGCCTCAGGCGTGGCGAGAAAAGCCAACGCTGGTGATCTCCGGGGCGCGTGCGCCGACCTATCGCGCTGGGTCTACGCCGGCGGCCGGCAACTGTCGGGGCTCGTCCGACGCCGGGCGGCCGAGCGCGCGCTCTGCGAGAGAGGTCTGGCATGATCCTGGAGCTGCTGGCATCGCGGCTGGCGGGACCGATCGCCACTGCCCTGTGCTTGGTGCTGCTGATGTTCGGGGTCGTGCAGTGCTCCGGCCGCGCGGCCGCTGAGAAGCGGCAGGCTGCGGCGGAAGCCGCTGCCGCCACGCTGCGGGTCGATCTCGACACGTGCCGCGGGAACGAGGCTCGTGCCCATCAAGCCGCGGCCGATGCCTCGGCGTCGGTGGAGCTGGTCCGAAAGGAGGGCGAGCGCCTCCGCGAGATCAGCCGCAAGAAGCTGCAGTCGGCGCGATCGGTGGCTGAGAGCTACCGGCAGGACGCGCAGCGGATCCTGGCGACAGAGGTCGCCGGCGATCGGTGCGAGGCCGCGGCGAGGTTGATCGAGGAGAACGCCGAATGAGGCTGGTGGCGTGCCTGGCGCTGATCCCGGTTCTGGCGTCCTGCGCGTCAGCACCGGCGCCACGCATCGAGTACCGAGAGGTGAAGGTCGCCGTGCCGGTCAAGTGCGCTGCGGATCCGGGGCCGTCTCCGGCCTACTCCGACACGCCGGAAGCCCTGCGGGCCGCCGGTGACATGCTGGAGAAGGTGAAGTTGCTGCTCGCAGGCCGCAAACAGCGTGACGCACGTATCCTGGAGCTGGAGGCCGCGAGTTCCGCCTGCGGCAGTGTTCCAACGATGACCGAGCGGCCATAGCCAAGGAGAGTGCTGAGGGAGACCTAAAAGGCGGTTCTGCGTTTAGGCTACACCATGGCCCGCAAACCCGCCGCGAAGAGCGCCCCGAACCCCCCGACACATTCGCCAGCCTATGCGCTGGCGCTGCGCCTCCACGCAGCTCTTGAGCTCGATCCGTCGCTACAGTTGGACACAGCCGCAGAGCAGCCCGGCGGGGTGGTGGAAGCCAACGCGCTGTTCGATCTGCGCGACGCCGAGGGCCGGGCTTTCCGAGTAAGGGTGATCCGAACGCATTGAGTGGGTCGATGCCGGCCTGCGCGCGCTAGCTTCTGCCAGGATGTCGGTTTCTGGCCCGATCGCGCTCTGCTTCAGCTTCTCGAGCCTGGTTATGCCAGTGCGCCGCAAGAGCCAGGCAGCGACCTCATTCGCCGAGATCCTGGGCGGCGAGGGCTCTTCGCAGGTAGGCTTCAGCCTTTAGCCGGCACTCTTCGGGGTCGGGCATTGTGGACGGCAAACCCAGTCGCTCCCGCGGATGTTCCGCCCGGCATCCGCAGCAACCTGCTAAGCTTCGCTGCCGGTCGCGCCCCCCGGTGCGGTCGGCTCCCGGGCCGTCACTAGGCTGGTTCGGGCGGACCCCGAGTACCCCCCAGTGCTCGGGGTCTGGATCGTCTCGCCAGCCGTTGCGACGTGAAGCTCTGCTTTATTGACTGAACGGCGTCGGTGGGCGACGCAGTCGTATGAAGAGCGGCCGTGCCACCTCTGTTGATGCAGCGATCGGGCGCCGCCTCCGGATGATCCGGCAGTGGCGAGGCGTTTCTCAGCCCGCCCTGGCGGCCGCGCTCGGTGTTACCCACCAGCAGGTTCAGAAGTACGAGGTTGGCGCGAACAGGATCAGCGCCTCAAGTATCGCCCGGGCAGCGGCCCTGCTTGGAACGCCGGTAGGGGACTTTTTCGGTGAAAGTCCAAGTGCCGCAGCGGTTAACGATGACATTGTGGAACTGCTAAACGAGGGCGGCGCGCTCGAGCTGCTCCGTGCGTACCGGGAAGTCAGGTCAGAAGCTTGCCGTCAGCGCCTGATACTTTTCCTGGAAAGCGTGCAGTATGACGAGCGGATATAAGCCTGCGGGATTGGCTAGCGGCGGGCAGATCCTACTCCATGTCATAGAACGACGCGGAACATCTCCAGCCAGTCAACCGACAGGAACAAGCCGGGCGCGCCTTATGTCGGAAGCGAGCACCGCCTCCGAAGCAGACCGCCGGCTAGGCCAAAGCCCCCGATCATGAGCGCCCAGGTGGTCGGCTCCGGTACCGCAGCGCCGACTTGCACATTATCTGCCAGGAAGCCTTGGCCGACGGCCTCCTGGGTGCCGGCGAAGAAAGTGTTCTGTTCGTCGTAGACGACGTGGAACGTGTTCATCGCGTCGATGAAACCGGTCCGATTCGAGATTGCCTGAAGGGTGGCGACCACCACGAAGCTGTCACCCGGGTTGATCCGGATCGCCCCGCCACCGCAAGCTTCCGAGAGGCCTATGTTCTGATTGTATTCGCCAGCCGACATCCCGCCGCTGTTGAAGCTTGCTGCAGCAATCACGCCACTTGCGCCGCATTCGGCGAACCCAATAGACGAGTTGCTGATGATATCGATAGCGCTGCTCGCCGGCGTGAACGACTGCGCAACGTAGGGGACGCGCAGCAGCGAGAGCGCCACGTTGAGCATTCCGTCACCCGTGAACTCGTTAGCGCCCAGAGGGCCGAGTTGGTCTCCGGACGTGTAGAAGTGCAGAAGACCAGAAAGTGCGAAATCGATGGCTACGTCGCCGCCGTAGGTAAAGCTGCGGAAGGCTGTGGCCGACGCGCCTGTACGCGTCTCTGCTCCGGCTTGAGACGCCACCCGGACGGTCGGCAGATAATCTTCGCTGAAGGTCACCTCAGCCGCGCCTGACGCACCGGCAAGCATGTTGTTGGGGGCGGCCGACAGGCCTAAGCCGTATCCGCCGAAGTACTGGTGTGGCTGCAGGCGCGGACTAGCTGCAACGTTGCATGCAGATCCAGAGGCGCCACAGGCGCGATTGGTGATCACCGCGCCTGAGCCGAACACGTCCGCAGCAATCGCGGGTGCCGCAATGGAAAGCGACGAGAGTGCCGCGATGGCGGCCAAGCGCCGCCGGTCAAGCTGCGGCACGGTCGTGAACCCCTGTTTCATGAAAGCCCCCACGTCCCCCAAAACGCTTATGTGTGCAGTATATCGGCGTATCCTTCGGATTTGAGCAATCAAATCACCCGGCGCGCGAGTCCCTTCGCGGTAGACGCGATGCTGTCGGGCGGAGGTGGGGTCGGCCTAAAGCTCGACGGTCCCGGCCATGCTTGGATGATGTCACGCGGGCGAAAATCAAGGAACAAACCTCACACTGCGTCGTTTCTCGACTGCGGAGTTCCCTCCGGGTAGTGTGGCCTACTGAAAGTAGAAACTCGGCGACCTCCGTGCCTGTTGAGACGGAGGTCGCCTCCTTCTAGTCATGAACGGGAATGCGTCGGGTCGAGGACTACAGAAGAAACGCGGAAGACTGCCGCAAGCTTGCCCCGAAGATGCCGCGCGTGATCCGCGACCAATTGTTGCTTCTCGCCTCAGAGTGGGACCGCCTGGCGGAAGAGCGAGAACTGAATCTGCGACGCGCCAACGGCAACACGCCGCCGAGCGCCATCCGGGATTCTACGGGGGTGACCACGAGGCCGGAGGGCCCGTAGAACAGCGTTGCGCTGGCCGGAGCCACCTTAGGGTCGGTCCCACGACTGGCGCTGGACGGTCGGGGCCTCGCGCCTCGGCCGTCCGCTGTGCCTGAGGATCATGCCTCGGCATCGCGTGTAGATGCAACGGGAACCCAGGCCGCCGCCGAACGGTTCAACTCATGACGCGCAGGGGTTTCCACAGCCGCAGAGAGCGCGTTGAAGCCCCCGCGAGCAAGTTCTCTGCGGGGGCTTCGTCTATCCGAAAAAGCTCTGCCCCCTGCTGCAGCGAAGAGTGGGGTGCGTGAGATCGGCGAAGTGGAGGGAGCCACCCCATTCCGGCGACTTTGGCTCGATCTTCGTCATCGTTTCGGCGTAGTCGATACGAGCGGGAAAAGTTGCGTGCCTGCTCGTCAGCGTCGATACTCTGCTCGTGCGGCTGTTCCCGACGACGCGGTTCCATCGGCTGCACCACGAGGCCCGGAGGTCGCTCCCCGCGGGCCTCTATCCATTCCGGGATCCTGCGGATAAACCGGCGCTGGGCGGCCAAGTCAGTCGCGTAGCTGGTCTTCGGACCAACGGGGACGTAGCGCACCCCGGGCCGCCCACCAGCAGGATTTGCCCGTCGGCTTCGGGCCGAAAACTACCCTTGCCTCGGCCCAAAGGCGTTGGCCCTTGGCCTCAAGGCGGCACGTGATGCATCAGCTCAGGAGGGAAGAGCCGGTGCGCTCCATCCGCAGAAGCTGCACGTTCCTTGATCCACTCTGCTCCGGAAGCCGCCGCCCATCACCGCGCCGCCTTCCGTTGCGCCATCACTTCCTGAACCGCCGCGCGGACCATATCGCGCTGAGCCGCGCCGGCGCCGAAGCGGTCGCCGCCATAGGCGAGCACCGCCAGCAGTAGGCCCGCAATGCCGAAAAAGACGGTCACGCCAGTCAGCACGACTGTTCCCTTGCTGGCGGAGGATGCCTTGAGCTCGCGGATGTCGCCGCGCAGGGCTGCGAACTCGGCGCGCATCTCGCCCATAGCCTTCGCTAGGGAAGTCTCGGCCCGCGCCTCCGCAGCTGCGATCTTGGCGTCCGTGGCGTCCATATCCTTAGAGTCGCCCTCGTTCTCCGAAGTTGCAAGAGGCGGCTCGCTGGCGCGGTTCTGCTCGATCCGCGCGAGGCGGCGCGCCATTTCCTCGGCCTCGGCGATTGGGCTGGGGGTGTCAGCCATCCGGCAGTTCCCCCTCCCGCTCCTTGAGCCACTCGTCTAGCAGCTTGAGCACGGCATCGTTGGCGTTCGTGATCTGCACCAGTTCTGCCTGGCTGATTTTCTGACCCATCGCCATCCGGGCGACTGCTGTGGAAAGGGCGGCGTTGACCCCCGCTTGAGCGACCATCACCTTCAAGAGATCCAGTCGGGCTTGGCGCTTCGCAGCCTCGATGAGAGCGACTTCCATCATCACCGCGACCGTACCGCTCGTGCTCAGGGCCCGCTAGCCCTCGCCACGACCTGCCGTAGTGACCCTCGACCAGTCGAGCGCCCTGATCCTCGGAGGCTTGCAAGCTTCGCGCTGTCCGTGCGCGCGGCGCTCGGGCCCTGCCATCGCCTAGAGCCTACGCCTGAACACCACGGGAACGCTCGGTTGGGTGCTGGTGTAGCCCGCCCCAGCTACCACCTTATTCAGACGCTCCACCACGGGACCATCGGTCAGGGCCGGGGCGAGGGCGCCGTGGAGGCGGATCATCGTCTGGCCGTCCGGGAGGGCGCGGACGTCGACGCGGGCGACGACCTGGCGGAGGCGGGCGAGGGTGTCGCTGCTCGACGCGGAGGTGGGGGCGCGGCCCTGGTGCGTGGCGAGGTGGGCCTGAAGGTCGGCCACGCGGCGGGCGAAGATCTCGGCCAGGCGGGGGTGCAGGGTGAGCGGCGGCGTGGCGGCGCGGCTGGAGGCGTCCGCGGCGCGCAGGGCGGCGGCGACGTCGGCGCGGTCCTGCTCGAGCTGGGCGAGGCGGGCGGTCAGGGCGGGGCTGTGGCCGGTGGCGGTGATGGCGTCGACCAGGCGGGCGATCTGGCGGTCGAGGTCCTGGGCGCGGCGGTACAGGGGCGCCGTGTCCCGGCGCGCCTGCTGGGCGCGGGCGGCCCAGGCGTCGTGGTAGGTCTTGACGTAGAGCCGGACGGCCTCGGGGCCCAGCAGGCGCGTGCGCAGGGCCGTGAGGACGCGGTCCTCGACCTCGTGGCGGGCGACGCTGCGGTCGTGGCCGCAGGCGGCGGCGCCGTGGGCGCGGCGGGCGGCGCAGATCAGCCGGCCGCGGCCGTTGAAGGTGGTCATCGCCGCGCCGCACTCGGCGCAGCGGATCAGGCCCGACAGGGGCCGGGGCGGCGCCGGGGCCCGATGGGCGGGGGCGGCGGCGCCGGCGGCGTCCAGGCGGGTGTGGACCGCCGCCCAGGTCTCGGCGTCGACCAGGCGCAGGTGCGGCACGGGCGTGCGCTTCCACTCGGCCGGCGGCCGCGGGCGCGAGATCCGGCGGCCGGTCTGGCGGTCCTTGGACATGGCCACCCGATTCCAGACCTTCTCGCCGGCGTAGAGCCCCTGGCGGAGGACGCCGTTGCCGCGCTGGCGGCTGCCGGTGATCGTGCTGGGGGCCCAGCGGCCGCCCGAGGGGCTGGGCACGCCCTCGAGGTTCAGGGCCTCGGTGATCGCCCGCAGGCTCTCGCCGGCGGCATAGGCCGCGAAGATCCGGCGCACCACGGCGGCCTCGGCCTCGACCACCTGGACGTCGCCGCCGGGGGCCGAGCGGTAGCCGTAGACCCGGGCGCCGGTGGCCAGCCCCGCCTCGGCGTTGGCGAGCATCCCGCGCCGCGTCTTGGCCGAGAGGTTGCGCAGGAAGTCCTGGGCCCCGTAGCCCTTGAGCGCCACGTGCATCAGCTCGACCCGGCCCGAGCCGCAGGTCCAGAGCTGGACCCCCGCGTCCTCGAGGCGGTTCCAGACGTGGGCCAGGTCCTCGAGGTTGCGCGCCAGGCGGTCCTCGTCCTCGGCCAGCAGCAGGTCGAACTGGTGGTCGGCCGCGGCGGCCAGGGCGGAGATCAGGCCCGGGCGGTTGGCCTTGGCGGCGCCGGAGATCGCGGCGTCGGAGAAGGTGGCGGTGACGGTCCAGCCCTGTCGCTGCGCATAGGCGGCGCAGAGGGCGACCTGGTCGGCGATCGAGCGGGGGTTCTGGACGTCGTCGCTGAAGCGGGCGTAGACGGCGGCGCGGGGCATCATGTGGTGTTCGCCCAGAGGGCCGTGCCCTCCGCTGCGGCGGCGCAGCTCAAAACGATCCCGAGGGCTTGGCCTAGGTCGCCGCTGTAGTCGCGAGCGGCCTTGCGGATGTCGTTGATGGCCTTGTCCCAGGCAGGGGACCCTGGGCGGAGCTGTTCCTCGAAAATCGCCGCCAAGTGGCGATCCACCTCATTCAAGTGCGGATCATCCCAGTTGGCATTCGCGGGCGCGAGGCGGTGCGAGGCGACCATCGCCGCCCCGCGCAGGGCCTTCAGCGACGCCAGCGCCGCCGCGACGCCGGGATCATCTTCGGACACGTGCGGCAATACCTGCTGGGAGATGGAGACCCAGCGCCGCCTTAGTTCATCGCGCGCGGCGAACGAGCGGGACGGGTCTCCCAAGACCCCGTTGCGAACATCCAGGGCCGCGCGGATCATCGCCTGCAGGGCATCTGTGATCGCCGGGCCAGCAGACCCGATGTCGTTCAGCGCCTTGGCTTGCTCCAGCCATAGCTCCGCTTCTTGTGACTGGGTCCTACCTGTCACCCGGGCCCGTTCATCCAGCAGGGCTTTGATCGAGGGCGTCACCTTCAAGCCGAGCGAAACCCTTGTTCCTGGCTCAGCCGGCTTCGGGGGCCGTCCGCCGCGTTTTGCCTCCGGTTCCAACGGGTCGCTCCTATTCGCAGGTATTTCTTACGAACGTTAGAAACCTCTTGTCAACCAGCGCGAACCGCCTCAGCAAATCAGCATTATCTCTCAATCCGGAGAAACGTTGATGGCTGATGCGAAACAACGCAACGACGACATCTTGTGGGGCTGCGAGGCGATCGCTGCCGAGATCGGTCGAGAGCGTAGTGCGACCTTCCACATGCTGAGTTCTGGCGCGCTGCCGCCCGCCCGCAAGATCGGCGGCAGATGGTGCGCTTCGCGCTCTCGGCTGCGGGCCTGGCTCCGCGGCGAATTGGAGGCGCCCGCCGCCGCGGCCGAGAGGGCGCAGGCGTGAGGGACAAGCGGGGGATCCACACGCCTGCCCAATGTCGGGCCGCTCGCGCACTGCTGGGCCTCACCGCAGACGATCTGGCGCGGCGCGCTCGGCTTACCATCGACGTCGTCGCGGCCTTTGAGGCCGGTGGCGATATCGAGCTGCCGGCCCGGGCGGCGCTTGAGAACGCGCTTCGGGAATGCGGGGTCATCGGCATCGCTGAGGCCGCCGCTGGGGAGGGCGTTCGCTTCAGTCGCCCGGCGACCGACCCCGCGAGGCGAGCGCCGTTCGCCTTCGACCTGGCTTGATCGGGGCAGAGGCTCACGCGTGAACGTGATTTCCACATTCCAGGCCGCCGGCGACGGGCCCTTCGCGGTGGACGAGGGCGTCGAGGCGCCGGCCTATTCTGACGAGGACCTCGCGCTAAGGGTCGCAGGCGAGCGGGCCGGGGACGCCCGCTACGTGGCCGCTTGGGGCAGGTGGTACCGCCTCGTGGGGCACAAGTGGGCGGCCGACGTGAAGCTCGCCACCCTCTACGCCGTGCGAGAGACCTGCCGGCAGGCCGCGTGCGGATCCTCAAACCCCAAGGAGGCGCTCGCACTGGCGAGCTACCGGACGGTGAGCGCAGTCGAGAGGCTGGCGCGGTGCGATCCGCGCTTAGCCGCGACCGTCGACCAATGGGACGCCGACCCCCTGCTTCTCAACACGCCGGGCGGCGTGGTCGACCTTAACCAGTGGACTGAGCGGCCGGCCGTCCCAGAGGACTACTTCACGAAGTCCACCGCGGTCGCGCCGGCCGCGTCGGGGGTAAAGCCCGAACGGTGGCGCAGCTTCCTGGACGAGGTCACAGGTGGCGACGCGATGCTCGCGCGCCACCTGCAGAAGATCGCTGGGTACTGTCTCAGCGGCGACACGAGCCACCACGCGATCTTCTTCGCCTACGGCACGGGCGCGAACGGCAAGTCGGTCTTCGTGAACACCCTTATGGGCGTGCTGGGCGACTATGCGACCTCCACGCCCATGGAAACCCTCATGGCCTCCAAGGAGGATCGCCACCCTACCGAGCTGGCGGATCTGCGCGGCGCGCGCCTGGTCACGTCCGTCGAGACCGAGGAAGGGCGGCGCTGGGCGGAGTCCAGGGTTAAGCAGCTCACCGGAGGCGACGCCATCAAGGCCCGGTTCATGCGGCAGGACTTCTTCGAGTTCCGGCCGCAGTTCAAGCTGCTGGTCGCCGGCAATCACAAGCCCGCGCTGAGGGGCGTCGACGAGGCGATCCGCCGCCGGTTCCAACTGCTGCCCTTCACCGTCACCATTCCGCCGCAAGAGCGCGACCCCGACCTGGCCGAGAAGCTCCGGAGCGAGTGGCCGGCGATCCTGCGTTGGATGATCGAGGGGTACGACGCCTTCCGCGAGGAGGGCTTGGCGCCTCCGCCGGCTGTGGCAGCGGCCACGGCCGAGTACCTCGAGGCGGAGGACGCGTTCGGCCAATGGGTGGAAGACTGCTGTGAGCGGCACGGCGACGCCTTCGAGCCGACGGGTACGCTCTACGCGAGCTGGAAGTCCTGGGCCACACGGCATGGCGAGTACGTCGGGCCCACCAAGCGGTTCGTCCAGACGCTGACCAGCCACGGGTTCGAATACCGCCGCACCAACGCCGCTCGAGGATTCCGGGGCCTGAGGGTGCGGGCGCTCTCGGTGAGCGACGCCGAGTGACACCACGTGACGCCCTTCCGGCATTGCCCCTCTACGCGCGTGCGCAGACATGCGCGCGTCACAGCGACAAACCCGGGGCGACGTCACTTGCCGTCACTCGCCTCGTTCGGGGGGGTAGGGGGGTCGAATCTCTACAGACCTTCGGCTCCCGGACCGGCTTGGGCATCGCGCGCAAGTTTTCGCTGAAATCGCTTAACTTTTTCCTGGGAGGCCCTCGTGCCTGCCTCGGCCGCTGATAGACAGCGCCGGCGGCGCGAGCGCATCCGCCATGGGCGGACTTTGGTCCGCGTGGAGCTGTCGTTCGACGACGTCGAAAGCCTGATCGAGGGTGGCCATCTCCCGGCATGGGATGAGGCCGATCCGGACGCCATCGCCGTCGCGATCCTGCTGCTGATCCGGAGGACCGTCACGCGTGACGGGGTGGCGGCGCGGCGCGGCGTATGACCCGAACCATGATGATCGAATCACTCGCCAAACCCCTGGACGCCGTGAAGCGGGCCGTCGCACCGAACGCTCTGCAAGCGGAGCTGGACAGCATCAACGCGCAGCTCCCCCAACTCGAGGCCGACGCCGAGGCGAAGCGCCAGGCGGTAGGCGAAGCTGCGGCCGCGATTGCCCGGGGCGCTCGGCTGACAGAAGCGAAGCAGCGCGAGATCGTCGCGGCCTACAGCGAAGCCCTGGCCGAGGTGAAGGTGCTGCGCACGCGCCGCCGGCGCCTGCAGGAGCTGTTGCGCCCGCCCTCCGCCGTTCGTTCCGCCCTGGTGAGCCTTCCCGTGCCCAAGGAGCTGGCGGCCGTCCGCGCCGAGCTGGAGGCCGTCCGCGCAGAGCGCCTGGCGCTGATCCACCGGAAGGCGGCTATGCGGTCCGACAAGCCCGACCAGGCGCACGAGGCCCGGCTGGCCGACCTGGAGGATAGCATCCGGACGCTGCGGATCCGCCGCGCCGAGCTGGAGCCGTCGCACAACAAGGCCATTCGCGCGGCCCTCCGTCCGCTGGAGGTTGAGCAGGCTCGGAAGCTGAAGGCGGCCGCCTCCGAGTTCCTCGCGGCGTGGGAGGTCCTCGCGGAGGTCGCCAGCGAGAAGCCCCCTTACACGCCTGACGTCGGGAACGGCCTGGAGCGGATCGGGAACATCTCTCCGCTGCCGGCGCACCAGGCGATCGATCTGGCCAACCGAATCCTGGCGGGGGCGGGCGAATGACCGACCGGGTTTTCATCCGGGGCTTCGCAGCCCCGTTCGGGCTCCCCGCGCGCATCGCCGAGGGCGGCGCACAGGTCGAGATGATCGAGGCGTACGCGTTCAACTTGGCGGGCCCAATCGATATCCGGTGCCTGCACGATGGCGAGGCCTTCGCGGACACGAAGGCTGGCACTCTTCGCCTGGACCAGAACGACCACGGTTTGCGCTTCGAGGCTGCGCTGCCGGGTCGCTGTGAAGTGTGGGCCTGGGCGCGTGACTTGGCGGAGGATCGCCTGGGCGTATCCGTCCAGTTCGCCGCCGGCACCCGCAAGGCGACTCGGACGCGAGATCACGGCGGCCAGCCGATGGACCTGGTGACCAGCGCGAGGATCAGTCACATCGCGATCGTTCACGAACCCGCTTACCGGGATACCAGCTGCTGGCTCTCGACGTGGGATCACTACGACATGCCGCCGCGGCTCCGCAGCTGGGCGGAGTTGTGGGGCGAGGACCCACCTGTCGCTGCCGCACCGATCGCGCCTGTCGTCGACGCGGTGCGCAAGGTGGCCGGCCCTACCGTGGAACAGCACCTAGGGACGTTGAGGCGCTTGCGCTTGAAGTTCGATCCCGAGAGTCGGGACCGCTTGGCGCAGTATGTCGACGCTCATCGCGGCGACGCAGACTTCGCCACGGCGATGGACATCAACATCCAGGAGTTGGCCGCCGCCGCGGCCGCGAAGTGAACGAGATGCTTGGCCCGCCCGGTACAATGAACGAGCGGGTCACGCGCGACGTTGGGAGCGTGGTCCCTGTGAGGCGGAGTGGTAGCGCATGCCCTTCCGTTTTCGACGGCCCTGCACGCGTTCCCAGCGTCATGGCCGCAGCGTCGCCGGCTGAGGAGACGGCGGCGGCGCTGCGGCCACACCACACACGCGAACGGCGTTCGCCTGCCCACGCGAACGCCGTTCGCCTCTCCTGAAGGAGTAATCCGCCCATGGCCGCCGGCGACCTCAGCCGTCCGTCCGGGATCGGGCGGAGCTACATACCTCTCAACCTGATCTGCGGCCCGCCAGGCGCGGGCAAGTCCGCCTACGTGCGGGCCCATGCGCAACCCCGCGACCTCGTGCTGTGCTTCGACGAGCTGGCGAGGCAGATGTTCGGGCGCGGGCGCGCGGCTCCCGAGCGCGTTGGCGCCACTCTCACCGACAAGCAGGTGTTCGCGGTCCTCGAGGAGCGCAACCGGCTACTGGCGGACCTCGCGCGGCCTGACACGTCCCTCCGCTGGCGCTGGGCCTGGCTGATCGCCTTGGAGCCCATCGCCGAACATCGTGAGTGGTGGGCCCGAACGATGGGCGCAAGGGTGTTCGTGCTGCCGACGCCGGCGGACGAATGCCTCCGCCGGATCCAGGCGGACACGACCGCGGGAGATGATCGCGGCCCCCGCGCGGCCGACCTGGTGCGCAGCTGGTGGTCGACGTATCGGCCGGCCGCATGCGATCGCGAAGCGACCTGAAGGCCAGGACGACGTTTCGGCCTGGCATGACAGTCGAACCGCCTCCGGCGGCGCAGTTCACAGGGCCGCCCGCGCCAGGCCTGCGCCACACACCTACGTAAACTTACGGGGGTATCGCTTAAGCCGCCGGTCTGCGACCTTTGTTCGGCGTCACGGCCGGAGCCGACTAGGGGGCCTGCGACTAGGGCGCAGGGCGGCTCAGCCTAGAGAGCCGCCCACCTAGGCCTCACGTCCCTTGCGACGGACCTTCTGAACAGTCGACCGCCTGCGGCGGCCCGGCGTCAACACCGCGCGAGCGAGCCACCGAATCTCGGACAAATTGTCCGAATTCCTCGTGGCGCGAACGGCGTTCGCCGTCCGCAGCTTGAAGCGGCGGCCGAATGAGCGCAGATTCCGCGCGGGCTTCGAAACCCGGACCAGCAATAGGTCGGACCCGTTGGCGCGGGCCCCCGACCAAAAAAGCGAGCGTGACGGCTCGCAACAGGCTCGCGCTTGGCGGCGCGAAGCACCTTGGCCCTATGTGGCCGGGGGCGGCGCGCCATGTCCAGGGCGAAAGCCTAAAAGCCGTCGGCCTGTCTTGCTGGCAGGTTTCGAACCCCCGGCTGCCGGCGCCGATCGCCGGCGCGGCCTTCGAAAGCCGACCAGCAAGGACTATCGCCATGAACGCCCACACTCCTGATCTTCACGAGCGCCACGGCCGCCAGGTTGCCCTGGACGCCTGCCCCGTCGCGGCGATCGCGCGCCGGTTCGCGCACCTCGAGGACGAGGACGCCAAGATCCAGAACACCTTCGGCCGGCCAGATCAGCAGCGCATGAAGGACGAGATGCTTAGCCAGGAGCTCCTCGACTGCGCCGATCAGCTAGGCCAGCAGGCCGAATGGCTGGAGGCGTGCACGCTGGAGGGCGTCTATTTCCAGGCGCTCCAGCTGGGCCGGGTGGCACGTGAGATCGTAGACGAGGCGACGCAGGACCCCAGCGACGGCTTCCACGTCGCCCGCTTGAGCCGGCGGTTCAATCGCCTGCAGCACCTCGTTCTGGACGGCCTCGAGCGTCTCGGCGGCTTCGACGGCGCCGACTACGGCAAGCGGCACCTGACCCTGAGCATGCCGCAGTTCCGCGAGGTCCTCGAGCATCTGAGGGCATAGGGCGGCAGCTCAGCAGCTAGGCGGCGAGCGGGCGGCGGCTCCCGGAGCCCCCCGCTCGGCTCAGCGCCTCCATGTCTGGCCGAACTCCTGATCGAACCACAGATCCACCGTCTCGTGCACGCCCATGATCGAGCGAAAGTTGAGGACGCTCGGGTGGTGCTCGCGCAACCAACTCATGAAGGCAAAGACGCTGAGCTGCCCAGGGTCCACCTGGCTTAGCCCTTCGACTTTGCGCCATTCATGGCACAGGTGGCGGATCGCCTTCTCAGCTTCTGCCTTCTGCATGGCCACAGCAGTGTCTCGCGAGTCGCCATGCCTGTCGCACGGAGCCACCAGCAGAATTCGGAGCGCCCTCACGAAGGCGCCCGCCGAGGAGGGGCCCCCGGCGGGCGCTTGGGTAGGCAGCCTTGCTGTAGCTAGAAGACCGGCAAGGCCAGGAGGTTGTTTGGCACGAAGCCGTCCGCCTCGGTCTTCACGAAGCGTCGAAGGCGTTGGCTAACAGCAGACATCAGCCAGACCGACCGACCCTGAGCGACCGTCCAGAAACGGTGCCCTTGATCCATTAGCCGAAGGATCGCGTCGATATCCAGGTAGCCGCACTCAGGGCCGTAGAGGCCTTCGAGGCGGCGGTCGACATCGAAGCCGTCGGGCCGGTGATGAGTAATCTGGAACGTAGCCATGATGGCAGTCATCCTTCTTCGGATGTGTGTTCTGCCGGGCTTGACACGCACCGCCCCGACGACTCATCGTCCCGAGGCTTCACTCGAAAGCGCGTTTCCCGCAGCCCGGCCAGGCTTGCGGCGAGAAGCTCCGAAGCGCACGGGCCGTGGGGAAGGTCAGAGCTCCCCGCGGCCTTTTTCGTGCCCGCCGAAGCGTCACGAGCCGAACGGTGGAATCGGTCTCGGTTTGAGTCAATATGTTGGGGGTGCCGTCCACAGGTCACACAGGACCTGGACGAGCGTTTCTCGTGAAACGCCCTCTTGTACGCGCGATTCTCGGCGGAGGAACAGCGCCAGATTAGGCCGGGTGAGCCTTGGCGACCGCGAATCAGCAGGCGATCGCCACGGTCGGGAACGTCTGATCAAGCTGGAAGCGGGCCCCAGCTACCAGCGACGCTCCACCACGTGGTTTCTCAGGCCGCCGCGTCCGACTGCGCGTCCCTGGTCGGCGACTCGTCATCCGGGCCGTTGATCACCACGCGGGCGACGTGGCCCGCGGCCTCGGCCTTGCCGGCGGCCCCCATGGCGGCGGCAGTGGCGGTCTCGAGGCTGGAGTAGGGGCCGAAGCGCTTCTTGCCCAGGCCGACGGTCCAGACCCCGTCCACCAGATCCACCGTGTACTCGACCTCGGCCATCGTTCGCCGCCCCGCTCCCGAACGCTGGAGCTTGGGCGCGATTCTCCCTGAGAGGCGAACGCGATGCGTCTGGCACGCGAATTGTTGCGTAACGCGTTAGGCGGGCCAAAACGGCACGCCGGCTTTGGAGACAAGCCGATGGCGTCTTCAGTTCTCGTGGCCCGCACCAAGCCGGACGGGCTTGAGTACCTTCTCCGCGCCGCCCCCGTGGCGTGGACCGATGCGTCGGAACTCGCGCAGCACTACACCACGGTCCGGGACGCCACGCGCGCGGCCCTGCGCCTGCCCAGCCGCTTCCGCGCGTTCGCCCTGCCGTTCCACGGCGAGGCCTGAGGGACGCGTCAGGGGACCGCTTCGCCCCACTCGCTCCAGCCGGCGAACCGGGGCGCCCGCGGTAGGTACATGCTGTCGGACCGCTCGACGCGGAAGCCCGCCGCCTGGATGGCGCTGGTGACCGGCCGGGTCAGGTGGCAGCCGCCCGCGATGCGTTTCCAGACGGGCTCGATCCGCCGCTGCCATTTCGCCACGTCGGCGTCGGGCGAAAGCCCGTGCTCGGCGTAGAGGAAACGCCCGCCGGGCTTCAGCACACGCCGCGCCTCGGCCAGCGCCGCTGACGGCGTGCAGACCGAGCACAGGGTGAAGGTGCACACCACACAGTCGAACGACCGGTCCTCGAAGGGGAGGGCCTCGGCCGTTCCGTCCTCGACCGCCACGGCGATGCGGGGATCCCGCGGCGCGGCCTCGGCGATGCGGCGCAGTTCCGGCGCCGGGTCGACCCCGGTGACGCTCGACACCTTCGCCCCATCGTAGAAGGCGAGGTTGAGGCCCATGCCGATGCCGAGCTCCAGAACCCGGCCCTCCGCCTTGGGAACCACCTTCTGCCGCTGCTTCGCGATCGGCGGCGCCGAGCAGGCGCACTTCAGAAGGCGGGGCAGGACGAAGCGGTCGTAGAGCGAGGCCATGGCTCAGCTTAGCGCGTCTCGTAGACCTTGGGCGCCCTGGCGATCGCCACCGGGCCCAGGGTGGTCTGCCCGGCCTGGAAATAGAGGGTCATTCGGGCGAGGTCCCCGGTCTCACGCGCGCCGGCCACCGCCGCGGCCGCCACCGCGGTCTCGCGCGGGATCGTGCCGGTGTCGCCCAGCGCGCCGATGGCGCGGGGCGCCTGCCGAAGCGAGACGTCGAGGCTGCCCGTCAGCCGCCCGTCCGAGTCGACGCCCAGCGAACCGGCGTTGGCGCCGATGAGGGCGTCGCCGGCGGTCAGGCCGGCGCGCTTGACGCTCATCCGGCCGCCGGCGCGGTCCCAGTTGCGGACGGCGGTCGGCCAATCGGCGCCGCGGAAGGCGCTCATCTTCGTCAGGCGGCCGTCCCACTCGATGGAGATGGGTTTCTCGCCCGCGATCCGGCCCAGGAGGCCGGACAGCCGCGCCTTGCCGTCCTTCACCGTCAGCCACACGCCGCCTTCGTCGAGCGCGCTCGGCGCCTGGCGCAGGTGGAACTCGACGCGCTGAGCCCGCTCCAGGGCGAAGGGATTGGCGCCGGCCGCCGGCTGGAAGACCAGATCCACGCCTTCGAAGGAGAGGTTGGGCGGCGTGTTCTGCAGGTGGCTGAGGCTGGCGCGGATCAGCTTGCCCTGCACGCGCACCGGACCGCCCTGGGGGCGAACGAACGTCAGGCCGTCGGGCGTCGCCACGAGCCAGTGGGTCGGCGCATGCAGGAACGCCTGCGCCTCGAGGCGCGGCGCCTCCAGCGCCCAGCCGGACCGGTCGCGGATGCGGGGGTCGGTGAGGGTGACGTTGAGGCGGAACGGGTAGCCGCCGATCGCCTGCGATTTCCAGCCCACCTCGTAGCCCGCCGCCTTCAGCTGGGACACGCCGGCCTCGAGGCGGGATTCGGCCTGTCCGCGGGCCCACAGCCAGAAGCCGCTCCATGCGACCACCAGGAGGAAGGCCAGCCCGAAGGCGATGTAGAGGGGCCAGCGGCTGAGTTTGCGGGGCGCGGTCGGATCGGGCACAGGGGTATGGTCTTCGTGGCTTGCGGGGCGGGATGACGTCGGAACGGTGGGTCTTCGGCTACGGTTCGCTGATGTGGCGGCCGGGGTTTCCCTATGTAGAGCGCCGGACCGCCACGCTACATGGGCGCCGGCGCGCTTTCTGCATCTATTCGGTGCATCACCGCGGAACCTACGCGCGGCCGGGGCTGGTGCTGGGCCTGGCGCCCGGCGGCGCCTGCCGGGGCGCGGCCTATCGCGTCGCCGAGGACGACTGGCCGGGCGTCTACGACTATCTGATGGAGCGCGAACAGCCGACCGAGACGTACGTCGAGGCGCGGCGGCACGTCCGCCTGGACGACGGGCGGCGGGTGGAGAGCCTGTGTTTCCTGTCCGACGTCCGCCACGCGCAGTGGGCCGGCGCGCTCAGCCTGGAACGGCAGGCCGAGCTGATCGCGGGGGCGACGGGCCTGTCCGGACGCAACGTGGACTATCTGCGTGACCTGGTGGAGCACCTTCGGGAAATGAACGTGCGCGACGCGGCCATGGAGCGGCTGCTGGGCATGGTCGAGGCGCGGGAGCTGGCGGCCTAGCCTCCGCGTCATCGCCTGGGCCTGCGCGGCGCGCAGGTCCCTAGAGCGCGAGCAACTCGTTCGACCTGGTCTCGATCCGCTCTTCCAGGATCCGCATGAATTCGGCCCGCTTGAGGCCGGGGGGGATCGGCTCGAGATACTCGAACACGATGGTGCCGGGCCGGCGGATGAAGCCGTGCGCCGGCCAGTGCACGCCGGCGTTGGTGGCCACCGGATAGACCGGCACGTTCAGCTCGCGGTAGAGGGCGGCGATGCCGGGCTTGTAGTCGGGCTCGGCGCCGGGCGCCTTGCGGGTGCCTTCCGGGAAGGTCACGACCTGCTGTCCGCGCTTGAAGCGCTCGACCCCCTCGCGGATCACCTGGCGCATGGTCTTCGAGCCGCCGTCCCGGTCGATGATGATCGCGCCCGCCTTCTTGGCGTACCAGCCGAACCAGGGGATCCACGCCAGCTCCTGCTTCATGACGAAGGCCGAGGCGGGCAGCCAGGTGAACTGGGCGAACACGTCGAGCATGCAGTGGTGCTTGGGCGCCACGAGCGCGGGCCCCGTCGGAATGTACTGCCGGCCGCGAACCTCGACCCTGATCCCGCAGATGCGGAGCAGGCCGGTCACGCCGCGGCCCCAGAAGTGGAACAGCGCGAGCGTCCAGCGCCATGGACCCAGCAGCACCGGGGTGGCCAGGATCGCGATCACCGCGGTCCAGAGGTAGAACAGCGCCACGTAGAGCAGCGAGCGGACGACGATCACGGCTTGGCCTTCAAGCTGGGGCCCCCTTTTCGGCCGCGGCGGGCGGATCGCGGGGACCGAGCCCCAGGACCGCCTCGCGCGCCAGGATCGCCAGATACTTGCAGTACTCCACGACCATCAAGCGCGCGGCGCCGGGATGGCGCCACCAGTCGCGGGATTTCAGCGACCGGGTCGGCACGGCGTAGGCCTGGGTCTCGATGCCGGCGGGGCGCAGCACCGCGTTCAGCTCCAGCATGGCGCGGGGCATGTGGAAGTCCGCCGTGACGACGATGAGCTCGCGGTAGCGCATGGCCTTCGCCCAGGCGAGGGTCTCGCGCGCGTTGCCCACGGTGTCGGCGGCGGTGAACCCGAGGTCGACGCAGCAGTCGTAGAGGCGCCGGACCGCGCGGCTGACGTTGCGGATGTCCTCGCGCGTCGCCTTGCGGTCGACGCCGGACACCAGCATCCGCCGGCCGTAGCCGTCCTCGAGCAGCCCCATGGCGGCCGACAGCCGGTCGTTCGAGTTCGCGCCGGTCAGGGCCACGACCCCTTGCGCCGGCGTCGGCGCGCGGGGCGGCGTCGACTGCTGGACGCGGGCGGCGAACGCCAGGAGCCCCGAGAACCAGATCAGCGCCACGACCAGGAAGACGGCGACCGACTTCATCAGAGCCGTTGTATCAGCCGCCGCGCCGTGATGCGCGCGGCGACGGCGGCCACCAGGGCGGCCAGGACGGGGCAGGGCAGGACCGCCAGCAGGTCGGCCCAGGCGATCGGCAGCGCCGGCGTGATCCCCTCGCCGCCGCCGATCAGGCGCAGCATGGCGCCGAGTGCGCCGGCCGCGACGGCCCCGATGGCGCCGGCGACGGCGGCCACCCGCGCGAACCGCAGTTCGAAGAGGTTGGCGATCTGGGCGTCCTCGGCGCCGGCGAGATGGAGCACCTCGACCACGTCGCGCCGGGCGGCGATGCCGGCGCGCGTGGCGAACGCCACCACCGCGCCGGCGGCGCCCGCGATGAGCGCGAGGATCGAGGCCGCCGTCCAGCGGACGACGCCCGCCGCGCACCGGATGTCCTCGATCCAGACCGAGTGGTCGTCGACCACGGCGTCGATGCCCTGGGCCTTCAGCGCCTTGTCAAGCACGGCGGCCGTCGCGGGCTTGCGGTCGTCGAGGCCCACGGCCACGAGGCGCGGCACCGGCAGGTCCTCGAGGTCGGCCACGTCGCCCAGCCAGGGCCGGATCAGCTCGTAGGCCTTCTCCTTCTCCAGCGCGCGGGCCTCGGTCACGCCGGGAACCGCGGCGAGCGCCTCGGCGGCGCGGGCCGCCGCCGCGTCGGGCGTTTCGCCGCCGCGGGCGCGGACGATGACGGTCGCCTCTCCGGTCAGCTGGTTCTGCCAGCCGTGCGCGGCCCGGTCTCCCGCGATCACCATCAGGCCGGTCAGGCAGGCCAGGAAGCAGAGGACCGCCACGACGAAGATCAGCGCCGGGTCGCGCGCCTCGGCTTCGGGCAGGAAGGACGCAGGCTTCCAGCGCTGCGGGTCGAACGCGGCGCTCATTCGGCCGGCCCCATCGGCGGCATTGGGCGCAGCCGCCCTCGCTCCAGGTGCAGGACCGGACGGCCGGAGCGGGCCACGAGGTCCTGGTCGTGAGTCGCGATGATGACCGTCGTGCCCAGCCGGTTCAGCTCGACGAAGAGCCTGTAGATGCGCAGGGCCATCTCGTGGTCGACGTTCCCCGTCGGCTCGTCGGCCAGCAGGATCTCAGGCCGGTTGACCACTGCGCGGGCGATGGCCAGCCGCTGCTTCTCGCCCCCGGCCAGGGTCGGTGGCAGCGCCTCCATCCGCTGTCCCAGCCCCACCCAGGTCAGGAGCTCGGCCACGTCGTTCCGGTACTCCGCCGCCTTGTGCCCGGCGATGCGGAGGGGCAGGGCCGTGTTGTCGAAGGCCGAGAGGTGGTCGAGCAGCAGGAGGTCCTGGAACACCACGCCGATCCGCCGGCGGATCCGCGGCATCTCGCGCGCCGGCATCGCCGTCACGTCCTCGCCGAACAGCCGCACCGAGCCCGAGGACGGGCGGGCCGCCAGGTAGATCAGCTTCAGCAGCGAGCTCTTGCCGGCCCCGGACGGCCCGGTGACGAAGTGGAACGATCCCCGCGGCAGCGACAGCGAGACGTCGTTCAGCACCTCCGGGCCGCGGCCATAGCGCATCGAAACGCCGGCGAAACGGAGGATTTCGTCGGCCGTCGGGTCATCGGCGGCGGCGCTGGCGTTTCTGGACATGTGGGCCGAAATCGGCGACCTCGGTCGGGAGGGTGCTGGAGCGTCCGATTCGGCCCAATGATACTGACCTGTCCAGAGTGCGCCACCAGCTATTTCGTGGACGATCTCAAGATCCCGCGGGAAGGCCGGGTCGTGAAGTGCACCAGCTGCGCCGCGCGCTGGCGGGCCTTCCCCGAGACCGAGGAGACGGAGCCGGCGGCGGCGCCCGCCCCGGCGGCGGAGCCGGCGCGCGGGTCCGAGTCCCAGCCGGCGTCGTCCTCCGAACCCGCCGCGACCGATGACGACATCGAGGTCGTGGCGGCCCCCGCCAAGACGCGGGCCCGCAGGCCGCCGCCGGCGCCCAGGAAGCGTCCCACCGCCGCCCTGATCGCCGCGGGCGTGCTGACCGCCCTGATCGTGGCCGGCGGCGCGCTGGTGCTGCTGCGCGGGCAGGTCGCCGGCATGATCCCCGGCACGGCGCCGATCTTCGCGGCGATCGGACTGCCCGTGAACACGCTGGGACTGGGCATCGAAGGCGTGGTGGCGAAGGAGACGTTCGTCGCCGGTCGTCCGGTGCTGGCGGTGACGGGCGCCATCCGCTCGACCGCGGAGTCGCCGACCCTGGCGCCGCCGATCCGGATCAGCCTGCTCGACAAGGCGGGGGAGCCGCTGGCGAGCCTGGTGGCCGAGCCCCTCAACGCCAAGGTGCCGCCCGGGGCGAAGCGCTACTTCGCCGTCAACCTGCCGGACCCGCCGGCCGGAGCCCACGAGCTGGAGATCGCCTTCGATCCGGGCGCCGGCCGGACGGTTCCTGCCGGGGCGACGCAGTCGGCTCCGGTCGAGCACGCCCCGCCGGCCGCGGCGACGCCGGTCGAGGCCCAGCCGCTGCCGCCCGGCAGCCCGGACGCCCTGCAGCCGCCGGCCCCCAAGCCCGACGCGGAGCATCATGACTGAGCCCACCATCCTGATCTCCGAGACCGAGGTCCTGGCCCGCGTCGAGGCGCTGGCGCAGGAGATCGCGCCGCGGATCGACGACGAGACGGTGGTGGTCTGCCTGCTGACCGGCGGACTCTGGTTCGCCTCCGACCTCACCCGGGCGCTGGCCCGCGCGGGGCGGCTGGTCCGGTTCGATGCGATGTGGCTGGCGTCCTACAAGGACGAACGCCAGTCGTCGGGCCGGTGCGAAGTGCGCGCCGACCTGCAGCGCCCGATCGCCGGCCGCAAGGCCCTCGTGGTGGACGACGTGTTCGACACGGGGCTGTCGTTGTCCGAGGCGGCCCGGCTCGTGCGCGATTCCGGCGCCAGCGAGGTGCTGACGGCGGTGTTCGCCCGCAAGCCCTGGCCGACCCCGCGCGCGATCGAGCCCGACTACGTCGCCTGGGAGGCGCCGGGCCGTTTCCTGGTCG
This sequence comes from Phenylobacterium sp., assembly GCF_016793225.1. Classification (GTDB taxonomy): domain Bacteria; phylum Pseudomonadota; class Alphaproteobacteria; order Caulobacterales; family Caulobacteraceae; genus Phenylobacterium. The sequence goes on from NZ_JAEUMN010000156.1 coordinate 22,249, forward strand.
GCTACGGCATGGACGTGGCCGGCCAGATGCGCGGCCTGCCCTACGTCGGCGCGATGGACTAGGCGGTCGCCGCCACCCGCCGGCGGCTGCGCAGCGCGGCGCCGGCCCCGCCGAAGCCCAGGATCATGAGCGCCCAGGTCCCGGGCTCGGGCACGCCGCCCGCCACGCCGCCGACGCCCACGGTGAAGCCGTGCCAGTTCTCACTGGTGTCGGTGAAGCTGAGCGAGGTGAACGTGCCCTGGAACTGCAGCACCCCGTGCACCTCTCCCGAGCCGAAGAAGCCGGTGTTCGTGCCGTTGACGCTGAACGTGCCGCAGCCCCAGAAGCCGCACCCCTGGCTGACGACGGTGAACGGCGAGCTGAAAGTAACGTTGTTGCCGTTCCAGCTCGTGAAGGCGAGGTAGGGGTTCACCACGGCCTGGCTGAAGGTGATCGTCTTCTGCCCACGGGCGTTCAGGGCGATGACGTCGGAGCCGCTGGGCCGGTTCACGACCCCTTGCGTGTACCCGTTGTCCACCCAGAAGTCGGTCCCGCCGGCCGTCTGGGTGAACCAGATGGCCCCATCGTAGTCGACGTCGATGACGTCGCTGCCGACCGTGATCACGCCGTCGACGTGCGTCGACGACGTTTGGGCCGTCCAATCGGTCCAGTTCACCGTGACCGCATTCGCGGAGGTGGCGCCGGCCAGGAGGGCGATGGCGGCGGTGGCGGCAAGCAGCTTGGTGGACACGTCGATCTCCCCGTTTGAACGGCCAACGTCGCAGGCGTGCTGGGAAAGGCCACCGGACTCTCCCAGCAGGCGAGGATCTGCACGTCGCCGGAAACGCGGTTTGCAGGCGCCTGCGTCGTCCTGTATCGTAGACACATGGATACTTTGGTGGACGATGCGCAGGGCCGGCTCGCCCGTCGGGTCCGGATGGAGCGGGACGCGCGGGGGTGGTCCCTGGCGGACCTCGCCGACCGCTCGGGGGTCTCCAAGGCCGCCATCAGCAAGATCGAGCGCGAAGAGGTGAGCCCGACCGCGGTCGTCCTCGTCCGGATCGCCGCGGCGTTCGACCTGACCCTGGCCGGGCTTCTGCTCCGCGCCGAGGGCGGCGGCCGGCTCAGCCGCGCCGCGGAGCAGCCATCGTGGCGGGACCCTGAAACGGGCTACGTCCGCCGGCAGGTCTTCAGCCGTCCCGACCACCCGCTCGAGCTCGTCGCCGTCGAACTGCCCGCGGGCCGGCGCGTGGAGTTCCCCGCGTCGTCCTACGCCATGATCCGCCAGGCCGTCTGGGTGACGGCGGGCGAGCTCTCCATCGACGAGGGCGGCGAGCGCCACACCCTCGGTCCGGGCGATTGCCTGGGCTTCGGCCCGCCGGGCCCCGTCGTCATCGCCAACCGGTCGGAAAGGCCCTGTTCCTATGTCGTCGCCCTCGCCCGTCGCTGAAGTCCTGAACGTCCGCCTGGACGACCTGTCGGGCCAGCCGACCCGCGACCTCGTCGCCCTGCATCTGGCGGGGATGAGCGCCAACTCCCCGCCGGGCCACTGCTTCGCCCTCGACGACTCCGGCCTGGCCAGCCCGGACGTCACGGTGTGGAGCGCGTGGCGTGGCGAGGCGATCGCGGCGATCGGGGCGCTGAGGGCCCTGGGCGACGGGACGGGAGAGGTGAAGTCGATGCGCACGCACCCCGATCACCTGCGGCAGGGCGCCGGCGCGGCGATCCTGGAGCGGATCATCGCCGAGGCCCGGGCGCGGGGATATCGGCGGCTGAGCCTGGAGACCGGCAGCGGGCCGTCGTTCGAGCCGGCGCTGGCGCTCTATCGGCGACGCGGCTTCGTGAGCGGGGACGCCTTCGGCGGCTATGCGCCCAGCGCGTTCAACCAGTTCATGCACCTGGACCTCTGACCGGCCAGGCCTGCGGCCTCAGAGCCAGGGGGCCATACGCTCGCGGTCCAGCATGTCCTCGTAGGTCGGGCGGGGCCGCACCACGGCGTAGCGGTCTCCTCGGACCAGCACCTCGGGCGCCAGCAGGCGGGAGTTGTACTCGCTGGCCATGGCCGCGCCGTAGGCCCCGGCGGTCATGAAGGCCACCAGGTCGCCCGCTTCGAGCGGCGCCAGCATGCGGTCGCGGGTGAAGGTGTCGCCGGTCTCGCAGACCGGCCCGACGACGTCGTACGCGAGGGTGTCGCCCGGGCGCGGCTTCACGGGCCGGATGTCATGGAAGGCGTCGTACATGGCCGGCCGCAGCAGGTCGTTCATGGCCGCGTCCAGCACCAGGAAGCGGCGGCCCTCTGGGCGCTCGTGCACATGGGTCACGCGCGCCAGCAGCACCCCGGCGTTGGCGGCGATCATGCGCCCGGGTTCGAAGGCGAACTGGACGTCCAGCCCCTGGGTGGCGCGGGCGATCATCTGCGCATAGGCGGCCGGGGAGGGCGGTTCGGGCTGGTTGAAGTACGGGACCCCGAGGCCGCCGCCCAGGTCGAGGCGCTCGAGGTGAAGGCCCTCGGCGCGGATGCGCTCGACGAGGCCCCGCATCTTGGCGAACGCGGCTTCCATCGGCGCGAGGTCGGTGATCTGGCTGCCGATGTGGCACGCGACCCCGACGGGCCGGACGCCGGCCATGTTGGACGCGTTGGCGTAGAGCCGCTCGGCCTCGGAGAAGCTGACGCCGAACTTGTTCTCCGCCTTGCCGGTCGAGATCTTCGCGTGACCGCCGGCGGAGACGTCGGGATTGACCCGGATGGCCACCGGCACCCGGCGGCCGAGGCGCTGGGCCACTTGGTTCACCAGGTGGAGCTCGGGCTCGGACTCCAGGTTGATCTCGGCCACGCCGGTCTCGATGGCGAAGGCGATCTCCGGCTCGGTCTTGCCGACGCCCGAGAAGACGATGCGCTCCGGCGGAACGCCGGCCGCCAGGGCGCGGCGGATCTCCCCCTCGGACACGACGTCGGCGCCGGCGCCCAGCCGGGCGAGCGTCCGCAGGACCGCCACGTTGGAGTTGGCCTTCACGGCGAAGGCGATCAGCGGGTCCTTCAGCCCGGCGTCGACCAGGGCGTCGCGCAGCACGGTGAAGTGCCGTTCCAGCGTGGCGGACGAGTAGACATAGACCGGCGTGCCCACCTCTTCGGCGATGCGCGAGAGGGGAACGTCTTCACAGGCGAGCTCGCCCGCCGCGGGGCCGCTCGTGGCGAGCTCGAAGTGGTTCATCTGCGGGGGTTGGCGTAGGGATCGGGCAGGGCGGTGGGCGGCGCGACGTCGCCGGGGCTCGGGTTGGTGCCCGGGATCGGAAGCGTCCGCGGCGGCGCCGGGTCGGTGTCGCGGTCGCGCGGGTCGACGGTGTCGACCGGCCGGCTGGGGTCCTGCTGCCGCTGCCGGTTGTCGGCGTCGGCCGTGGTGTTTCGCTCCGAGCCGAAGAGGGGCCCCGGCCGCTCCAGCTGGCCTACCTTGCCGCAGCCGGCGAGGCCGGCCGCCAGGAGGATCGTCAGCGCCAATACGCGGGTCATGCCAAGGCTTCCTTCCAACGCTTGATCTGCGCCCGGACCTGGTCCGGCGCAGTCCCACCATAACTCTTCCGGCTGGCCGCGGATGCCTGGGGCGTGAGCACGCCGTAGACGTCGGGGCCGATGCCCTGGGAGAGCGCCTGCAGCTCGGCCAGCGGCAGGTCCGCGAGGTCGCACCCCAGCTGTTCGGCGCGCTTCACGGCCGCGCCGGTGACGTGGTGGGCGTCGCGGAACGGCATGTCGAGGGTGCGCACCAGCCAGTCGGCCAGGTCGGTGGCGGTGGAGAACCCCGCGCCGGCGGCCTGCGCCATGCGCGGCGCCACGGGCTCCAGGTCGGCCACCATGCCGGCCATCGCCCGCAGGCTCAGCTCCAGGGCGTCGAAGGCCTCGAAGGTGGGGACCTTGTCCTCCTGCATGTCCTTCGAATACGCGAGCGGGAGACCCTTCATCACCACGGTGAGCTGGGTGAACGAGCCGAGCAGCCGCCCCACCTTGGCGCGCACCAGCTCGGCGGCGTCGGGGTTCTTCTTCTGCGGCATGATCGACGAGCCGGTGGTGAAGGCGTCCGACAGCCGGATGAAGCCGAACTGCGGGGTCGTCCAGACCACGATCTCCTCGGCCAGGCGGGACAGGTGGACGCCGCAGAGCGACGCAGCAGCCAGCGCCTCGAGGGCGAAGTCGCGGTCCGAGACGCTGTCGAGCGAGTTGGCCGTGGGACGGTCGAAGCCCAGCGCGCGGGCCGTCATCTCCCGGTCGATGGGGAAGGGCGAACCGGCGAGCGCCGCGGCGCCCAGCGGGCACTCGTTCATCCGCGCCCGCGCATCGGCGAAGCGGCCCGCGTCGCGGCCGAACATCTCCACATAGGCCATGAGGTGGTGGCCGAAGGTCACGGGCTGGGCCGGCTGCAGGTGGGTGAAGCCGGGCATCAGGGTGTCGGCGTGCGCCTCGGCCTTGGAGAGCAGGGCCGTCTGCAGCGCCCGGAGCTGGCCGATGGTGCGGTCGCAGGCGTCGCGAACCCACATGCGGAAGTCGAGCGCCACCTGGTCGTTGCGGGACCGCGCGGTGTGCAGCCGCCCGGCCGCCGGTCCGATCAGCTCCCGAAGCCGCGCCTCCACGTTCATGTGGATGTCCTCGAACTCCTCCCGGAAGGGGAAGTCCCCGGCCTCGATCTCGGCGGCGATGGCGTCGAGGCCGCCCTGGATCGCGGCCTCGTCCTCGCTTGTAATCACGCCCGCCTTGCGCAACATCGCGGCGTGCGCGCGGGACCCGGCCAGGTCCTGGGCCGCCAGACGCTTGTCGAAGCCGATGGAGACGTTGATCGCCTGCATCAGCTCGGCCGGCTTATCGGAGAACCGTCCGCCCCACATGGCCTGCCCTTCGGGGGCGGGGCGCTCGGGCGGGCCTTTTGAAGACGAGGTCATATGAGCGAGAGTCCAGCCGGTTCGAAGCCCAAGGGTGGGCTCCTGACCTGGGCCCTATGGATCGTCGCCCTCGCGGGCGTTGCGGCGGTTGTCTACATCATCGCTCAGGCTTCCACCAAGACGGCGCCGAGCGCGCCGTCAGCCGGCGCGTCCGCCACGGTCGGAAAGCCCGGCGAGGCGTCGTTCGCGAGCAAGGTGTCGACGCCGGAATCACCGACCCCAGCGCCCGACTACGCCTTCAACGACGCGGCCGGGAAGCCGGTGAAGATCGCCGACTTCAAGGGCAAGGTGGTGGTGCTGAACATCTGGGCCACCTGGTGCGGGCCCTGCAAGGTCGAGATGCCCACGCTGGCGAAGCTGGCCAAGGCCTACGAGGGCAAGCCGGTCGAGGTGGTGGTGGTGTCGATCGACACGCCCGAGGCGGCCGCGAAGGCGAAGCTCTTCATCGCGCAGAACGCCCCGCTGGCCTTCTACCATGACGGCCCGGCGAAGCTTCCGTTCAAGGCGAACGTGCCCGGCTTCCCGACCACGATCATCTACGGCAAGGACGGCGCCGAGGCCGCGCGGGTGGCCGGCGACGCGGACTGGTCGGCGGCCGAGCCGCGCGCGCTCATCGACAAGGTCCTGGCGGCGAGCTGACGCGCAAAGGCGCGGCGGGCGCGTCCGCCCGCCGTCCCCTCGGCTTCAAGTGTGGCCGTTGCGCCGAGGCGCTCGGCGTCAGGCCGGCTGGGCCTGCTTGCCTGCGGCGGCGGCTGCGAGCGCCGCCTGCTGCACCGTGAGCGCCCGCACCAGGTTGACCAGCGACGCCCGGATTTCCGGGGCCAGCTTCTCGTAGGCCGAGAGCAGCTCCAGCGCGCCAGGCGTGCGCATGCGGGTAAGCAGGTCGAGATCCTCGGCGGTTTCCTTGTCGGCGCCGTCGAAGACGTCCATCAGGTCGGTCACGCGGCAGCGGAGCGCGCGCGAGATCTGCACCAGGCGCGAGAACGAGATGCGGTTCGCGCCGTTCTCGTATTTCTGGATCTGCTGGAAGCTGACGCCGCATTGCTCTGCCAGAGCCTCCTGCGACATCCCGATCGTCCGCCGACGAATACGCACCGCGGCCCCGAGCGCGATGTCCATCGGATCCGGCGCCTTGGTAGACACCTCCGCCATACCTTCAACCCTCCCTGAAGCGGTGTCCCCGTCCGACACCGCAAGCCCAAGTTGCGACTAAAGGTCGTTTGTGCCGGAACTGCAAAGCTTTTTCAGCCGTCAGGGGATTCCCGTTCAACCTGTGGGTCACAGACCGCGGCCTTGCGACCCACAGCCTTCGGTCAAGGTCTTGGTAACCGAAGCACCGCGGAACTGCGGGCCCAGGAGCGTTGTGATTCTCGAGGCCATGCGCGTCATCCAGTTGCATCAACCGTTCGACCACGGAGCGGCGCTTCGGGTTCCCCCGGCGCACGATCGGAAGAACTGGGCCGTGCTCTGGCAGTGGCTCGGAGAGGACGCCCAGGCGGTCGCCGAAGCCGCCGCCGTCCAGGTGCGCACCCCCGACGGGCCCGTGGTCGCCCACGCCGGCGACTGGATCGTGCTGAGCCATTCGGGGAGCTTCCACGTGGCGCACGCGCTGCGCCCGCATCACGCCTGAGCCCCCGGCTCCGGCCGCTCAGAGCGCGAGGTGGGGCACCCGCCCGGCCTCGTAGGCCTTCGATCCCACGGGCAGGGTGTAGAGGCTTCCGTCGTCCGACAGGCGCCAGTCCCCCTTGCGGGCCTCGTTCATGCGGCGGGTGAAGATCCCGCGCAGGACGAAGTTATCCGGCGCGGGGATCAGGTGGTACAGCACCAGCAGCTTCACGCCGGCGCGGTTGGCCGTGTCCGCCGCCTCCTCGGGCGAGATGTGGTAGCTCTGGATGTCGGCCATGATGTGGGCCACGCGGTCGCGGCCGTTCCTGCGCGCCACGCCTTCGAGCGCCCGGACCATGTCGCGGTTCAGCGCCTCCGAGAACAGGATGTCGGCGCCCCGCGCGGCCTCCACGAGGCGCGGGTCGGCCGTCGTGTCGCCGGTGATCACCACGGAGCGGCCCCGGTAGTCGAACCGGTAGGCGTAGGCCGGCGAGACCGGCGCATGGTTGGTCTCGATCGCCGTGATCCGCATGGCGCCGTCGTCGTAGACGACCGCACGGTGAGGCTGGGGCCCGGTCATGGCGACCGGTCGCGCCTGCATCGGCGCCGTCTGGGGCGGCAGCATGCGGGCGGTGTGGTGAGCGGTGCGGTAGGCCTGGTCCTGGGCGAGGGCCGTGTTGAAGCCCGCGACCACCTGCTCCACGCCGGGGCCACCGTAGACCGCCAGCGGCCCGGGCCGTCCCGCGACCCACGTCTGCAGGTTCAGCTCGGGCAGGTCGCCGATGTGGTCGGAGTGGAAGTGCGTCAGGAAGACGCCGGCGACCCGGTCCAGCGGCACGCCCCACTGCATCAGCCGCTCGGTGGATTCAGGACCGGAGTCCACGATGTACATCTTCCCGCCGGCCATCACCGCCACGCACGCCTTGGCGCGGCGGTTGCTGGGCAGCGGCGAGGAGGTGCCGCAGAGGGCGACCCGCAGCGCGTCGTCGCCCAGCAGCGCGGCGTTGTCCTGGGCCACCAGCGTCTGGGCGGCCCAGGCGAAGAGCCGGTCCTGGACCTGCGGCGCGCGCAGCGCCGCGGCCCCGGCCGCGACGAGGACGGCCACGAGGAGGAACAGGACCAGCACCGCGCGCAGGGTCTTCGGCGCCGGATCGGCGGGGCGGCCCATGCTGCGCGCGTGCAGGGCCAGGGCGACGATCGCGCCGACCTCCACGGGCAGCGCGAGGGCGAGGCCCGCCGGGCTGCCGGTCGCCGCGAGGCTGATCAGGCGACCCGTGACGACCGCGCACAGCGCCAGGGCCGCCACCACCAGCAGGCTCCGGCGACGGCTCCAGACGCCGACCAGGCAGAGGGCCGAGAGGACCACGAACATGCCGCCCAGGTCGCCCCTGATCGCCGAGAGCCCCGGAATACCTATGGGCGCGATGGCCAGGCGCGCGGCCAGCGGCTCGGGCGCGATCCACAGGCCGACGCCGAGGGCGGCGAACAGCAGCCCGTAGGCCGTGACGACGATCCGGGTTATGGGCATGGGCGAGGTTCCTTCTGAGACTCAGCCGGCGGCGCCGGGGCCGAGGATGTCGGCGGCCGCGCGGGCGGCGACGGCTCTGGCCTGCGCCGGATCGAGGCCCAGGCCGCGCAGCAGGCCGGCGGCGAGGTCGCGGGAGAGCGCGGCGGCGCGCCGCCGCTCCGCGGGTTCGCCGCCCTCCGGCTCCAGCACCCGCGCCACGGCGATCTGCACCACGCCCACCGCCATCAGCACGGCGGCCTCGGCGCCGACGCCGCCGAACAGGCCCGAGGCGAGCCCGGCGCGGACATCGGCGCGGACGCCGGCGTTGCTGGGGAAGTCCGGGATATGGGCCCCGCGGAAGAGCTGCAGGCCGACCCGCACCGCCGACGGGTCCTCCAGCGCCTGCCGGACGAAGCCGCACAGGGCGCGGGCGATGCGCTCGGCGGGGTCGGCGGCCTCGGCGGCCACGCGCGAAGCCAGCCCTTCCACGCCCTGGCGCACCTCGTCGGCGACAGCCCGCGCCAGCGCCTCCTTGTCTGGGAAGTGGTTGTAGAAGCTGCCCTTGGCGACGTCCGCGGCGGCCACGATGTCGTCGATCGAGACCGCTTCCACCGCGCGCACGGCGAACAGCTCGTGGCCCGCCCGCAGGAGCGCGGCGCGTGTCCGCGCGCGGCGGCGGTCGGGCTTCGGGACGGCGCTCAAGGACGACCTGCGTTTCTTGACTGGTTCGTCACTATTGAACTAGACAGTCAGAAACGCAAGTGGGGGGCGCTGTTCGATGACGCTCGAGGTCGAAGTCTTCTGGTCGTTCCGCAGCCCCTACTCCTACCTCGCCACGCCGCGGCTGGCCGAGATCGCGCGGACCTACGACGTCGAACTGTCGATCCGGCCGGTGTACCCCCTGGCCGTGCGCGTCGACGGCTTCTTCGATCGGCAGGACCCCCGCTGGCCGATGTACGTGGTGCGCGACTGCTTCCGGACGGCCCAGATGCTGGGCATGACGTTCGGCCCGCCCCGGCCCGATCCCATCGTGATGAACATGGCGACCCGGGAGATCCCGAAGGACCAGCCCTACATCCGCCGGCTCACGCACCTGGGGCAGGCGGCGGTGGAGCGCGGCCAGGGCCTGCCGTTCATCTGCGAGGTGAGCCGCCTGATCTGGAGCGGCGAGGTGGACGGCTGGGACAAGGGCGACCATCTGGCCGAGGCCGCCGCGCGGGCGGGCCTGGACCTCGCGGACCTGGACCGCACCGTCGCGGCGGAGGGCGAGCGCCTGGAGGCGGCGATCCAGGCCAGTCACGACCGGCTGGAAAGCGTGGGCCACTGGGGGGTCCCCACCTTCGTGTTCCAGGACGAGCCCTTCTTCGGGCAGGACCGCATCGAGACCCTGCTGTGGCGCATGCGCCAGCAAGGCCTGAAAGAGAAATGACCATTTCGTCAACTTAGCCGTTGACAGCTGGCCGCCGGAGGGGCTTTCTACATGACCAAATGGTCAATGTGGAGGCGCGCTCATGATCCGGGTCGAAGACATCGCCTATGTGCGCTTCCGGGCGCCGGACCTCGCCGAGATGGCGGCGTTCCTGGCCGACTTCGGCATCGCGGCCGAGATGCGCGACGGCCGGCTGTACGGCCGCGGGACGGGGCCCGCGCCCTTCCTGCATGTGACCGAGCCCGGGGACGCGGGCTTCGCCGCGGTCGGCTTCCGTGCGTCGAGCCTGGCCGACCTGGAAGCCCTCGCCGCCGCCGAAGGCGCCGCGGTCGAGGCCCTGGACGGCCCCGGCGGCGGGCGCGTGGTGCGGCTCACGGATCCGGACGGCCACGCGGTCGAGGTCGTGGCCGGGCAGGGCCCCGTCGCGGAACTGGACCTGCCCAGCCGGCCCCCGTGGAACTCCGCGGCCGGGCGGCCGCGGCAACGGGCGGTGAAGCGCACGGGCGCCGGCGCCGCCCACGTCGTCCGCCTGGGCCACTGCGTCCTGAACGTCTCGGACTTCCGCGCCTCGGAGGCCTGGTACAAGTCGCGCTTCGGCTTCATCACCTCGGACGAGATCCAGGTGACGCCCGAGTTCGCCCTGGGCGCCTTCCTGCGCTGCGACCGCGGCGAGCTGCCCACCGACCACCACACGCTGTTCCTCCTGCAGAGCCCGGCGGGGCCGGGGTTCAACCACGCCGCCTACGAGGTCGCCGACCTCGACGACCTGATGGCCGGGCACGACCGCCTGAAGGCCGCGGGCCGCCATCCGGAGTGGGGCGTCGGCCGGCACGTCCTGGGCAGCCAGGTCTTCGACTACTGGCGCGACCCGTGGGGCCACACGCTCGAGCACTGGACCGACGGCGACCTGTTCACCGCGGCCGACGGGTCCAACACCGCGACGCTGCAGGACCTGCTGGCGGTGCAGTGGGGCCCGCCGCCGCCGGCGACCCTGGGCCGATAGGGGAAGCACCAAGATGAAACTCGCCACCTTCACCGCGGGCGGCGCGCCCGAACTGGGCGTCGTCCTGGGCGACCGCGTCGCCTCGATCTCGCGCGCCGCGCCCCGGCTCGCCACGACGATGATCGACCTGATCGCCCGGTGGCCGGCCGCCGAGCGGGACGTCCGGGCGATCGCGGACGCGGCCGCCGAGACGCTGGCGCTCTCGGACGTGCGCCTGCTCGCGCCGATCCCCCGCCCCGGCAAGATCTTCGCCATCGGCCTGAACTACGCCGACCACATCGAGGAGTCCGGGATGGCGAAGCCCGAACACCAGGTCTGGTTCGCCAAGGCCGCGACCTCGGCGAACGGGCCCTACGCCCCCATCGAGATCCTGCCCGGCGGCCTCGTCGATTACGAGGCCGAGCTGGTCGCGGTCATCGGCGCCGGCGGCCGGCGGCTGACCCGCGAGGCCGCCCCGGCCGCCGTCTTCGGCTACTGCGTCGGCAACGACGCGACCGAGCGGGCCTGGCAGCACCGCACGCCGCAGTGGACCCTGGGCAAGTCGTTCGACACCCATGCTCCCTTCGGCCCCTGGATCACCACCGCCGACGAAGTTCCCGACCCGCACGCCCTGGCGATCCGGGCGCTGGTCAATGGCGAGGTGCGCCAGGACTCCAATACGCGCCATCTGGTCTTCGACGTCTGGGACCAGGTCGCCCACCTGTCCCACGCCATGACCCTGGAAGCCGGCGACCTGATCTTCACCGGCACGCCGGGCGGGATCGGCGCGGCCATGAAGCCGCCGCGCTTCCTGAAGGACGGCGACCGGGTGCGGATCGAGATCGAGGGCCTGGGCGCGATCGAGAACCCCTGCGCGCAGGCGGCCGCGTCATGAGCCGGTCCGTCGACGTCCTGATCGTCGGGATGGGCCCCACCGGCGCCACCCTGGCCGCGCTGCTGGGCGACCTGGGCGTGAAGACCCTGGTGATCGAGAAGGACACCGAGGTTTATCCGCTGCCGCGCGCCGCGCACTTCGATCACGAGATCATGCGGCTGTTCCAGCAGCTCGGCGTGGCCGAGGCGGTGGCCCGGCACGCCCGGCCGGCCCCGGCCTACGAGTTCCGCGCGGCCGACGGGCAGCTGCTCATGCGGTTCGACTCCACGGCCAGCGCGACGCCGTCGGGCTGGCGCGCCAGCTACATGTTCCACCAGCCGGGCGTGGAGCTCGCGCTGCGGGACCGGCTCGCGACGCTGCCGTCGGTGGAGGCGCGCACCGGCTGGAAGCTGGCGGGCTTCAAGGCGGACGGCGACGGCGTGGAGGCGGCGCTGGAAGGCCCGCAGGGCGTCGAGACCGTCCATGCGCGCTGGCTCGTCGGCTGCGACGGCGCCTCCAGCGCCGTTAGGGCCGGCGTGGGCGGCGAGCTGTTCGACTACGGGTTCGACGAGCCGTGGCTGGTGGTGGACGTCAAGGTGGGCGAGGGCGCGCGCACGCCCGAGGTGAACCTGCAGATCTGCGACCCGGCCCGGCCCACGACCTGCGTCCTGATGGGCCCCGGGCGGCACCGCTGGGAATTCATGCTGCTCCCCGGCGAGGACCCTGCGGCGGTGGTGAGCGACGACTTCATCCGTCCGCTGATCGAAGCCTGGGACGTGGGCGACATCGAGCTGGAGCGGCGGGCCGTCTACCGGTTCCACGGCCTGGTGGCGAAGACTTGGCGGTCCGGCCGCGTCCTGCTGGCCGGCGACGCCGCGCACCAGATGCCGCCCTTCGCGGGACAGGGCATGTGCTCGGGCCTGCGCGACGCGGCGAACCTGGCGTGGAAGCTGGCGGCCGTCCTGGGCGGGGCGGACGACGCCCTGCTCGACACCTACCAGACCGAGCGTGAGCCGCACGTGCGGGGCTACGTGGAGCTGGCCATCCAGATGGGCCGCACCGTCTGCACCCTGGACCGCGCCGAGGCGGCGGCCCGGGATGCGGCGATGCTGGCCGCGACCCGACCGCCCGTGCCGATGTTCACGCCGTCCCTGGGGGCGGGCTGCCTGCGGGCCGACGATCCCGCGGCCGGAGCGCTCTTCATCCAGACCTGGAGCGAGGGACGGGGTCTCGACGACGAACTGGGAAGCGGTCCCTGGCTGATCGCGCGGACCGAGCCGCCCGCGGCGGCGGGCGTGGTCTCGGTCGGGCTCGACCGGCTGGCGCCGGCGCACCGCGAGGGCCTCTCCGCGTGGCTCGACCGGCACGGCGCCTCGGCGGTGCTGGTGCGGCCCGACCGCTATGTGTTCGGCGCGGGGGACCCCGGACGCCTGCTTCAGGACTGGCGCGCCAGGGTCGCCGCTCCCGCGCTGGCTTGAGCCCGCCGGCGTGGCCCGTCACCCTGGGCGCAGCATGAGTCCCCAACCCGCCGTCCTGACCGTCCGCGCCCAGCGCACGCGTGACGCCCTGATCGGCGCGGGCCGGAAGCTGTTCGCCGAGCGGCCGATAGACGCCGTCGCCATCGACGACATCGTGCGGGCGGCCGACGTCGCCAAGGGCAGCTTCTACAACCACTTCGCCGACCGCGAAGCGCTGGTGAAGGCGGTCATGACCGAGATCCGCGAGCAGCTGGAAGTTGCCGTGGGCCGCGTGAACGCCGGCGTGGAGGATCCGGCCCGGCGGATCGCCCGGGCGCTCTGCGTCTACCAGCGCTATGCCCTGGACGAGCCCCAGCGCACGCGCGTGCTGGTGCGCGTCTCGACCGGCGAGACCAACCTCAGCGCGCCGGTGAACCAGGGCCTGGCCGATGACCTCACGGCGGGCCTCGCCGCCGGCCGCCTCGCCATCGCGACGCTGGAATCGGCGATGCTGTTCGTGATGGGCGCGTCGCAGGCGGGGCTTGCCCGCACCTCCCGCGAGCCGTCGCCGGCCCTGGCCGTCAGCCTCGCCCAGCAGCTCTGCGCGCTCGTCCTGCGCGGCCTGGGGGTCCCGGCGGGCGAGGCCGAGGCCATCGCTGCCCAGGCGGCGGACGAGATCGTGCGCGGGGGGGCTGCGGCCGGGGGCTAGCCTGCTACTGTGGCGCCAGGAGGCCGCACATGCCCACGCTCGTGAACCGTGTCCCTTCGACCATCCGGCCCGACACGGACCATCCGTACATGACCGGCGCCTGGAGCCCGACGTTCGAAGAATGGGACGGGGCGGACCTGACGGTGATCGGCGAGATCCCCAGGGACCTCGACGGCGTCTACCTGCGCAACACCGAGAACCCGGTCCACGAGCCGATCGGCCTCTACCACCCGTTCGACGGCGACGGGATGATCCATGCGATGAGCTTCCGGGACGGCAGGGCCGTCTACCGGAACCGCTTCGTGCGGACGAAGGGCTTCCTCGCCGAGGCCGAGGCGGGCGAGGCCCTCTGGGCCGGCCTGGCCGAACATCCGTCCAAGTCGCTCCGGCCGGGCTGGGGCGCACAGGGCGGCCTCAAGGACTCGTCGTCCACCGACGTTGTGGTGCACGCCGGCCAGGTGCTTTCGACCTTCTACCAGTGCGGAGAGGGCTACCGGCTGGACCCCGCCACGCTCGAGACCCTCGGCGTCGAGGGCTGGGTCCCGGCCGACGGCATCTCGGCCCATCCGAAGGTGGACGAGGCCACGGGCGAACTCCTGTTCTTCAACTACGCCAAGACCGCGCCCTTCATGCACTACGGCGTGGTGGGGCCGGACAACCGGCTGAAGCACTATGTGCCGATCCCGCTGCCGGGACCGCGCCTGCCGCACGACATGGCGTTCACGAAGAACTGGTCGATCCTGAACGACCTGCCGCTGTTCTGGCAGGAGGACCTGCTGCCGCGGGGCATCCACGCGGCCCGGTTCCACCCGGACATGCCCAGCCGCTTCGCGCTGATCCCGAGGTACGGCCAGCCCGACGAGATCCGCTGGTTCGAGGCCAGGCCCTGCTACGTCCTGCACTGGCTGAACGCCTGGGAGGAAGGCGACGAGGTGATCCTGGACGGCTACTTCCAGGAGGATCCGGCCCCGCCGCCGCTGCCGGGCTTCGGGCGGATGGGCCAGATGATGGCCTACCTCGACGAGCACTCCATGAAGCCGAAGCTCTACCGCTGGCGCTTCAACCTGCGCACGGGCGAGACGAAGGAGGGGCCGCTCGACGACCGCATCCTGGAGTTCGGGACCTTCGACCAGAGGGTGGCGGGCGTGAAGAACCGCTACGTCTACTCCACCACCGCCAAGCCGGGCTGGTTCCTGTTCACCGGGATCGTCAAGCACGACCTGGACACCGGCCGGTCCTGGAGCCTGGCCTTCGGCGAGGGGCGCTACGGCTCGGAGGCTCCCTTCGCGCCGCGCGTCGGCGGGACCGCCGAGGACGACGGCTACCTCGTGAGCTTCATCACCGACATGGCCGAGAACCGCTCGGAGTGCGTGGTGGTCGATGCGAAGGACATCGAGGCGGGCCCCGTCTGCCGGATCCTCCTGCCGCATCGGATCTCGTCCGGGACGCACGCCTGCTGGGCCGGCGGCGAGCGCCTGGCCTCCCGCCCGGCGCCCGCCGGCTGACGTCGCGGCGCCGTTGCGGCGCGCCCGCCGGAGCGACATGGTCACGCCGCAACCATCGGAGCGGCGACATGGCGGACGATATCCTGGCGGTCGAGGACCTGGGCGAGGGCCTGCAGCGCGTGACCCTGAACCGGCCGGACCGGCTGAACGCGCTGAACCAGCCGCTCACCGACGCGCTGCTCGCCCATTTCGAAGGGCTGCGCCGCAACCGGGACGTCCGCGTGGTAATCCTCCGCGGCGCGGGCCGCGCCTTCAGCGCCGGGGCTGACCTCAAGGCGATGGGGCAGCCGGACGCCCTGCAGGACGGGCCGCGGGGCGACTGGGTGCTGCGCGACCTGCTCGTCGCGATGCGGGCGTGCCCGCAGCCGCTGATCGCCACCGTCCGCGGGGCGGCCGCCGGCGGCGGGATGGCGATCGCGCTGACCTGCGACGTCATCGTCGCGAGCGAGAGCGCGGCCTTCGTGCCCGCCTTCGTCGCCATCGGCCTGTCGGGCACCGAGCTCGGCGTCAGCTGGCGGCTCCAGCGCACCATCGGGCTGTCGAAGGCGCGGGAGACGCTGCTCACCAACCGGCCCATCCGCGCCGCCGACGCGCTGTCCTCGGGGCTCGTCTCGGCGGTGACGCCGGAGGAGGGCCTGGACGAGCACGGCCTGTCGCTGGCGCGCGACATGCTGAAGGCCGCGCCCGACGCCCTGCGGGTCAGCAAGCGCTCCTTCGACGCCTCCCTGGAGCAGCCCAGCTTCACCGCCGCGCTCGAGGCGGAGGAGCGGAACCAGATGCTGATGATCGTCCGGCGAGGCTCTTCCTCTCCCGCATAGCGGTGGAGAGGGCGAGCGGCCACTGAGGGCTGGCCCCGGTCCTCCCCTGCAAGGGGAGAGGGACCATGCGCAGCATGGTGGAGGGGTGTTGAGCGCCGAGCTTAGCCCCCCTCCACCGCCTTCGGCGGTCCCCCTCCCCCTGCGGGGGAGGACGGTCCTTCGGTCGCCGGGCGCCGCGCCCCGCCGCACCTTCCTCTCCCGCAAAGCGGGAGAGGGGGACCGCCCGCCGAAGAGCGGGCGGTGGAGAGGGCGAGCGGCCACTGCGAGCTGGCCCCGGTCCTCCCCTGCAAGGGGAGGGGGACCATGCGGAGCATGGTGGAGCGGGCTGATCCACGGCGCCGGCGACCCCTCCACCCTGCTGACGCAGGGCCCCCTTTCCTGCAAGGGGAGGACCACGGCGCGATCCGCAGCGACGGCCGTCCGCGAGGCGTCCGGCTCACGGATGGATCCCGCGCAGGAACCGCGGGTTGGCGGTGGTCAGGGCAGGGCGTCTTCCGGGATCACGTCGACCTCGACCTTCAGCGTCTGGGCGCCGGAGGCCAGGATCACCCCGTCGATCGGGGCGACGTCGGCGTAGTCGCGGCCGACGGCGAGGACGAGGTGGTCGTTGCCGGCCAGGATGGCGTTGGTGGGGTCGACGCCCACCCAGCCCAGGTCCGCCCCGCACCAGACGGCGACCCAGGCATGGGTCGCGTCGGCGCCTTCCAGCCGCGGCTGGCCCGGCGGCGGGATGGTGCGCAGGTAGCCCGACACATAGGCCGCGGGGAGGCCCAGGCCGCGCAGGCCGCAGATCATGATCTGGGCGAAGTCCTGGCAGACGCCATGGCGCGCGGCGAACGCCTGGGCGACGGGCGTCGAGACCTCGGTGGCGCCGGGGTCGTAGCGGAATTCCGCGTGGATCCGGCGGTTGAGCTCGTCGATCGCCGCGACGATCGGGCGGCCCGGCGGGAAGCTCGCGCGCGCGTACTCGGTGATCTCGGGCACGATCGGGGTGCGGCTCGTCGGGAAGAGATACGCCGCCGGACCCTCGGCGTTCAGGTCGGTCGTGGCGAGCGCCGTCGCGCGGACGGTCTCCCAGGGCGGGCTCGCCTGCGGATCCCCCGGCGGCGGCACGTGCACCTCGATGCGCGAGTTCGCCTCGATCACCAGGGCCTTGTGCGGCGTGTCGACGGTGACCGTCAGCATGCGCGCGCCGAAGGGGCCGATGCGGTCGAGCTCGCGCGACGGCGCGGGCGTGACGGTGACGCTGGAGTCCAGCACGGTCTGGGTCGGCGACGAACGCGGAGTCAGCCGCAGGACGCAGCGGGCGAAGCTCACCTCGTCCTCGTAGCTGTAGGTCGTCCGGTGGCGCAGCTTGTAGTTCACGCGAGCCCCACCAGCTTGACCGTAGGCACCGCGTTGGCGCCCTGCAGGAAGAAGCGGTCGGCGATGGCGTTGGAGAGGCTCATCAGCGTCTCCTCGTAGCGCCTGACGTTTGCGCCGGAGAGGGCATGCGCGTCCTCGGTCTCGAGCTCGGCCGCGAGCGGCAGGAGTATCCGCGACGGGGGCTCGGGTATCCCGTCCTCCCGCAGGGTGGGAAGGACCGCGATGTGCTCCTTCAGCGCGGCCACCTGGAAGGCGACGGACCGGGTGTTGAAAGGGTCCAGCATCACCAGGTCGCGGACGGGATTGAGCGCGAGGCCGATGATGTAGCGGGCGCGGTAGGTGATCTGGCTGTCGTTCAGGTCCAGAAGCAGGTCCAGGTCGTCGATCGAGGCGTCATCGTGCGCGAGGGTGCGGACGAACTGGCAGGTGTTGGTGGCGCGTTCGATCCGCCGCCCCATGTCGAGGAAGCGCCAGCCCGCCACGCGGTTCATGTTCTCCTGCGCAAGACCCGACAGGCCCGCGAGGTGGCGCAGCGCGTTCTCCACCTGCTCCAGCGCCTGGGCTTCGTTGGTGATGGAGCCGCCGCCGCCGGCGAGGTCGGCCTCCAGATCGACCAGCAGGCCCCAGAAATCGGCCGACAGGCGCTCGCGCATTCCGGACGCCGTGCGCTTCGCCGAGCGCACCAGGTTGATCACCGAGCCCCAGGCGGCCTGGTCGTGCAGGGCGCGGCGGGCGGCGTCCAGCGCGACGCCGGCGCCGGCGCTGAGGGCGCCCCAGTCGGCCAGGATGTCGCGCAGCGCGGCGAAGGTCTGGCCCCGGCCGTGCAGCGACGACTCGGAGTCCATCACGCTGGAGCAGAGCGCCCGGACCATGCGCACCGTCGCTTCCGTGCGCTCGAGATAGCGGCCCAGCCAGAACAGGTTGTCGGCCGCGCGGCTGGGCAGATGGCCCAGGATGCGCCGGACGCGGACGTCGTCGCCGGCCTGGATCAGCGTCATCCGCTCGACGGGCTTGTCGTCGACGACCCAGACGTCGGTGGTGCGCGCGCCCTCGCCCATGAAGATCGCCCGGACGTCGGCGCCCTCGGACGTGCGGCAGAAACCGCCGGGCATCACGCGCAGGCCCTCGGGCGTGGCGGCGCAGAAGACGCGCAGGACGAACGGCGCGGGCTCCAGGCGGCCGTTGCGCAGCACCGGCATGGTGGAGAGCTGGGCGACCTCCTGCCCGACGAAGTCGCCCGGACGGTCCCGCAGGCGGGCCCGCAGCTCGCTCTTCTCCTCGGCCGTCAGGTCGGCCACGAGGCGCGGCCCCGAGAGGAAGCCGCCATAGCCCGGGAACGCGGGCGCGATCGCCATATGCTCCAGCTCGGCCTCGACCAAAGCCTGCTCCTGGGGCTGCCCGCACCACCACGTGGCGACGTTCGGCAGCTTCAGCTCCTCGCCCAGCAGCCGGTGGGCGAGCGAGGCCGAGAAGCCCATCAGGGCGCGCGACTCCACCAGGCCCGAACCCGGCATGTTGAGCACCGTGACGCCGCCGGCGCGGATCGCTTCCAGCATGCCGGGCACGCCCAGGCGCGACGCGGCGTTCAGCTCGAGCGGGTCCAGGAAGTCGCTGTCCACGCGGCGCAGGATGACGTCGGCGCGCTTCAGCCCGGCGATGGTCCGCACCCAGACCTTGCCGTCGCGCGCGACCAGGTCGTCGCCCTCCACCAGGAGGAAGCCCAGGTAGCGCGCGAGGTGGGCCTGCTCGAAGTAGGTCTGGCTGAACGGGCCTGGGGTGAGCAGGCAGATCCGCGGATCCTCGCGCTCGGCGCTGGCCGCCAGTCCGCGCCGAAGGGCGTCGAAGAAGGGCGCGAGCCGGTGCACGTTCAGCGACGTGTAGAGGTTCGGGTAGGCGCGGCTCACGACGAGCCGGTTCTCCAGGGCGTAGCCCGCGCCCGACGGCGCCTGGGCGCGATCCTCCAGCACCCACCAGCGGCCGTCGGGGCCGCGTCCCAGGTCGGCGGCGTAGACCTGCAGGTAGCGGCCGCCCGGCGGCCGCGCGCCCCGCATCGCGCGCAGGAAGTCCGGGCTTCCCGTGACCACGGCCGCGGGCAGCACCCCGTCGCTGACCAGCCGGGCCTCGCCATAGAGGTCCTGCAGCACGGCCTCCATGAGGTTCGCGCGCTGCATCACGCCCTCGGCGATCTGGTCCCACTCGGCCTGGCCCAGGATCAGCGGCAGCGGGTCCAGGGGCCAGCTCCGCTCGGTCTCCTCGCCGTAGATGCGGTAGGACGCGCCGGAGTCGCGGATGTGCCGCGCCGCCATCCCGAAGCGGCCGTCGGAGTCCGAGGCGTAGCCCGCGAACTCGGACAGGAAGCCCATCCAGTGGTCGCGCGGCTTGCCGTCCGCGCCGATGAGCTCGTCCGGGGCGCCGGGAAGCGGGCGATAGCCGGCGAGCCAGGCGTCGAGCCGTTCGCGCCCGCGCCGCCGATCCGCCGTGGAGGTGTCGTCAGCCACCGACTCGCCCCGGTCCCCATCCCCGGCTCTGACCGTAGCACAAGGCGCGCCCGCGCAAGCGGCCTTGGCGGCGGCCCGGTTGCCTGCTCAATTGCAGCGGTCCAGCCGGACAGGCGGCGGTCGGGGAACTCAGATGTTGCACCGTGAGGTTCGGGTGGCGGACGCGTCCGAGGGCGAGGCCGTCCTGAACACCCTGATGCTGGCGTTCGCGACCGACCCCTGCCTGCGCTACGTCCTCGACACGCCGGAGGCGCTGTTCCAGGGCTTCCGCCGCTTCGCCACGGGCATGGGCGGCGCGGCGCTGGAGCTGGGTTCCGCCTGGATCGCGGAGGACGGCGCCGCGGCGGCCCTGTGGCTGCCCCCGGGCGTGGAGTCGGATCGCGACGCGATGCTCGCGGTCATCGGCGAGCTGGCGCGCGAGGCGAAGCTGCCGGTGCTGGGCGAGGTGGGCGAGGCCATGGCCGCGTATCATCCGCACGAGCCGCACTGGTACCTGGCCATGATCGGCGTGGATCCCGCGCGGCAGGGCCGCGGCTACGGCTCCGCGATCCTGGAGGCGTCGCTGCGGCGCTGCGACGAGGACGGTGTCATGGCCTACCTCGAGAGCTCCAATCCCAAGAACGTGCCGCTCTACGAACGCCATGGCTTCGAGGTTCTGGGGCACGTGGCGCCCGGCGACTTCCCGGGCGTCTATCCGATGGTGCGCCGGCCGCGCTGACGCTGCCTTGCTGCGACTCCGCACGGCGCATACCGTCGTCCCATGGGTGGGAGCCTGAACCTCGACGAGATCGTGGCCGACGTGGCGCGCGAGATCCAGCCGCACCGCGGGGAGGGCCTCGTGGCCGACTACATCCCCCCTCTCGCGCGGGTCGACCCGCGGCGGTTCGGCATGGCGATCATCACCTGCGACGGCCAGGTCGCCGAGACGGGCGACTCCTGGATGCCCTTCTCGATCCAGAGCATCTCCAAGGTCTTCACCCTGGCGCTGGCCCTGGAGAAGCTGGGCGACGAGCTCTGGACGCGGGTGGGCCGCGAGCCGTCGGGATCGCGGTTCAACTCCATCGTGCAGCTCGAGGCCGAAAGGGGAGTGCCGCGCAATCCCTTCATCAATGCGGGCGCGATCGTGGTGACCGACGCGGTGCTCGCCGGCCGCAGGCCGGACGAAGCCATCGGCGAGATCCGCGACTTCCTGCGCAAGCTCGCCGCCAACGACACCATCGACGTGGACAAGGAGGTGGCGACCCAGGAGGCCGCGACCGGCTTCCGGAACTTCAGCCTCGCCTACTTCATGCGCGGGTTCGAGAACCTGAAGGCGCCGGTGGAGGACGCGCTCGTCACCTACTTCAACCAGTGCGCCCTGCGGATCACCTGTCAGCAGCTCGCGCGCGCCGGCCTGTTCCTCGCCAACGGCGGCGTCGACCCCATCACCGGCGAGCGCATCGTCTCGACCGAGCATGCGCGGCGCATCAACGCCATCATGCTCACCTGCGGCCACTACGACGCGTCGGGCGAGTTCGCCTTCGAGGTCGGGCTGCCGGGCAAGAGCGGCGTGGGCGGCGGGATCCTGACCATCGTGCCCGGCCGCGCGGCCGTGGCGGTGTGGTCGCCGGGCCTGAACGCGGTCGGCAACTCGCAGGTGGGAACGCTGGCGCTGGAGAAGCTGGTCCAGCGGACGGGCTGGTCGATATTCTAGCGGCTAAACGACCGCCCAACCTCCGTGCCAGCCCGGACTTTCCGGCCACGGCGGCCTGCGAGTACGAGGCCGCCGTAGCCGCTAGGGGAGATTCGCAGCCATGAAGCTGATCCGGTTCGGCGACCCGGGACGGGAAAAGCCTGGCGCGATCGACGACTGGGGCGTCTGGCGCGACCTCTCGAGCGAGATCGAGGACTGGTCGGGCCCGGCGCTCACCGGCGTCGCCGCGGGCCGCGTCCGCGACCTCGTCATCGCCAAGTTCCCCACCGTGGACCCCGGCACGCGGCTCGGGCCCTGCGTGGGCGCCGTCGGCAAGATCGTCTGCATCGGCTTGAACTACGCCGACCACGCCGCGGAGACCGGGGCCAAGGTCCCGGACGAGCCGGTGATCTTCATGAAGGCCTGCGCGCCCACCGGGCCCAACGACGACCTGCCGCTGCCGAGGGGTTCGGTGAAGACGGACTGGGAGGTCGAGCTGGGCGTGGTGATCGGCCGGCGCTGCGCCCACGTCAGCGAGGCCGAGGCGCTCGCGCACGTGGCCGGCTACTGCGTCGCCAACGACTATTCCGAGCGCCAGTGGCAGCTCGAGGGGACCGGGACCTGGGACAAGGGGAAGGGGTGCGACGGGTTCGCGCCGCTCGGGCCCTGGCTGGTGACCTGCGATGAAATCCCCAACCCGCACGTCCTTCCGATCCACCTGGCCGTGAACGGCGAGCGGATGCAGGACTCCTCGACCGACCAGATGGTCCACGGAATCCCCGCCCTGATCAGCTACGTGAGCCGCTTCATGAGCCTCGCGCCCGGCGACGTTCTTCTCACCGGCACCCCGCCCGGCGTCGGCCTCGGGAAGCGGCCGCCCCGCTTCCTGCGGGCCGGCGACGTCGTCGAGGCGGGAATCGACGGCCTCGGCCTGCAGCGTCAGCGCATCGTCGAGCCGCTCTGACCCGCGGCGCCTGCGCGCCCGCCGCCCGCCGCGTCGGCGACGCGCAGCACCGTGCGGAAGCCGACGTGGTCGGAGCCGGTGTCCGTGGGCCCCGCCTCCCGCGCCGACGGACGGTATCGGAAGCAGAAGTTGTCGGCGCAGAGGTACGAGCCGCCCTTGATCACGCGCCGCCGCTCCTCGCCGGGCGCGAAGGCCGTCCGGGCCGGGGGACCGACGGGATCGCGGGTCTCCGACGGATCCAGGTTCGGCGCGTACCAGTCCCGGGTCCATTCCCAGACGTTGCCGGCCATGTCGCGCAGGCCGTAGCCGTTGGCGGGGAAGCAGCCCACCGGCGCGGCCTGCGCCTTGTAGCCGTCGCCGCCGGCGTCCACGGCGGGGAAGGGGCCCTGCCAGGTGTTGGCCTGCGGCGCCCGGGCGTCGATGGGTGCATCGCCCCAGGTGTAGGCCGCGTCGTCGAGGCCGCCCCTCGCCGCGTACTCCCATTCGGCCTCGGTGGGCAGGTCGCGGCCCAGCCAGCGCGCGTAGGCGAGGGCGTCGTCGTAGGCGATCTGCACGACCGGCCAGGCGCCCTTGCCCTCGATCGAGCTGCCGGGCCCATGCGGATGGCGCCAGTCCGCGCCCTGGACGACCCGCCACCAGCCGCCAGGACCGGCGTCGATGTTCTCGGCGCCCACGAAGACGATCGCCGACGGCTTGAGCTGGTCTCCCGACAGTCCCGGATAGGCCCTGGGGTCGAGCGGCCGCTCGGCCAGGGTGACGTAGCCGGTCGCCGCCACGAACCGGGCGAAATCGTCGTTGGTCACCTCGGTGCGGTCGATCCAGAAGCTGCCCACCGTGGTGCGGCGCGGCGGGCCCTCCTCGCGACGGGCGGGCTTGGCGCCCTGCAGGAAGGCGCCGCCCTCGATCAGCACCATGCCGGCCGTGGACGGCGCGGCCTCAGGCGCCGCGCGTTCGGCCAGGCACGGTCGCCGGGGCGCGCCAGCGGTCGCCTGCGGCGCCTCGCGGCAACCAGCCAGAACGGCCAGCGCCGCGACCGCGGCGAGGACCTCGCAGCGCGCCAGGGCTCAGCGCCCGACGAACACCGGCTCGCGCTTCTCGACGAACGCGCGGGCGGCTTCCTTGTGGTCCGCGGTCTGGCCGCAGTGGACGTGGTGCGTGGCCTCGAGGTCGAGGCAGTCGTCGACGTCGCCCGCCATGGCGCGGTTCAGGTTCTCCTTCATGTAGCGGTAGGCGATGGTGGGGCCGTTCGCGAGGCGCGCGGCGATCTCCTTGGTCTTCGCCTGCAGCGCGTCGGGCTCGACGACCCAGTTCGTGAGGCCCAGGCGCAGCGCCTCCTGCGCGTCGACGCGGTCGGACAGGAAGTACATCTCGCGCGCCTTCGCGGAGCCCACGAGCTGCGTGAGGAAGTACGTGCCGCCGTAGTCCCCGGAGAAGCCCACCTTGGCGAAGGCGGTGGTCATGATCGCGGTCGAGGCCATGATCCGCAGGTCGCAGGCGAGAGCCAGGCCCAGGCCCGCGCCCGCCGCGGCGCCGGGCAGGGCGGCGAGGGTGGGTTTCGGCATCTTGAAGAGCTTGCCGGCGGTGGCCCGCTGGTTCACCCGCTGGCGGTGGATGGCGTAGTCGATGCCCTGGCCGGTGCCCCCGCCTTCGTTGCGGCTGTTCATGCCCTTCACGTCGCCGCCGGCGCAGAAACCCTTGCCGGCGCCGGTCAGCACCAGGACCTTCACGTCGGGATTGAACTCCGCGTCGGCGAGCGTGCGCGCCAGGGCCTGGTTCATGTCGTCGCTCATGGCGTTGCGCGCCTCGGGACGGTTCAGCGTGATGGTGAGCACGCCGCCGTCGAGGTCGGCCAAGAGGTCGTTCGTGCCGGTGTCGATCGCGGCCATGGTGGGTCTCCCTCCGTTCGTTGGGCGCGACACTACGCCTTTGAACGTCCGGTCTGGAAGACGTCCGCGCGCGATCGACCTTGACCGCCGTGGCGGCGGACCCCGTAGTCTTCGGCAAAGCGACGGGAGGACAGCATGCGGCTTCGGCAGATCGCCCTGGTGGGCCAGGACCTCGAGAAGGCCAAGGCCGAGATCGTCGAGGTGCTGGGCCTGGGCAAGGACTACCCTGACCCCGGCGTCGGCCACTTCGGCCTGCACAACGCCGTCTGGCCGATCGGCGACACCTTCCTGGAGGTCGTCTCGCCGATCCAGGAGGGCACCACCGCCGGCCGCCTTCTGGACAAGCGCGGCGGCGACGGCGGCTACATGGTGATCATGCAGATCGACGGCGACATGGCGGGCGCCCGCAAGCGCATGGCCGACATCGGCGTGCGCATCGTCCACCAGACCGACCGCGACGACGGCAAGGTCGCCTACAGCCACCTCCACCCCCGCGACGTGGGCGGGGCGATCCTCTCGCTGGACGTGATGGTCCCCAAGTCGCGCTGGGAGTGGGGCGGTCCCGACTGGGAGAAAAACGTCCGGACCGACACCTCGCTGGAAATCGTCGGCGCCGAGCTGCAGGGGGACGACCCCGAGGCCATGGCGACCCGCTGGGGCCAGGTGATGGACCGCCCGGTCAGCTACCGCGACGGCGCGTGGGTGGTCGGCGTCGACGGCGGCGAGATCCGCTTCGTGCCCGTGACCGACGGCCGCGGCGAGGGCCTGCGCGCGTTCGACGTGAAGGTCCGCGACCCGGACGCGGTGAAGGCCCGGGCCGCCGCCCGCGGCGCCGTCGACGACGACGGCGCGGTCAAGCTCTGCGGAACCCGCGTGGAGCTGGTGAAGGGCTGAGCGCGTTCGGCGAAAGTGGAAGCCGCGCTCGCCGCGAGAGCGCGTTCCAATTCAAAGAGACAGAGCCTGTTCGACCGGTCTTGAGGGGTCCATCAAACGGACAGGCTCTAGCGGCGCCGGCTCAGTCCAGCGGACGGATCCTGATGTTCCGGTAGGCCACCTCGTCGCCGTGGTTCTGGAGGGCGATGTGGCCTCGGGCCGCCGTGCCGAACATCGGCCAGATGCGGAACTTGCTGGCCGCGACCTTGGCCTTGAAGTCGTCCGAGCCGAGGTCGTACTCGACCACCTTCACGCCGTTCAGCCAGTGCTCGACGTGGTTGCGGCGGACGACGATGCGGGACTCGTTGAACTCGCCCACCGGCCGCGTGACGTCCTGCGTGGGCGCGACAAGGTCGTAGAGCGCGCCGGCGCGCTGCCGGGGCGGCTCGCCGCGGCTGTTGTCGAGCACCTGGTACTCCGGCCCGCTCCAGTAGGTCTGCTGTCCCTCCTCGGTGACCCGGTACATCACGCCCGAATTCCCCTTCGGACCGATCCTCCAGTCGAAGGCGAGCTCGAAGTCGCCGAACGTCTCCTTGGTCATAATATCCTTGGAGGTCTTCGGATCGGGGCTGAGGGCGCCGTCCTTCACATGCCAGCCCGGATCGGGCGCCGGCGCCTTGAAGCCGCGCCAGCCCGCCGCGGTTCGCCCGTCGAACAGCAGCTTCCACCCGGCGCGGGCCTCCGCCGCCGTCAGGGCGTTTTGCGCCGCCGCGGGCGAAGCGGCGCAGGCGAGGACTGCGGCGGCGGCGAACGCCAGAAACGACGGTGCGACCCATGCGCCTGCCCTTGCACGTCCGGCCATCGCGTCCTCCCCGGCGGTTCTCGCCGCAGCGTGGCGCGGCGAGCGGCCTCGGGAAAGCGTTTTCATCGCGCGGCGGCGAGGCCTTCCCCCGGATCGGGAACCGGGGTCTACCTGTGGGCAGGAGAGCGCGATGAAGAAGACCATGGGGCCGCCGCCGCCGGGCGTGACGCCGTCGCAGATGATCGACGCCCGCATCGAGGAAGCCGGCGAGTGGCGGGGCGATCTGCTGGCGCAGGCGCGGCGCCTGATCCTGGCGTCGGATCCCGCGATCGTCGAGGAATGGAAGTGGGGTGGTCCCGTCTGGTCGTGCGGCGGCGTCCTCTGCACCGGCGAAGTCTACAAGACGGCGGTGAAGCTGACCTTCGTGAAGGGCGCCTCCGTCCCCGACCCCGCCGGCCTGTTCAACGCCAGCCTCGCAGGCGGGACGCGGCGGGCGATCGACCTGCCGCAAGGCGCGCGCATCGACGAGGCGGCCTTCATGGCGCTGATCCGGGCAGCCGTTGCGGTCAACGCGGCCGGGAAGGCCCGCTGAGCCGATCTGCGTTCAGCGCCAGAGCGCAAGGGGCCGCAAGGTGACGCGGAAGGAGAGGCCGCGGTCCTGCAGGTCCCGGACGCCCGCCACCTCCACCTCCTTGAGGTCCTCGGCGAACGTGGCGCGGGCGAACAGCCAGTCTGCCGGGGTCCAGGTGACGGAACCGCCGACGCTGTAGATCCGCGAGTCGAAAAGGCTGTTCTTGTAGTCGCGCAGATACGCGCCGTCGGCGAAGGCCGAGAGGGTGAAGGCGCCCCAGGCGAAGCCGCCCGCGCGCGCGCTTCCCCCGAGGTTGATGGGCCGGGCGACCTCGACCGAACCCGCGACGCCGTGATCGGCCAGCAGCAGGTTCTCGCGGTAGCCGCGCACGGTGGACTCGCCCCCCGCCGAGAACCGTTCCCCCGAATAGAGGGCGCTGTCGGACCACTGGCCGTAGGCGCGCAGGCGCAGCTCGGTCCCCGCGTCGTCCAGGCGCCGCGCGTAGTTGACCTGGGCCAGCACGGCCCGGAAGTCGCGGTCCGGCGTGAGGCGCGAGACCACAGGGGGCCGGGTCCCGTCGAGCCCCTGGGTGGCCGTCACCGAGAGCGCGAACACCCGGTCGACGTTGCGGGTCACATAGTCCGCCACCAGCCGCAGGGCATAGTACTCGGTGCGGCCGTCGACGGCGCCCGGCGCGAAGGAGAAGCGCTCGCCCAGCAGGTACGAGGTGGACTGACGCCAGGCGAACAGCGCCCCCACGCTGAATGTGCGCGCGGGCGTCCACCGCCCCGGCTGGGTCGCCGGCAGCAGCGGGACGTCGAGGACCTTGCGCGTCACGCCGGCCTCGAGGGCGCGGTCCTTGGCGCTGATGTCCAGCGGCGCGAGCAGCCGGTCGATCACAGCGGCGTCGTTGTAGGCCCCGCGCACGGACACCTGCGTGCGCGGCGAGACGAGCGGGAAGGTCCAGGCCGCGGTCACGTCCTCCACGCCGTCGGTGACGCCGAGCTCGGCGCTGAAGAGATCGCCGGGTCCCAGAAGGTTGCGGATCGAGCCGCCCACGGCCGCACGCTCGCCGCCCACCGTGGGCGAGCGGCTGTTCGCCGCGGTCACGTAGAGGTCGTAGCGGTCCTGCGGCAGCACGGCCAGCGCCAGCGACGCCTCGCCGGGGCGGGCCCCCGGGCGCAGGTCGGCGTTGATGGTGCGGATCGCAGGGTCCTCGGCCAGGAGGCGGAAATCCCGCTCCAGTTCGAAGGCCGAAAGCGGGCGGCGCGCCGCCGACGGCATCCGCGCGATGACGTAGTCGGCGTCTAGACCCTTGGCGCGGCCCCCCGTCCAGGCGACGGTCACCGGCGGCAGGTCGCCGGCGGGCGAGGCGAGGCCGCCGTAGACGATCTCCAGCGCCAGCACGCCGTCCTCGGGGCTGGGTCGCACCACGACGCCCGAGTTGATGAAGCCCGCGCTGAGGAAGCTGCGGTTGACGACCTGAACCAGGGCGAGCGCCCGCGCGACCCCCGCGCCCGGCAGGCCGTTGCGCGCGAACTGGCGACGCAGCCAGGCCTCGTCGAGCGCCTCGTCCGCCTGATGGTCGAGTGCGAGACCCTCGCCCGGTTCCGACGGGGGCCGCCATCCGCGCGGCGGCACGGCCGCACGATGCGGACCCGCCACGGCGATCCGGACGTCGCGGACCGGCAGGCCGCCGTCCTGCGCGGGCGCCGCGCCGCCGCCCTGGGGCGGGGCGGGGATCAGGGCGGGCGCCGGTTTGGCGAACGGGGGCGGCGCGGGCGGCGTCGCCTGGGGACCCGTGCGTCCGGGCGAGAGCTCGGCCGGGGCGGGCTGCGCGAGGGCGGCCGCCGGGGCGACGCCGGCGAGAAGGACGGCCAGACCGGCTGCAGGGCGGTTCAAGGGCAGGCTCCGCCGGGCGTGGCGACCGCCCGGGGCTGCGGGGCCTCCGCGGCGCCTTCGCGGGCGTAGGGACCCACGGGGCGGGTGATGAGCTGGCTCACCGCGCCGGTGGAGCGGGCCGCCGGACACTGGCCGCGCAGCACCTTCGAGGCGTCGAGCACCGAGATGTCGCGGCTGACGATGCCGGTCGAGACGTCGTAGGT
The DNA here is from genome assembly GCF_016793225.1 of Phenylobacterium sp. GTDB lineage: Bacteria > Pseudomonadota > Alphaproteobacteria > Caulobacterales > Caulobacteraceae > Phenylobacterium. The sequence continues at coordinate 50,776 of NZ_JAEUMN010000156.1, forward strand.
GGCGGTGTTCAGCGTGAAGTCACCGGCCACGTCCACGATGTTCGCCCGATCGGTCGAGTTGATGAAGTAGCGGCTCTGGATCACCACGTTTGCGCCGCGCTGCTGGCCCTGCGCCAGCACGGAGCCGCCGTTGGAGATGAAGGCCAGGGGGTCGGCGATGGTGATCTTGCCGCCCGTGCCGGGGCCGGACGAGGTCTGGATCACGCCGGGCGCCTGAGCGCCTTCCAGGGTGAACAATCCCGGCCGCTGGATGCTCACCTGGATGTCGCCGGCGGCGCCGCTGAAGGCGTTGGTGCTGACCCGGCCCCCGTTCGAGATGGTCACGTTGTCGGCGGCGATGAAGATCGCGCCGGCGTCGCCGCCGGGCCCCGGTCCCAGGCCGCCGAAGTTCGGATTTCCCGACTGGTTCTCGCTGGAGACGATCGAGCCCCGGCCGTCGACCAGGAACTCGCCGGCCGCGATGGTCACGATCCCGGCCGGGTTGGGGTTTGTGGACAGGGTGGACACCGCGCCGCCGTTCAGGATGCGCAGGGTCTGGGCCTCCAGGCTGAGCAGCGAGGCCGAGCCGGTGGCGCCGGGCTCGGCCGACGAGCTGACCGTGCCGCCGTCGAGGGTGATCTCGTCGGCGATGATGGAAACCGCGCCCGCATCGCCCGAACCGGCGGTGGAGGTGGAGATCGAGGACTCCGCGCCGACCAGGACCCGCTCGGCGGCGATGTCGAGGATCCCGGCGTCGCCCCTGGCCCGCCCGATCGCTTCGGAGGAGATGAAGCCGCCGTCCGCGAGGGTCAGCGACTTGGTCTCGATCAGCACCAGCCCGGCGTCGCCGTCCGAGCGCGTCTGGGAGCGGATGGCGCCGAAGTCGCGCAGCTCGATGCTGTCGGCCGCCACGACGATCTGGCCGCCTTCACCGCCGGAGTAGGCGTCCGACGAGATGAACGCCCGGCCGTCCACGAGGATGGAGCCGGCTTCGATGCTCACCGTGCCGGCGTCGCCCGTGCTCAGGCTGTCGGAGCTGATGTAGGTGACGTCGAAGTCGCCCCCGGTCACGGTCAGCCGGCGCGCCGAGATGACCACGTCCCCCGCGTCCCCTTCGCCGAGGCTGTCGGAGGAGATGGCGCCGCCGTTGGCGACCGTGAGGTCCTGGGCCACCACGGCCACGCCGCCGGCGTCGCCTTCGCTGCGGGTGTCGGAGGACACCAGCGCGCCGTCCCGCACGGTCATGGTCTTGACGTCGATGAAGACGTTGCCGGCCGCCCCGGGGCCGAAGGTCTCGGACGTGATGGCGGTGAACGCGCGGCGCGCCCCGTCCATCACGATGTCCTGCGCGGTGATGAAAACCGCGCCGGCGTCGCCCCGGCTGTCGGTGCCCGAGGAGATGAGGGCGTCCGTCATCGTGAGCCGCCCGACGTCGAGCAGCACGGTGCCGGCGTCCCCCGTGCCGGAGCGCGCCCGCGACGTGATGGACGCGCGGTCCATGAGATCGATGCTGTCGGCCCGGATGGTGACGCTGCCCGCGTCTCCGGAGTCGCGGGTGTCGGAGCGGATCGCGGAGGCGTCCTGCATCCGCAGCTCGCCCGTGTCGATCAGGACGTTCCCGCCGGCGCCCTCCCCGTTGGTGGTGGAGGTGATGGTGCTCGCGCCCGCCAGCAAAAGCGTCTCGGCCTTCACGGTCACCAGGCCCGCGCTGCCACGGGCGATCGGCAGGGTGTCGGACTCGACGTTGCTGTCGATGATCTCGACGGCGCGCCCCTCCAGGGTCACGACCCCGCCGTCGGCGTCGCCGTTGGCGTTCGATCTGATGTTGCTGCCGAAGAGCAAGAGGTCGTCCGTGGCGCGGATCTGGACCAGCCCCGGCAGGGCGCCGACGCCGTCCTTGGCGTCGGCAAGCACGGTGGCGCCCAGGAGGGCGACTCGTTCGCCCTCGACCAGGATGCGGCCTGGCGCGCTCTCGGCGGCGGCGTCGGCGCGCAGGCGGGTGTCGTCCAGGATGACTTCGGGGGCGCGAAGCACGATGACGCCCGCTGCGTCGCCCGACAGGCCGGAGACGTTGATCGACGCGCCCGTGGCGTCGATACGACGAGACGCCTGCACGATGACGTTGCCGTCCGAGAAGAGGCTGGACGTCTGGAGATCGATCGCCCCGCCTCCGACCCGGAGCGAGCGCCCGCCCACCGCCGCGATGTCCACAACCCCGAGCAGGCTGTTGAAGATCTCCACGTTCCCCGAAGTCGACCCCGACAACGGCTCGCCGAGCCGGACATTGGCCGCTCCGCCGGCGGCGACCAGATCAAGCCCGCGCACGGCGAACTCGCTGTCCTCCACCCGGATGCTGGATGCTGTGAAGCTGAGCGTCGACTGGACGGGGGCGAAGGTCAGACCGGCGCCGTTGATGGTGATGGCGCCCTCGCCGCCCACGAAACCGAACGCTTCCGGCGCGGCGATCGACAGGGTGGAGCCGTCGGGCGCGGCGGCCGAGAAGCGCATCCCGTCCGCGAACCGCAGCGCCGCCGCCGTGGAGAAGTAGGCGGCCGCCGGCACGTTCACCCGCGCGCCGGCCCCGAACACGACGCCGGCCGGATTGATGAACCAGAAGGCGGCGTTGGGCAGGGCGGTGGAGTCGAGCGTCCCGGATATCGTCGAGGCGTCGCCGCCCGTCACGCGGTTGATCACATTGGCGATGGCGCCGGCGTCGCCCGCCGCACGGGTCCAGAGCGCGGTGTCGCCGGCGCCGAGGTCGAAGCGGCTGAAGCTGTGGAACAGGTTGCCGCCCGCCCGGGTCCCGCCGTCGATGGTGAAGACGCTCCCCGCCTGGCCGACCGTGGTGCCGAGGCCCCGGCCGGCGGCCACGTCCGGGTTGATCGCCGTCTGCCCGAGCGCCGTCAGGGGCCAGCCCGCCAGCACCAGGCCCAGCGCCGCGACAGCTCCCCTCAACGCCAGGCTCCCAGCAGGGTGAAGGCGGCCCAGATGTTGGGATCGGCCAGGTCGCCGCCCCTGCCGATGAGCGCCAGCTGCGCCTCGCGAAGGGCCTCGGACTTGGTCCGGCCGTCGCGATAGAAGCCGTAGAAGATCTTCATCAGCTCGGCGGTCCCCACGTCGCTGACGGGCCACAGCGAGGCGATCGCGCTCTTGGCGCCGGCCTGCACCGCCGCGCCGGCGAGGCCCATGCTGGCCTCGTCGTCGCCCACGGCCGTCTCGCACGCCGAGAGCACGAGGAGATCAAGCTCGCCGCCGCGCGTGCGGTTCTGGCCCAGGATCTGGCGCAGTTCCGACAGCAGGATCACCTCGCCGTCGGCCACGATGAAGGCGCGGTCCGAACGGCCGTTGAACGACGCGTGGGTGGCCAGGTGCAGGACGTCGACCTGCTCGCGGGTGAGCGCCGTGACCAGGTCCGTCTTGTTGAAGTTCTCGATCACCCGGGCGCGTTCGATCCGCTGGCCGTCGACCACTGCGGCGAGCTTGGCCTCGGACGCCGTGCCCTCCAGCTTCTCGAACCGGCCGGCCGGGAGCCGCACCTCCTTCTCCAGCGAGGCCGCGACCAGCTGCAGGCCCTGGGCTTCGTCGCGGCCGGCCTGGGAGTAGGCGAGGGCGGGGGCGATCGCGATGCGGGTCTTCTGCACTAGATAGCGGTCCCGGTCGTCGAGCAGGGCCGCGAAGGGCAGGCTGCGGAGGGCGCCGTCCGGCACGACCGCCAGCAGCGAGCCCTCGGTGAGCTGACCCTCGATGGGCTTGATCAGCAGGTCGTAAAGCTCGCGCGAGGCCGCGCGCCAGCGGGCGTCGCCGTCGCCGCTCAGCGGCACCACCACCGTCTCCACGAGCCGCGCCACGGCCTGGCGATCGACGCGGGTGTTCGGCGGGAGGCGCCGGAACTCGGTGGTCCCGCCCGGGCCGCCGGCCACGTACAGGAGCTCGAGCCGGTCGGGCAGCAGGATCGGATACAGCAGCACCTCGCCCGCCCGCAGGGTCTCGGGCTTCAGGGCGTCACGGACCGGGATGCACTCGCTGCCGAACACGCTCTGCAGTTCGGCCTGCCGGTAGGCCTCCAGGATCTGCTGGGCGTTCCTCACGCGGATGGCCGCCCCGCCGCCGTCGGCCCCGGCCAGCTGGACATCCACCGCGCCCTGGAACACCCGGCGCATGTAGAGGCTGAACGCCGTCTCCTCGGTGATGGGATCGAACCGCGGCAGCAGCGGCCGGATCGCCTCCAGCGCGTCGTAGGCGGCGAGCACGTGGGCCTCGCGGTGGGCCGGGTCGATCTCGGCCAGCAGCAGGCGGTACTCCGGCAGCCGCGTGGGCAGGCTGCGCTGGCTCTCGAGCAGCAGGGCCTCGTCCAGCAGGCGGCGGCCCGTGAGCCGGTCGCCGGCCGCGGCGGCCGCCCGCGCGTCGAGCGCCGCGGCGTAGGCCTGCGCGGCAGGGGTCTGGACCTCGCGAATGGCGGCGGTGACCGGCGAGAGCTCGCCGGCGCGGCCCTTGTCGGCGTCGAGCAGGGCGGCGGCCAGGCGGCCCATGACCTCGGCGCGAAGGTCGGCGTCCTGGATGCCGCGGGCGTCTGCGAGCCCGGCGCGGGCCGACTGGGCGGCGTCGGCGCGGAAGGCGGCGGCCGCCTCCAGGTTGGCCTCGGCCACCGAAAGCCGCAGGCGCGTCAGGCGCAGCTCGGCCAGGGCGGCCGTGCGCCGGTCGCCGGCCGCGCGCGCCTGCTCTGCCGCGCAACCCAGGGAGGCCACCGACAGGGGGAGGCTGGAGTTGACGACGAAGGCGGTGCGCTGGAGCAGCTCGCAGGGGCCGCCGCGCATCTCGCCCACCTCGCGCACGGCGTCCGAAGGGCCGCGGGTCGCGCGCCGCCCGCCGCCCCGGGTCCCGCCCGTGGCCGGCGCGCCCGAGAGCGAAACGAGTCCCAGGCGGTACGCCGCCACCGACGCGGGGCCCTGCAGCTGCGCTCGGCTCGCAGCCTGGAAGGCCGCGAGGAGATAGGTCTGGGCCTGCAGCTGGCTGCCCTGGGCGCTTACCCGCATCAGCTCGCCCGCGGCGGCGCAGTACTCCGCCAGCGCTTGGGGAGACGGCCGCTCGGCGCCGGCGGCGGGGACGTCCAGCGCGGGCGCGATGTCGGCGAAGGGGTCGGCCGCGCCCCGGCGCGACAGCCTCTGCTCGGCCATGGCCGCCGCCCGCTGGAGCTCGGCGGCGGACGGATAGGCGGCCAGCTGGTCGGCGCCCGTGGGAATGCACAGCTGATCGGACAGGGCCGCCGCGGCGGGCGTCGCCCAGGCGCATGCGGCGGACGCCGCCGCCGCGACTGTCGAAACCGCCCAGCGTGGGACGCTCCCGCGTCTCATGCTCTCCCCCAAGCTACGCCTTGAATTGTGGCTGCGCGCCGGGGGGCCTTGTCAATCGCCTAAGGCGCAGCACCGACGAGCCGGGGCGCCGCGAGGGCGACGCGCTGCGCGTCGGGGGCCGGCTCGGCGGCGTCGGCCGCCGGCAGCGGGCGCGCGCCGTCGCCGACGATCAGGAAGGCCGCCCAGTAGTAGGGGTGGGAGTAGTCGTCGTCGCGGGCGATGAAGCTGCGCTCGGCGGCGGCCAGCGCCTCGCCCTGGGTGGCGGCCTTGGCCTTGAACAACGCCGACATCAGGACCTCGGTGGCGGCCGAATCCACCTCCCAGTTCGACACCAGCAGGTTGCGGGCCCCGGCGTAGGTGAACGTGGAGACGAGGCCGCCCAGCGCCGCGCCGCCGCCTCCGTCCTCGAGGCCCGCGCCCGTGTCGCAGGCAGAAAGCACGACGAGGTCGGCGTCGAGCTGCAGCTCGGGGATCTCGCTCACGTCGAGGAGGGAATCGCTGGCCGCGCCGCCCTGCGAGGTGACCAGGGCCGGCTGGAGGCAGCCGTTCGACTGCGGCAGCAGTCCGTGGGTCGCGAAATAGAGGATGCGGTACTGGTCGAGCGACCCCTCGAACCCGCCGCCGCGCTTGACCCGTTCGTCGGTGAAGTCGGCGCCCACGATGACGTTGCCGGGCGCGCCCAGGGCCTGGGCCACGAAGCGGACCTCGGCGGCCGCCTCGGGCAGTTGCGGCATGTCCATGAGCTGCTTGCGGAACACGGCGCAGAAGTCCTCGCCGCCGGCCAGCTGGATCGACCAGTCCGGCGCCACGACGCTGCCGAACGCCGAGGCGTCCTTGGCGATGAGCGGGTCGGCGAAGCCCAGGAACGGCTTGGGCGCGCGGCTGGGTCGGCTGCGACGGGTGTTGAAGAAGGCCGCGGTCGAGACCGAGACCGAGGTTTCCAGGCGGGACGCGACCCAGCTCACGCCGCGATACGAGACCTGGACCTTCTTCGCGCGGGCCGCCTCGACGTTCCGGGCGAGCACCTGCGCGCTTTCAGCGTCCGTCACCAGCGCCCCGAGCGGCACGCCCACCATCGTGGGATCCGGCTGGTAGATCAGCCGCCGGACCGTCCGCAGCTGCGGCTCGATGGGGCCGAGCAGCGCCTTGTAGAGCTGGTGGGCCAGCGCGACGTCCCACTCGCCGAGGAAGCCCGATCCCACTTCGCTGATCGGCTCGCGCAGGCGCATGGCGAGCCGCCGCGCTTCCGGCCGGCTGAGGTCGATGGCGTAGGGTCGCACGGCGTCGCGCGTGATCAGGACCCCGTAGCCCCGCGTCGCCAGCAGCATGACCTTCAGATAGGCCTCGCCCTCCTTCAGCTCCCCCTGCAGGTCCTTGCTGGTCACGGTCGTCGAGAGCGCCGTCGCGTAGCGCGGATTGGCGTCGAACAGGCGCTGCTCGAGTTCGTTGGCCTGCTTGCGCAGCCCGTCCAGCTCGGCGTCGGCCCTGGCGCGCGCCTCGCCGGTGTAGGCGCCTGCGCGCTGCAGCTGGCGGATCTCCTGGTCCTTCTGGGCGATCAGGCGAAGGGTGGCGTCGCGGGCGCGCGAGATGCCGGCGCTCGCCGATCCTTCGGCGCTGAGGCGCTCGGCGAACTGCAGCGACGCGGCGGCCGTGGACTCTCCGACCAGCGCTTCCGAGCTGGTGAAGAACCGCTGGGCGTCGGCCGCCTTGCCGACGGGGTCGCTGCCCATCCGCTTCAGCAGGAGGTCGAAATAGTCGGCCGCGGCGTCGGCGGAGGCGCCCAGCGCGCCCCGCTTCGCCTGGAAGATCGCGAAGGCCCGCTCGAAGTCGGCCAGCGCCGCCTCCTCCATGCCCGCGGCCGCCTTGGCGCGCGCCAGTTCCAGGATGAAGCGCCCGAGCGGCAGGGAGTCGGCGTCCTGCGTCTCGTAGGCCGCCAGGGCGGCTTCGAGACGCCGTACCGCGAGCTGCGGCGCGCCGTCGGCCCGGTCCAGACCGGCCAGGTCCACCTGCAGGCGCACCACCAGCCAGGGCGCGGCCGATCCCAGCACGTCGGCGCCGCGGGGGCGTTCCAGGATCTCCACGGCCGCCTGCAGGTTCTGACGCGCCTCGGTGCGCCGCTTCAGCGCCTCCATGCAGGTGCCGATGATCTGCCAGGCCTGGGCGTCGCGCACCGCCTCGCGTTCGTTGGCGGAGAGCTGCAGGCTCGGCATCTTGCCCTGGGCGTTCAGGGCCATGGCGGCCGCCTGGCCCAGCCGGATGTCGGGGCCCACGGCGGTCACCAGCCCGGCGGCGGCGAGCTGCGCCGAACTGGCCCGCAGGGCGATCGCCTGCCGCGCCAGGTCGATGGCCTCCTCGAAGCGGCGCTGGTTCCGCGCATGCGCCGCCAGCATGTTCAGCATCAGCGCGCGCAGCGAGGTGCTGTTGGCCTCGCGGACGAGCGGCGCGGCGGCCTTGAAGTAGGACTCCGCCTCGGCGGTGCGGCCCCCGTTGGAGGCGTTGAGCGCCACGTTCAGGTAGGCCTCGGCGCGGTCGGCGAGGCTCAGGCGCTCCAGCGACGCCGCCGCGAGCTGGCTGAACCGGGACTCCGCGTCCCCGAACTGCCAGAGCTGCGCCTCGCGATAGGCCGACTCCTTCTGCTTGGCGGGCGAGGCGGCGCTCGCTTCGGCGACGGCGTTGAGGTTCTCGATCTGGCCGCCGAGCACGGTGCCCAGGTTGGTGGTCTGCTGACTGGTCGCGGCCGGCGGCCTGGAGCGGCCCAGCGCCACCTTGACCCCGGTGGCCAGGACGTCGGCGATCGCGGCGTAGCCCTCGGCGGCGACCACGTCCTTGCCGTCGCGGGCCTCGTAGACCACGTAGCTCGCGCCGAGCGGCTTGGTCTTGCAGGCCGCCAGCGTCGTGCGGGGCAGGCCGGCGTCCGCCGCGGCCTGGGCGGTGTCGCAGGCGGCGCGGTCCGACACGGCGCTGCGCCAGGCGGCCGCGCCCGCCGCGGCGTCGGTGTGGAAGGCGTAGATGCGGCCCAGCGTCTGGGTCCAGCCACGGCACATCACCTGCCACGCTCGCTGTCCGGCGCGCTGGGCCAGCGGGTCGTCCCAGTCCCGCACCGCGGTGCAGACCGCCCCGCTCCGGGCGCTCTGGCCCAGCGAGAAGTTCTCGCGCGGCGCACCCAGGGCCGAGGTCGCACATGCGAGCGCGGCCGCGGCGAGGGCGAGGGCTCGGGCGATGCGGGAAGGGGCCCCACGCATGGCTCAGTTCGGGTCCTTCCAGACTTCCTCGTTGGTGGCGCTGGCCACCGTGGGGTCGGCGGCCCCGGCGGCGGCCGTCCGGTCCTCGAGGGTCAGGCCGGTGAGCTGCTCCGGCGGGATGCTGATGGTGGGATGGCCGTTAGACGGCATGCAGCTGCCCTGCTGCAGGATCGCGCAGGTGTTCAGGCGGTAGTAGCCGTTCGGCATGACGCCCCGGTCGAAGACGATGCTGCTGGTCAGCGAGACGCTCTGGCCGGTCATTACCGTGGCGCCCGACGTCAGCGCGCCGTTGAGTTCGATGAACTCGGGCAGGCCCGAGCCGCCGAGCGTGACGCGGCCGAGGGTGAGCTGTGGGCCGCCCGAGGCGCCGCCGAGCAGGTAGAGCCCTGTCGGCGTGGTGCCGAGGAGTCCGCCGGTGTCCTGCTGCGCCACCTTGCCGTCCGCGCGCAGCGTCAGCGCGCCGGCGGTGACCAGGATGCGGGGGCCGGTCGTCGTCTGCGGGGCGATCAGGGCCTTCACCACGCCGGGCACGCTCGCCGCCTGGGTGGCGGCCAGGCGGTCGATGAAGTCCTGGAAGCCCAGCAGGATGTCGCCCCTGGCGTTCAGCTCGACGGAGCCGAAGGCGCGGACGTCGGTGAAGGTCCGCCCGCCCGTGGTGAGGGCGTAGCCGATCGAGCCGCCGTTGTTGGCGACCACGCGGATGTTGCGCGGCGTCCAGTTCCCGGCGGCGTCGGGCGCGCCGATCCGAACGGCCGTCGTGTTCGCCGCGCCGCTGAGGGGCGCGAAGGCGCCGGTGATGGTGACGTCGGACAGCCCGCCCGCGTAGAGCTCGAACGCGGTCCGGATCTTCGACGTGTCGATGTTCAGCGCGCCGATGGCGACCTCGCCGCCGCGCATCGTGCCGGACGTGTCGCCCAGGAAGATCTGCACCGTCGGCGCGTCGATCCGGGCCACCTGCTCGCTGGAAAGCGCCAGGCCGCCCGAGGGCGCGGTCACGCCTTCGCCCAGCGCCAGGCTGGCTGCGGTGACCTCCAGGCGCACCGTGGCGGCGCGCCACGTCCCGCCCGGCGACAGGCCGGACGCCCGCGCGAACAGGCCTTCGCGCGCCGTCGCTGCGGCGGTGGTGAGCTTGGCGGCCGCCTGCAGCCGGATGTTGGTGGCGCTGAGATCTCCCGCGAGGGCGATGTCGCCGCCGCTGCGGACGTCGATGTCGCCGCCGGAAAGGGTGAAGCCGGCGATGCTGGCCGTGGCGGCGAGGGGATCCACCAGGCGCATGATCATGCCGCCCTCGCCGGGCGCGATCAGCCGGTCGGCCACGCCCTGGGCATTGGCGCCCGAGCCGGATGTGACGGCGCCGGAGATCTTCACGCCGCCGGACGCGCGGATCGCGATGTCGTCGGCGGCCGTCAGCGCGGCGAGGTCGACCGCTCCGGCCTGCGCGCGCACCGCGATGTCGCGGCCGGCCGCGAGCTGGCCGGTGGCCCGGACCTCCGGCCCGTCGGCCAGGACGTCGCCGCCGGCCGTGACGGCGCCCAGGCTCACGCCCCCCTGGCCCACGGCCTGGAAGCGAGCGTCGGCGCCTGCCGTCGCGCGGCCCGCGACGGCGATGGCGCCGCCGCTCCGCAGGTCGATGTTCGCCCCTCCGAGATCAACGTCGCCGCCCAGCACGGTGCGATCGGTGGCGAACAGGCTGTCGGCCGCGCCGTCGCCGTCCGGGCCGCCCTGGGCCGTGATCGTCCCGCTGACCGTGATCCCCTGCGCTGCGCGGATCACCACGTCGTCGCCCGCCGAGACCGAGCCCAGGGTCGCGGCGCCGGTCCGTCCCCGCACGGCCACGTCGCGGCCGGCCCTGACCGTCGCCGCCGTGACCGAGGCCCCCTCCAGCATCACATCGCGGCCCGCGTCGATCTCGCCCGCCGCCACCGCGCCCGGCGCCAGAAGGGTCGCATCCCGCCCGGCCTTGACGCCCCCGGATATCGAAAGGTCGCCGCCGGTTTCCAGCAGGGCGTCGCGGCCTGCCTCGAGGCGTCCGGAGACGGCGACCGTGCCGCCCGAGCGCAGCCGGATGTCGTCCGCCGCGGTCACCGCGCCCTGCGTCGAGACGGCGCCGGCGGAGACGCGGATGTCCACGTTGCGGCCCAGGAGACCCTGGCCGGGCGAGTCCACGGCGGCGAGGCGGTCGGCGGCGCCGTCGCCGTCCGCGCCGCCGCCCGCGGCCAGGGCGCCGGCGACGCTGACGCCGGCGGCGGCTCGCAGGGTGATGTCGTCTCCCGCCCGGCCGGAGGCGAGGCCGATCGCGCCGGACGCGGCGCGGATGGCGATGTCGCGGTCGGCGGCGACCGCGCCGGCCTGAACCTGTCCGGCGTCGAGGAGGACGTCCCGCCCGGCCTCGACGTCCGCGGTCGTCACGCGGCCGGAGGCCAGGAGACGCACGTCGCCAGACGCGGTGACCCGGCCGCCGGTCGTCACGTCGCCGCCGGACGCGCGGATGTCGATCGTTCGGCCGGCCAGGTCGAAGCCGGCGCCCAGGCTGCTGCTGTCCAGGGCGAAGAGGGTGTCTCCGAGGCCGGCGCTCCCGGCGGCCTGCCCGGTGCTGAGCGCGCCGGTCACTGCGACGCCGCGCGTGGCGCGCAGGACGATGTCGTCGCCCGCCGTCCCCGACGCCAGCGCGATCGCGCCCTCGGACGCGCGCACCGCGAGATCGCGTCCGGCGTTCAGCGCGCCGGCCGTGACGTCCCCGCCCGCGTCGATGGCGATGTCGCCGCTCAGCGTGGCGTCGCCCAGCGACGTGGCGCCGGTCGAGCGCAGGCGCAGGTGCGCATTCTCGCCCGCCGCCAGGATCGGCCCGCCCAGGCGGATCGCGCCGCCGCCGATGTCGATGACGCCGCCTTCGGCGCCGGCCTCCACGCCGAAGAGCGTCGTGGGCCCCGCGGCGGCCATCAGGCGGTCGGCGACGCCGGCCACGTCCGCGCCCTGGCCCGACTTGAGCTCGCCGGTGGAGGTCACGTCCCCGCCCGCGCGGATCACCAGATCGTCGCCCGCGGAAACCGAGCCGACGCTGACGCCGCCCTGGCGGCCGTAGAGGGCGACGTCGCCCGCGGCGTTGAGGGCGCCTGCGGCGTTCACCGATGCGCCGTCGGCGAAGATGTCGCGGCCGGCGACGACGAGGCCCGAGATGTTGGCCGCCCCGCCCAGGGCCTGGATCCGAACGTCGCCCGCGGACTCCGCGCCGCCCAGCGTGACGCCGCCTCCCGAGGACCGGAGATCGATGGTCGCGCCCACGAGGCTGAACTCGCCGCCCAGCAACGACGGGTCGGATTGGAACAGCATGTCGCCCACGCTGACGCGCTCGGCGCCGCCGCCGGCCTTGAGCGATAGCGACGTGACGCCCAGTGCGCCGCGGAGCACGATGTCGTCGCCGGCCGTCAGGTTGCCCACGGTGAGCGATCCCGTCCGGGAGCGCAGCGCGATGTCGCCGGTCGCCATCAGGTCGCCCACGGTGAGCGAGGTGTCGCTGTCCACCAGGATGTCGACCCCCACCGCCGCCCCGCCATTGAGCGCGACCGCGCCGGCCTTGATGCGCGCGCTGCCCTGGGCGCTGGTTCGGACGATGTTCACGGAGCCGCCGACCACGTCGATGTCGGAGCTGTTGAGTTCGAAGCTGATGCCGCCCACCGAGAGGCGGCCCGCCTCGAGGGAGTCGGTGAGCCGGTCCGCGAGACCGAGCGTGGACGGGCCGCCGCTCGTCCCCACCGTCCCCGAGGCCATGACGGCGCCGGATGCGCGCAGCGCGACGTCGTCCCCGGCGGTCACGCCCACGACGCGGATGCCGCTGCCGCCACGGGCGCGGATCGCCACGTCGCCGGCCGCCATCAGCGAGCCTGTCGCCTCCACGCCGTTGCCGCTGGCCGCGCCGCCGCCGTCGAGGAGCAGGTCGCGGCCGGCCGAGACCATGGCGACCTTCACCGCGCCGCCCGCGCCCGACTCCGTCTGGAAGCGCGCATCGGTCGCGGCGTTGACGGCGCCCGTCACCTCGACGCCGCCGCCGCTCGAGCGGACGTCGATGGTCCTTCCGGCCAGATCCAGGTCGCCCGCGAGCCGCGCGCGGGCCGCGCCGAACATGAGGTCGCCCGCCTGGTCGGCGTCGCCGCTGTCGGTCCCCGCGCCCGACGTCAGCGCGCCCGTGACGCGGATCGACCCCCGGGCCCGGATCACCACGTCGTCGCCCGCCGCGCCGCCGCCCACGGTCACGCCTGCGCCGTCGCCGGTGGACCGGACGCCGACATCGCGGCCGGCCGAAAGCAGTCCCGTGGAAACCGCGGCGCCGCCGTCGATCAGGACGTCGCGTCCGGCGGTCACCGCGCCGAGGTTGAGCGCGCCTGCGGAGCGGATCCGGGCGTCGGACGCCGCGCCCACGGCGGACAGCGACCCGGTGGTCGTCACCGAGCCCGCGAGGATCTCGACGTCGTGGCCGGTCAGGTCGAAGGTCTGCCCCTCCAGCGTGACGCCGCCTTCCAGTCCCCGGAGGATGTCGCCGAGCCCGGACGCGTCGGTTCCGCCGCCCGCCTGGACGGCGCCGGAAAGCGTGGCGCCGCCCGTCGTGCGCACGATGAGGTCGTCGCCGGCCGCCACCCCGGCGAGCGTCACCGCGCCCCCGTCGCGTCCGCGGACCGCCACGTCGCCGTCCGTCGCGGTGAGCACTCCGGTGGCGGTCACGCCCGCGCCGTCGAGCAGGACGTCGCGGCCCGCTGTCACCGCGCCCACCGTCACCGAGCCGCCCGCGCCGGCCGCGGTCTGGATCCTGGCGTCGGTGTCGGCGACCGCGTCGCCGCTGAGCGCTATGGACCCGGCGCTGGAACGGACGTCGATGTTGCGTCCCGTCAGGTCGAGGTCGCCGCCGAGGTTCGAGCGGGCGACGGCGAACATCAGGTCGCCGGCCTGGTCGGCGTCGGCGGAATCGGCCCCGCCGCCCGCGGTGAGCGCTCCGGCGACGATCGCGCCCTTGCCCCGGATCACCACGTCGTCGCCGGCCGTGGCGCCGCCGACCGTCACCACCGCGCCGTCGCCGGTAGAGCGCACGCCCACATCGCGGCCGGCGGCGAGAAGGCCCGCCGACACCGTCGTGGCCCCGTCGATCAGGATGTCGCGTCCCGCGGCGAGGCCCGCGAGGTTGATCACGCCGACGGACTGCACCCGGATGTCCGAGCTCGCGCCCGCCGCCGTGGCCGTCCCGGTCATGGTCACCGAGCCGCCCAGGATGTCGATGTCCCCGCCGGCCAGGTCGAAAGTGACCCCTTCGACCACGATCGCGCCGTCGGCGGTCCGGAGGGCGTCGCCGACGCCTGCGGAGTCGGCCGCGCCGCCGGCGGTGACCGGTCCGCCCACCGTGATGGCGCCGGTCGTGCGCAGGACCACGTCGTCCCCCGCCGAGGCGCCCGCGATCTGGATGCCCCCGCCGCTCCGGCTGCGCACCGCCACGTCGCCGTCCGTCGCGGTGAGCACTCCGGTGGCGGTCACGCCTGCCCCGTCGATCAGGACGTCGCGTCCGGCGGTCACCGCGCCTGCGCTGACCGAGCCCCCGACGCCAGGCGCGGTCTGGATTCGGGCGTCCGTTGCGGCCGTCGCGCTGCCGGTCAGGGTGATGGACCCGGCGCTGGAGCGGACGTCGATGTTGCGTCCGGTCAGGTCGAAGTCGCCGCCGAGGTTCGAGCGGGCGACGGCGAACATCAGGTCGCCGGCTTGGTCCGCGTCGGCGGAATCGGCCCCACCGCCCGCGGTGAGCGCTCCGGCGACGATCGCGCCCTTGCCCCGGATCACCACGTCGTCGCCGGCCGTGGCGCCGCCGACCGTCACCATCGCGCCGTCGCCGGTCGAGCGCACGCCCACATCGCGGCCGGCCGCGAGAAAGCCCGCCGACACCGTCGTGGCCCCGTCGATCAGGATGTCGCGTCCCGCGGCGAGGCCCGCGAGGTTGATCACGCCGACCGACTGCACCCGGATGTCCGAGCTCGCGCCCGCGGTCGTGGCCGTCCCGGTCATGGTCACCGAGCCGCCCAGGATGTCGATGTCCCCGCCGGCCAGGTCGAAGGTGACCCCTTCGAGCACGATCGCGCCGTCGGCGGTCCGGAGGGCGTCGCCGACGCCTGCGGAGTCGGCCGCGCCGCCGGCGGTGACCGGTCCGCCCACCGTGATGGCGCCCGTCGTGCGCAGGACCACATCGTCCCCCGCCGAGGCGCCCGCGATCTGGATGCTCCCGCCGCTCCGGCTGCGCACCGCCACGTCGCCCGAGGTCGATTGAAGCGTCCCGGTGGACTGCACGCCCAGGCCGTCCAGGAAGATGTCGCCGGCCGCCGTGACCGCGCCCACCTTCAGCGCGCCGCCGCCCATGGCCTGGGTCTCGAAGACCGCCATGCGCCCGGCGTTCGTCGGACCGCTGACGTCGATATCGGCCGTCGAGCGGACCCGTACGTCCGAGGCGGCGCCCTGGGCGGTCAGGGCGCCGCCCACGGTGACGCCTTCCCCGCGCAGGTGGATCACCCCGCCGGGCAGCACATAGGGCGTCGAGGCCTCGTCGAGGTCGAAGTAGCGCAGGTAGATCGCCAGCTGGTCGGCGGCCTCGGTGGCGCCGTCGATGATCCGATCGTTGGTGGGCACGAGCCGCTGGAGAGGCGACCCCGAGGTGACGCCGCCCGAGATCTGCGTGCGGCCGTAGACGCTGAAGGCCAGCGCGTCGTCCCCGGCACGCGCCGAGGCGATGGTCACGCCCGAGCCGCTGTGGTCGCCGGGCGCCGCGCCCGGGGTCACGCCGCCCCGCCCCAGCACCGCGACGTCGCGCCCGGCGATGAGGGCGCCGGTGGTCACCGCCTTCGCCGAGTCGATCTGCAGGTCGCGGGTCGCCGTGACCGCGCCGAGCTCGATGTTGGGGGCCAGGCCGGTGACCGGCGTCAGCGACACGAGGGTCTCGATCCGCACGTCCGACGTCGTGGTGTCGACGGCGCCTGCGGTGTCGGGATCGTCGGTGCTGGGCTGCCGCCCCGCGACCGTGGCGCCGGTGATGCGGACGGCCTGGCTGACGATGCTGACGTCGAAGCCGACCACCTTGAACACCGTGCCCGGGTTCCCGTCGAAATCGAGGAAGGGCTGGGCGGTGTTGAGGTCGTCGCCGGCGCCCGCCGCGTCGGCCGGCGTCATTCCGGCGCGGTCGCGCCCGGCCTGCACGTCGCCGGTGACCTCCACCTTCCCGACGGGCGCGCGCAGCACGACGTCGTCGCCCGCGCGGGCCGAGCGCAGGGTGATGTCGCCCGACAGGGCATGGGCCGCAACGTCGCGGCCGGCGAAGACGTCGCCCGCCTGGATCGAGGCGCCGGCGGCTTCAGGCTTGAGGACGATGTCCTGGTGCGCGCTCACCTGCTTGCCGGCGCCGGTCGCCAGGCGCATCGCCGCCACGCCGCCGGCGTCGGAGCTGGTCACCGACACCAGGACGTCCGATCCCAGCTGGGCGCCGTCGAGGGTCTCGCCCTGGCCTGCGGCGCGGCCCGCCAGCGCGTCGCCCGTGACGGCCACGGTCTGCGCCTTGATGTCGAGATCGTGCCCCGCCAGGGTCGCGCCCACCAGGCTGTCTGCCGCGCCCGCGGGATCGCCGCCGCCGCTCGTCGTGCCCGCCTGCAGGTCTCCGGTGGCGGTGAGCGATCCGGCCAGCGCGCGCAGGGCCACGTCGTCTCCGGCGCGCACCGTGCCGACCGTGACGCCGCCGTTGTTCGCGCGCACGGTGGCGTCGCGCGCCGCGAGCAGGGTGGAGCCGCCGGCGGAAACGCCGTCCGTGGCCTGTACGACCACGTCCTGCGAGGCGTTCACCGTGCCGGTCACGGCGGCGGTGGTCGCCCCGTCCACGGTCACATCGCCCGCGGCGGCGCCGGTCCCCTGGGTGGCGGCGGAGCCGAGCGTGACCGCGCCGCCCGTGGACTTCACCAGCACATGCGCGTCGTCGCCGGCGCCGGCTCCGGTGGACGTCAGGCTGGCTCCGCCGGCCGTCACGGCGCCGGACGTGGCGGTGACTTCGATGTCGTCCCCGGCGGTGACCGCGCCCGTGACGCTGGCGTTGCCGGTGGTGGACGTGACGAACACGTCGCGGGCCGCGCCGCCCGAGCCCAGCGACGCGGTGGTCGCCGAGACCTTGATGTCGCGCGAGGACGTCCCGGAACCCAGGGAGGCGGTGGACGCCGCCTCGATCGTCACGTCGCCCTGGGCGGCCCCGGCGCCCTGCGTCGTGGCCGAGCCCACCGTCACCGACCCGCTGAGGGCGCGCGCCAGCACGTGGGCGTCGTCGCCGGCGCCGACCCCGGTCGAGGTCAGGCTGCCGCCCGACGCGGTCACCGAGCCGGACGCCGAGGTGACCTCCACGTCGTTCCCGGCCGAGACCGAGCCGGTCACGCTGGCGTCGCCGGCGCCGGCCGTGACGAACACGTTGCGCCCCGCCGTGGCCGAACCCAGCGTGGCGGTCGGGCCGAGGACGCGCACGTCCCGGGACGCCGCGCCCGCGCCCAGCGTAGCCGTCGTGGCGGCCTCGATCGTGACGTCGCCGAGGGCCGCGCCGGTCCCTTGCGTCTCGGCGGCGCTCACATTGACCGAACCGCCTGTGGACCGCGCCAACACGTGCGCGTCGTCGGCGGCCCCCACGCCGGTGGAGACCAGGGTCGCGCCGCCTGTGGCTGCCACCGAGCCGGACGTCGCCGTCACCTCGATGTCGTCGCCCGCCGTCACCGAGCCCGTCACGCTGGCCGTGCCCGTGGTCGCGGTGACGAAGACGTCGCCGGCCGCCGTGCCCGTCCCGAGCGTCGCGGTGGGACCGGAGACGCGGATGTCCCGCGTGGAGGCCCCGTCGCTGAGCGTGGCGGTCGTCGCGCCCTCGACGGTGACGTCGCCGCGCTGGCCGCCGGTCCCCTGCGTCGCCGCCGAGCCCACGGTGACCGCGCCGCCCGTCGAGCGCACCAGCACATGGGCGTCGTCCCCGCCGCCCGCGCCGGTGGCGGTGAGATCGCCGCCGCCGGCCGTCACCGAACCGGACGTCGTGGTGACCTCGATGTCGTCGCCCGCCGTCACCGAGCCCGTGACGCTGGCGTCGCCGGTGGTCGCCGTCACGAACACGTCGCCGGCCGCGTCCGCCGATCCCAGCACCGCCGACGGCCCCAGCACCATGATGTCGCGTGAGGCAGAGCCGCTGCTGAGCGTCGCCGTGGTGGCGGCCTCGATGCGCACGTCGCCGACCGCGCCGCCGGTCCCTTGCGTCGCCGCCGAGCCGACCGTCGCGGCGTCGGTCACCGAGCGCACGGTCACGTGCGCGTCGCTGTCGGCGTTCGCGCCCGTGGCGGTCAGCGAGCCGCCGCCGGCGCTCACGGCCCCGCCGGAGGCGGTGATCTCGATATCGTCGCCGGCCGTGACGGTCCCGGTCACGCCGGCGCCGCCGGCGGCGGTGACGGTGACGTCGCGCGCGGCGGAGGCCGAGCCCAGGCTGGTGGTCGCGCCGGTGAGCAGGATGTCCTGCGTGGAGGTCCCGGAGGTCAGGGTGGCCGTCCCCGCCGCCTCGATCGTGACGTCGCCGGCCGCGCCGCCGCCCACACCCTGGGTGGTCGCCGAACCCACCGTGACGTCGCCGCCGGTCGACCTGGCCAGCACATGGGCATGCCCGCCCGTGGCGGCTGAGCCGGTGGAGATCAGGCTGCCGCCGGACGCGCTGACCGAACCGGTCGTGGCGGTGACCTCGATGTCGTCGCCGGCCGAGACGACGCCCGTCACCGCGGCCGTGCCGGTCGTCGCCGTCACGAGCACGTCGCCGCCCGCCGTCGCCGAGCCCAGGCTGGCCGCCGGGCCGGACACCGTGATGTCGCGCCCGGCCGAACCGCTGCCGAGGCTCGCGCTGGTTCCCCCCGTCAGCACGATGTCGGCGTTGCCGCCGCTCGCCGACGCCGAGGAGACCGACACGCTGGTCGTCGCGGTGGCCGTGGAGCCGCTTCCGCTGTTCAGCGAGCCCAGGGTCACGCCGCCGCCGGTCGCCGCCACGCTGGCCCCCTCGGCGGCGGTCACCTCGCCGATGTCGATCGAGCCCGCGTCCGTGGTGACGGTCGCGCCCTTGGCCGCCACCGCCGTCGTCGCGATCAGGTCGCCGCTGGACGCGCTCAGCACCAGTTGCCCCTGGGCGTTGATGGAGGCGCTGGTGGCCGAGCTGATGGTGTCGATCTGGATGAGGGCGTCGGAGGCCGCCCGCAGGAACGCCAGGGGCGTCGCCGAGTCGACGAAGTCCATGTCGACGATGGCGTCGCCGCGGGCGAACACGAAGGAGCCGGCGGTCATCACGGCGCCGGGCGAGATCACCACCCCCTGCGGCGAGTAGAACCAGATGTTGCCGCCCGTCGCGGCGCCGACCTTGCCCAGCACCTGGCCGCCCGCGTCGATCTGCACGGCGGTGGGCGACTTGTTCAGCACGATGTCCGACGCCGCCTGGAAGTTGAACGTCACCTTGTCGGCGGCGCCGACGTGGAAGCTGTCCCAGTTGATGACCGTCCGGCTGGCCTGCAGGGCCACGTCCAGCGTGTTGGCGTCGGGCGCCGTGATGGTCGGCTTCGTGGCCCCGGACGGAACCGAGATCGCCGAGGGGTCCGGGATGCCGGGAAGCTGGGCCTGCGCCGCCGCCGCGATCGCCATGGCCGCGCCGCACAGCGCCGAGCCCGCCAGCAGGCGGCCGCGCCGGGTCGGTCCATGCGGGTGTGCACGGCGGCCCATCGCTCAGCCCGCCACCAGCAGCTGGAACAGGACGCGGTCCGACGGCTTGTTCGGCGCGTTCGGGAACGGCTTGTCGAACGGTCGCGCCCATTCGACCTGGGCGCGCACGCCGAAGGGCAGGCGGGCCTCGAGGCCGACGCCCGCCGAGCGCAGCACGCGCGTTTCCGATCCTATGTCCAGGTTCTTGATGTAACTCGCGTCCGCAAAGGCGAAGGGCGAAAGCGTGACCCCGTTAACGATACGCTGCGGGCGCACCTGGAGCTTCACCTCGGCGCTCGCCGCGCGGTCGCCGGAGAGGACGGCCGGCTCGTAGCCGCGTCCGATCGTGAGGTCGCCGATGGCCAGCTCCTCGTACGCCAGCGTCGGCTTGGCCGCCCACTGCGCCTGGGTGCGAAGGCCAAGGTCGACCCAGCGGTGCGTCAGGTGCCCCTCGCCCTCGAACCGGACCAGCCAGGCGTCCGGCTTGCCCTGGATGCGCGAGAGGCCCTGCTCGCCGGCCTTGCTGCCGCCCAGCACCGAAAAGCCCTTGCGGGCCTCCAGGCTGCCCTCGCCGGACAGGTTGAACCGCGCGCCGAGGCCGCGGCTGAAATCCCCGCTGGCGCGCGCCCAGACCACGCGAAGCTGGTCGTCCGCCAGCACGTCCCCGCCCGGGAAGGCGGTCTTCTGGCTCACCAGGTCGACCCCGGCCGCGGCATAGGCGCTGTAGCGTCGAAGCCGGATCACGGGATAGCGCACCTCGGCTGTGCCAACGAAGGACACGCCCTGCAACTTCAAGGCCGACAGCGCCCCGCCCGGGCGCGACTGGCCGTAGGCCATGGACACCCGCCCGACGAGGCCGCGGCTGCCGAACCTCGCCTCTTCCACCACCTGGGCGATCCACTGCTCGTTCGGGGTGACGGTCCGGTAGGCGATCAGCGTGGTGCGCTCGCCGAAGCGGGTGAAGCTGTTCAGGTCGACGCGGCCCAGGACGCTCCACGGGCCGAGCGACTCCGATCCGGTGTTCTGGGCGGCGACCAGGTAGTTCCAGGGATCGCGGGAGAGCTGCACCTCCAGGTCGATGCCGCCCTGGCCCTCGGCCGAGGGCCGCAGGGCCGCCGAGACGCGCACCCGCGGGACGTCGTTGGCCAGCAGCAGGTAGCGCTGGGCCGTGTCGAGGTCGAACGGCGTCATGCCGCGCAGCTTGTCCAGGTAGGCCTCGACCCGGTCCTGGCCCGGCCCGATATCGCCGCGCACGCGCACCGCGACGATCCGCGCCTCGGTCACCTCGATGCGCAGCCGCCCGCCCGAGATGGTCTGCTCGGGGATCTCGACGCGCGCCAGGCGGCCCTTCCGGAACAGGATCAGCGACAGCCGGTCGCGGATCTCGCAGATCCGGGACACCGGGATCTCGGTCCCGATCAGGCGGCGATAGGCCGGCTGCGCATCCTCCGGCGCGATCGAGCTGCCGACGACGTCGACGGCCTGCAGCCGGAACGTCAGATCGGACGAGGCCAGCGGGCAGGG
>NZ_JAEUMN010000168.1 GCF_016793225.1 Phenylobacterium sp.
TCGCGAAGCGCGGCCCGCCGTTGACTCCGCCCCGCCCGTCTGTATAACCGCGCCTCCTCGTCCCCGGGCCCGTCTCGGGGGCGCGAACACGCTTTCAATCAAGAAGAAATACAAAGGCGCGAGACGATGTACGCGGTGATCAAGACCGGCGGCAAGCAGTACCGGGTCCAGCCCGGCGACCTGCTCGTTGTCGAAAAGCTGGACGGCGAGCCCGGCGCCAAGGTGGCGTTCGGCGATGTGCTGATGCTGGGCGACGGCGAGGCCGTGACCGTGGGTTCGCCCACCGTCGAGGGCGCCTCGGTGGCCGCCACGCTGATCGAGACCCGCAAGGGCGACAAGGTGAAGATCTTCAAGAAGATCCGCCGCCAGGGCTATCGCCGCACGCGCGGCCATCGCCAGCCCGAGAGCGTCCTGCGCGTCACCGGCATCACCGCCGGCGGCAAGGAAACCAAGTGGGACGGCGAAGTCAGCCTGGTCACCAAGGCCGAGCTCGACGCCCGCGCCCGCGGCCTGGACTTCGCCACGCTGAACAAGCCGAAGAAGGCCGTGGCGGAAGCCGCTGCGCCGGCTCCGGCCGCCGCCAAGCCCGCGCCGAAGGCGAAGGCCGCCAAGGCCGCCCCGCCGGCCGAGGTCGTCGAGGAAGCCGCCGCCGCCGCCCAGGTGAACGCGCCGGTGGAAGCCGAGGCGAAGCCCGCCAAGAAGCCCGCCGCCAAGAAGGCGGCCGCCAAGAAGGACGAGGGCGCGGCCGAGTAATCGGGCGCCCGCAAGTTAAGGACAGGAGCACACCATGGCTCACAAGAAATCCGGCGGCTCCTCGCGCAACGGGCGCGACTCGGCGGGCCGCCGTCTCGGCGTGAAGAAGTTCGGCGGCGAAGCGATCAACGCCGGCGGCATCATCGTGCGCCAGCGCGGCACCAAGTTCTGGCCGGGCGAGAACGTGGGCATGGGCAAGGACCATACCCTCTTTGCGCTCGTGGACGGCGCGGTGCGCTTCGTCACCAAGGCCAAGAACCGTTGTTACGCGACGGTGGTGCCGGCCGAGAAGGTGATCGCAGCCGAATAGGCGGAACCTCTCTTTCTCCGGTTCCGCCCCCACCACAAGAGGCGGACCGGACAGACGACCTTCGCGGGGAGTCCGGTCAGCCGGGCTCCCCGCAGTCGTTTTGGGCCCCGACAAGAGGGCCGGGAGGTTTGAACATGTGCGCACTCGACATCAGGCCCGCGATCGCGACGGATCGGCTGGTGCTGCGTGGACCCGTGGCGGCCGACGCGCCGCAGATCGCCGAGCTCGCCGCCGACGGGGGCGTGGCGGCCATGACGGCGAAGATGCCGCACCCGTACGGCCTGGCCGACGCCGAGGCCTTCGTGGCGCGCTGCCAGGCGGCCGATGCGAACGCGACGCCGACCTTCGCCATCCAGCACCGCGAATTCGGGGTGATCGGGGCTCTGGGCTTCGACGCCCGCGCCGACGGCCGCCCGGAAGTGGGCTACTGGCTGGGCCGCCCCTTCTGGGGGCGCGGCTACGCCACCGAGGCGCTGAAGGCGGCGCTGGTCTGGGCGAAGGCCGGCTGGGGCAGGAACGCCGTCTGGGCCGGCCACTTCGCCGACAACCGGGCCTCGGCCAGCGTCCTGATCAAGGCGGGCTTCCTCTACACCGGCGACGTGGAGCGGCCTTACAGCGTCGCCCGCGGCGACGTCGCCCCGACCCGCATGATGGTCTGGCTCGCCTGATCGTCTGCCCCTGACTTGCCGCCCGTCGCGCGATCCTTCCCCAGAGGCGCGCGGGCGGCCGGGCGGGAGAGGGCACCAGGCGCCCCCCCCCACCGCGCCCCACCCCCCCGGGCGGCGGGGGGCGCCGGGCCGCCAACCGCCAGTCCCGGCGCAGGCCCCCCCCC
>NZ_JAEUMN010000169.1 GCF_016793225.1 Phenylobacterium sp.
TAGCTGGCCAGGCCCACGCCTTCCCAGCCGAAGAACAGCTGCATGAAGTCGTTCGCGCTGATCAGCGACAGCATCGCGAACGTGAACAGCGACAGGTAGGCGAAGAACCGCGGCTTGCTGGGATCGTCCGCCATGTACCCCCAGGAGTAGAGGTGCACGAGCGAGCTCACGGTGGTGACCACCACGAGCATCACCGCCGACAGGCCGTCCAGCCGGAACGCCCAGTTGGAGACGAAGTCGCCCACGTGGATGAACGGCGCGTAGATGACCGTGAACGGCTCGAGGCCGCCCCACGTCCATTGGGCGAACACCACCCACGACAGGATGGCCGACAGGAACAGGAAGCCCGTGGTGACGCCGCGGCTGAGATTGTCGCCCAGCCGGCGACCGAACAGGCCCGCGGCGATCGCCCCGATCAGCGGGCCGAACAGGATGACGGTGACGAGGACTTTCGGATCCACTTGCGATCAGCCCTTCATCATCGAGGCGTCGTCCACGGCGATGTCGCCGCGGTTGCGGAAGAAGGTGACGAGGATGGCCAGGCCGACGGCGGCCTCCGCGGCCGCCACGGTCAGCACGAACATCGCGAAGACCTGGCCCGCGAGGTTGCCCAGGAAGACCGAGAACGCCACCAGGTTGATGTTCACGGCGAGCAGCATCAGCTCGACCGACATCAGGATGACGATGATGTTCTTGCGGTTCACGAAGATGCCGAAGACGCCGATCGTGAACAGGATGGCGGCGACCGCCAGATAGTGCGCGAGCCCGATGGTCATCCGCCTACGCTCCTTCGGAGCTACGGAGGATCGAGCCTCCGGTTCGAGAATTCGGGCTCATGGATGCTCGTTCTTCAGAGCCTTGGCGGAGCAGGATCATTCGCCGATCCCTTCGCCGGGCTTCAGATTGGTGATCCGCATCCCCGTCTTCGGCGTGCGCAGCACCTGGTCCATGATCACCTGCCGTCGAACGCCGGGCTTGTGGCGCAGCGTGAGCACGATGGCGCCGATCATCGCGACCAGCAGGACCAGGCCGGCCGCCTGGAAGAAGTAGATGTAGTCCGTGTAGAGCACCCGCCCGATCGCCTCGGCGTTCGAGAGCGCGCTGCCGGCGCCCGAGGCCATCGGGTTCTCGTTGTCCTTGGCGGCGCCCGATCCGGCGACCGTGGCCGAGACCAGCACCATCTCAGCCGCCAGGAAGACCGCGATCAGCAGGCCCAGCGGCATGTACCGGGCAAAGCCCTGGCGCAGCGCCGCGAAGTCCACGTCGAGCATCATCACGACGAAGAGGAACAGCACCGCGACGGCGCCCACGTAGACGACCACCAGCAGCATGGCGATGAACTCGGCGCCCATCAGGACGAAGAGCCCGGCCGCCGAGAAGAAGCTCAGGATCAGCCACAGCACCGAGTGCACCGGGTTGCGGGCCGAGACCACGCAGAATCCGGCCGCCACGGTCACCGCCGCCATCAGGTAGAATGCGATCGCCTGCAGGGCCATTTCGGCTCTCTAAATCCCCTCGAATTACGCTTGCGGAAGCTGCGGCGGAATCGCGCCGCCTCTCCTATCGGTACGGTGCGTCCAGTTCCAGATTCTTCGCGATCTCCCGCTCCCAGCGGTCGCCGTTATCCAGCAGGCGCTCCTTGTCGTAGTAGAGCTCCTCGCGGGTTTCGACGGCGAACTCCAGGTTCGGGCCCTCGACGATGGCGTCCACCGGGCAGGCCTCCTGGCACAGGCCGCAGTAGATGCATTTGACCATGTCGATGTCGTAGCGGGTCGTGCGCCGGCTGCCGTCGGCGCGCGGCTCGGCCTCGATGGTGATGGCCTGCGCCGGGCAGACCGCCTCGCACAGCTTGCAGGCGATGCAGCGCTCTTCCCCGTTCGGGTAGCGGCGCAGCGCATGCTCGCCGCGGAAGCGCGGGCTCTGCGGGTTCCGCTCGTGCGGGTACTGCACGGTCTTCTTGGGCCGCACCATGTACTTCATGCCGAGGCCGAAGGCCCCCACGAAGTCCATCAGCGCCGCGCCCTTCAGCGCCTGTCCGATCCGGTTCAGCATCTACTTGTTCTTCTCGCAGGCGTAGTCGTCCAGGTACTGGGCGTCGCCGTTCCGTTGAAGCTTCAGGGCGCCGCCCTTGTCGGCGCAGGCCCTCTGCGCGGCCTTGATCTCGTCGTAGGTCGCCAGCCCCCCGGCCTTGCCGAAGCCGGCTCCCCCGCTGCACGCGGTGAGCGCCAGGGCGGCGATCAGTGCGAAGGCCCTCATCCCGGAAGCCCCGTATAGACCCGCCAGCCGGCCACCACCGCGACGGCCACCAGAGAGGTCGGCAGGAACACCTTCCAGCCCAGCCGCATCAGCTGGTCATAGCGGTAGCGGGGCACGATGGAGCGGACCATCGCGTTCATGAAGAACACGAAGAAGGTCTTGGCCGCGTAGAAGAAGAGGCCGTGCAGGCCGACCAGCCACGCGGGCCAGGCGGCCAGGTATGGCGTCGGCCACGGCGCATTCCAGCCGCCCAGGAACAGCACCGCCATCAGGCCGCTCATCAGGACGATGTTCGCCGTCTCGGCCAGGTAGAAGAGCATGTAGGGCGTCGAGCCGTACTCGACGGCGTAGCCCGCCACGAGCTCCGACTCGGCTTCCGGCAGGTCGAACGGCGGACGGTTCGTCTCGGCCAGGCCCGAGATGAAGAAGATCACGCCCATCGGGAACATGATCAGCACCAGCGGCCAGTTGACGTGCCAGTCCGGGCCGCCGCCGAACATGAACCAATGCCAGAACCCGCCCTCCTGGGCGCGGGTGATCTCGTTCAGGTTCATGGTGCCGGCCAGCAGGATCACGGTGATGATCACGAAGCCGATCGAGACCTCGTAGCTCACCATCTGCGCGGCCGAGCGGAGCGACCCTAGGAACGGGTACTTCGAGTTCGAGGCCCAGCCGCCCATGATGATGCCGTAGACGCCCATCGAGCTGACCGCGAACAGGTAGAGGATGCCGACGTTGATGTCCGAGACCGCCCAGCCCGGCGCGATCGGCATCACCGCCCAGGCGCCGAGCGCCAGGGTCACGCTGATGAGCGGCGCGAGCAGATAGACGGCCTTGTCGGCGCCGGCCGGGATCACGAGCTCCTTCACCAGGAACTTGCCCAGGTCGGCGAAGGACTGCAGCAGCCCGAACGGCCCCACCACGTTGGGGCCCTTCCGCGCCTGCACGCCCGCGAAGATCTTGCGGTCGCCGTAGATGATGAAGGCGATCGTCAGCAGCAGGACGACGGTGACGGCCAGGATGTGGGCCACCGTGATGATCGTCCAGCCGATCGGGGAGCTCCAGAATTCCGCCACGCCCCTACTCCGCTGCGATCTTGGCCGCGCCCGAGGCGAGCTGGGCGCATTCGGCCATCGTCACGCTGGCGCGCGCGATGGGGTTGGTGAGGTGGAAGCTGCGCACGGCGCCCGCGAACGGCGCGTCCGAGAGCTGGCCCTTCGCGCCCAGGGCGGCGAAGTCCACGGCGGCCGGCGTCTCGGCCACATAGCCGATGCGGCCGAAGCTCGGATGGTCGGCGAACAGTTTCGCGCGGAGCTGGTCAAGGCTGTCGTAGGGCAGCGTGGCGCCCACGCGTTCGCTGAGCGCCCGCAGGATGGCCCAGTCCTCCCGCGCCTCGCCCTTCGGGAACACGGCGCGGAAGCCCATCTGCACCCGGCCTTCGGTGTTCACATAGAGGCCGTTCTTCTCGGTGTAGGCCGCGCCCGGCAGGACCACGTCGGCGCGGTGCGCGCCGGCGTCGCCGTGCGTGCCGAGGTAGACGACGAAGGCGTCGGACTTCGACAGGTCGATCTCGTCCGCGCCCAGCAGGACCAGCAGGTCGGCGCCGCCCTTGGCCGCCAGTTCCGCGGCCGAGCGGCCGCCCTCGGCCGGCACGAAGCCCAGGTCGAGGCCGCCGACCCGGCTCGCGGCCGAATGCAGCACGTTCCAGGTCATGCCGAACGCCTTGGCGACGTCGGCGGCTGCGCGAAGCACAGCCAGGCTGTCGGGCCGGTTCAGAGCGCCCGCGCCGATCACGATCGCCGGCGCCTTGGCCTCCCTGAGCCGCTTCACGAAGTCGGACTTCGACTTCGCGAGGCCCGCGAGCGAGGCCGGGCCCGCGCCCAGATGCTCGTAGCCGTAGGTCAGGTCGGCGGCCTCGCCGACCACGCCCACCCGGGTGGCGCCCGCCAGCCAGCGCTTGCGGATGCGCGCGTTGAGCACCGGCGCCTCGAGGCGCGGATTGCTGCCGACCAGCAGGATATAGTCCGCCTCTTCAAGGCCCTGGATCGACGAATTGAACAGCCAGGTCTCGCGGGCGCCGTGGCCCAGCACCATGCCGTCCTGGCGGCAGTCGAGGCTGGTGACGCCCAGGCTGCCGAACAGGTCCTTCGCCGCCTTCATGGACTCGGCGTCCTGCAGGTCGCCGGCGATGACGCCGATGCGGTCTGGGTTGGTCGACCGCACCTTGGCGGCGACCACGTCCAGCGCCTCGGCCCAGGTGGCGGCGCGCAGCTTGCCGTTCTCGCGCACGAAGGGGCGGTCCAGCCGCTGACGCGACAGGCCGTCGACGGCGTAGCGGGTCTTGTCCGAGATCCACTCCTCGTTGACCGCCTCGTTGATGCGCGGCAGCACGCGCAGCACCGCGGGGCCGCGGGCGTCGACGCGAATGGCCGAGCCCAGGGCGTCCATGACGTCCACGCTCTCGGTCTTCTTCAGCTCCCAGGGCCGGGCGTTGAACGCGTACGGCTTGGAGGTCAGCGCGCCCACCGGGCAGAGATCGATCACGTTGGCGCTCAGTTCGGACGCCACGGCCTTGTCGAGATAGGTCGTGATTTCAACGTCTTCGCCGCGCGAGATAAGGCCGATGTCCGGCACGCCGGCCACCTCGGTGATGAAGCGGACGCAGCGCGTGCACTGGATGCAACGGGTCATGACCGTCTTGATCAGCGGACCCATGTACTTCTCTTCGACGGCCCGCTTGTTCTCGGCGTAGCGGCTGTCGTCGCGGCCATAACCCATGGCCTGGTCCTGCAGGTCGCACTCCCCGCCCTGGTCGCAGATCGGGCAATCCAGCGGGTGGTTGATGAGCAGGAACTCCATCACCCCGTGGCGCGCCTTCTTCACCATCGGCGTGTCGGTGAAGATCTCCTGCCCCTCGGCGGCCGGCAGCGCGCACGACGCCTGCGGCTTCGGCGGGCCGGGCTTCACCTCGACCAGGCACATGCGGCAGTTGCCGGCGATGCTCAGTCGTTCGTGGTAGCAGAACCGGGGGATCTCCTTGCCCGCCAGCTCGCAGACCTGGAGGACGTTCATCCCCGGCTCGAACTCGACCTCGACCCCGTCGACCTTGGCGATCGGCATCTCGACTTACTCCGCCGCGATCGACGCGCCGGCGTAGGAGCCCTTGCGCGCACGATAGGTGTTGATGCGGTCCTCCACCTCATGGCGGAAGTGGCGGAAGAGGCCCTGGATCGGCCAGGCGGCCGCATCGCCCAGGCCGCAGATGGTGTGGCCCTCGACCTGGCTGGCCACGTCGAGCAGCAGGTCGATCTCGGACATCTCGGCCTCGCCGGTGACCATCCGCTCCATCACCCGCCACATCCAGCCGGTGCCTTCGCGGCACGGCGTGCACTGGCCGCAGCTCTCGTGCTTGTAGAAGTAGCTCGCGCGGGCGATCGCCTTCACCAGGTCGGCGTCCTTGTCGAACACGATCATGGTGCCGGTGCCCAGGCCCGAGCCCCGCGCCTGCAGGTCCTCGTAGGTCATCACCGCGACCTCGGCCTCCTCGGCCGGGATCATCCGCACCGAGATGCCGCCGGGGATCACGGCCTTCAGGTTGCCCCAGCCGCCGCGCACGCCGCCCATGTGCTCTTCGATCAGCGTCTTCAGCGGAATGCCGACGGCGTCCTCGACCACGCAGGGCTTGTTCAGGTGGCCCGAGCCCGCGAACAGCTTCGTACCCGTCGACTTCTCGGTGCCGAACTGGGCGAACCAGTCGGCGCCGCGGCGCAGGATCGTGCCCACGACCGCGATGGTCTCGACGTTGTTCACCGTGGTCGGGCAGCCGTAGATGCCGGCGCCGGCGGGGAACGGGGGCTTCAGGCGCGGCTGGCCCTTCTTGCCCTCGAAGCTCTCCATCAGGGCGGTCTCGTCGCCACAGATGTAGGCCCCGCCGCCGTGCTGGACGCGGACGTCCACGTCGTAGCCCAGGATGGATCCGGGCCCGAGCAGCTTGGCGTCATAGGCCTGCCTGATGGCGGCCAGCAGGCGCTCGCGCTCGTGCACGTACTCGCCGCGGATGTAGATGTAGGCGTTGTGGCTGCGCATGGCGCGGCAGGCGATCACGCAGCCCTCGATCAGGAGATGCGGGTCGTTGCGCAGGATGTCGCGGTCCTTGCAGGCGCCCGGCTCGGATTCGTCGGCGTTGACCAGCAGGTAGTGCGGCCGCTCGCTCTCCTGCTTCGGCATGAAGGTCCACTTCAGGCCCGTGGCGAAGCCGGCCCCGCCCCGGCCCCGCAGGCCCGAGGCCTTGATCTGGTCGCAGATCCACTCGGGCGTCTGGGCGACCATGTCGGCCGTCCCGTTCCACGCCCCGCGCGCCTTCGCCCCCTCCAGGCCCCAGTCGCGCTGGCCGTAGAGGTTGAGGAAGATGCGGTCCTTGTCGGCCAGCAAACCGGGCACGTCAGGAGTCTCCCTTGCGGCCGCGCAGGGCGGCCATGAACCACACCTGGACGGCGAAGCCGCCCACGACCGCCGCGATCACCACGGCGAGCGCCCAGGACTGGCCCTGGGCGTAAAGCACGATGCCCACGATGGCGACCAGCGCCGCCACCACGTTGGCGATCATCATCACGCTGCGCCGCCGCTTGATGGCCTCAACGTCGAGCGTCATGCGCTCACCTTCGGGGCCTTGCCGGCCTTCGGCGGCAGGTTCGGGATCTTGATCTTCTTGCCCAGCGAGCCGTCGAAGAGTTTCGGGTCGGTCAGCGTCAGCGGCCCGCCCTCCGGAGCCGAGCCCTGGCGGCCGATTTCCGATCCCGGCGGCGGCCCCTTCCCGGCCGCGAACGCGTCGAGCAGTTTCTCGAGGCCCTCGGGCGTGAGGTCCTCGTAGTAGCGGTCGTTGATGGCGGCCATCGGCGCATTGGCGCAGGCGCCCAGGCACTCGACTTCCTGCCAGTAGAACTTGCCGTCCGCCGAGCGATGGTTCTGCGGGCCGATCCGCCGCTTGCAGACCGCCATCAGCGCCTCGGAGCCGCGCGTCTGGCACGGCGTCGTGCCGCACACCTGCACCAGCGCGTGCGTGCCCACCGGCTCCAGCATGAACATGGTGTAGAAGGTGGCCACCTCCAGCACCCGGATCACCGGCACGCCGAGGAGCTCGGCCACCGCGCGGATCGCGGGCTCGGGAACCCATCCCTCCTGCTTCTGGACCAGCCACAGGACCGGCACCATGGCCGACTGCTGGCGGCCCGGCGGGAAGTTGGCCATCCACTGCTTGGCCGCCTTCAGCGTCTCGGGCGCGAAGGTGAAGCTGGCGGGCTGGTTCGGCGAAAGGCGACGGACGCTCACGCGGGCCTCACTTGCGGAAGTCCACGCGGGCGATCCGGCCGCCCGCGAGGGTGTAGATGGCGATCACCTGGAAGGCCTCGGTCACGCCGTCGCGGAACACCCGCTCGTGGTCGATGACGGTATCCCCCACGCAGATGCGGTTCACCAGTTCGGCCCGGTTCTTCGGGAAGTCGGCGAAGACCTGCTGGTACTTCGCGCGGTAGGCGTCCTTGCCCTGGAGCGTGACGTCGCCGTTCAGGTCGGCCACCACCACGTCGTCGGCGAAGAACGCGCAGTGCGCGTCCAGGTCCTGGCGGTTGTAGGCCTCCAGCTGCCCGGCCGCGACGTCCAGCGGCGAGAGGGTCGCGGGCGCGGTCAACGGTCGATCTCCCCGAACACGATGTCGAGCGAGCCCAGGATGGCGGAGACGTCCGCCAGCATGTGGCCGCGGTTCATCCAGTCCATGGCCTGCAGGTGCGGATAGCCCGGCGCGCGGATCTTGAGCCGGTAGGGTTTGTTGGTGCCGTCGCTCACCAGGTAGACGCCGAACTCGCCCTTGGGCGCCTCGACGCAGGCATAGACCTCGCCGGGCGGGGTCCGATAGCCCTCGGTGAAGAGCTTGAAGTGGTGGATGAGCGCCTCCATCGAGCGCTTCATCTCGCCCCGGGCCGGCGGCGTGATCTTGTTGTTCTCGGCCTTCACCGGGCCGGGCGACTTCAGCAGCGCGTCGCAGCACTGCATCATGATCTTCGTGGACTCCCGCATCTCCTGCATCCGGCAGAGGTAGCGGTCGTAGCAGTCGCCGTTCACGCCCAGCGGGACGTCGAACTCCATGTCGTTGTAGGCCGCGTAGGGCTGGCTGCGGCGCAGGTCCCACGGGATGCCCGAACCCCGCACCATCACGCCCGAGAAGCCCCAGGCGATCGCCTCGTCCCGGGTCACCTTCCCGATGTCGACGTTGCGCTGCTTGAAGATCCGGTTGCCCGTGATCAGGCCCTCGATGTCGTCGCAGATGCGCGGGAAGTGGTCGCACCAGTCCCGGATGTCGCGGACCAGCGCCTCGGGCAGGTCCTGCCGCACGCCGCCGACGCGATAGTAGTTGGCGTGCATCCGGGCGCCCGACGCGCGCTCGTAGAACACCATCAGCTTCTCGCGCTCTTCGAAGCCCCAGAGCGGCGGCGTCAGCGCGCCCACGTCCATGGCCTGCGTCGTCACGTTCAGCAGGTGGTTCAGGATCCGGCCGATCTCGTCATAGAGCGTGCGGATCAGCAGCGCCCGGTACGGGACCTCGACATCCAGCAGCTTCTCGATGGCCAGGCAGTACGCATGCTCCTGGTTCATCGGCGCCACGTAGTCGAGGCGGTCCATGTAGGGGATGGTCTGGCCGTAGGGCCGCGCCTCGATCAGCTTCTCCGTGCCGCGGTGCAGGAGGCCGATGTGGGGATCGACCCGCTCGACCACCTCGCCGTCCAGCTCCAGCACCAGGCGAAGCACGCCGTGCGCGGCCGGGTGCTGCGGGCCGAAGTTGATGTTGAACTTGCGGACCGGAGTCTCGCCTTCCCCGATCGTGCTCGGTAGGTCGGTCGCCGCCGCGGGTGCGTTCTGGCCGGTCATTTCTCAACCTTCTCGTCGCCCGGCAGCGCCGGCGAGAAGCCCTTCTCCATCCCCTCCCACGGCGAGAGGAAGTCCCAGTTGCGCCATTCGACCGACTTCACGGGCTCGTAGACCACCCGCTTGAGCTCGTCGTCGTAGCGGACCTCGACGTAGCCGGTCATCGGGAAGTCCTTCCGCAGCGGATGGCCGTGGAAGCCGTAGTCGGTGAGGATCCGGCGAAGGTCGGGGTGCCCGTCGAAGAAGATGCCGTACATGTCGAACGCCTCGCGCTCGTACCAGTCGGCGGCCGGGAACAGCGACACCACGGACGGCACCGCGGTGTCCTCGTCGGTCTGCACCTTGAGCCGCACGCGGCGGTTCTTCGTCATCGACAGCAGGTGATAGACGACGTCGAAGCGCAGGGGCCGCTCGGGATAGTCCGCGCCGGCGAGGTCGATCAGCTGGTGGAAGCCCTGCGCGTGGCGCAGGTAGCTCAGCGCCTCGAGCACCCGGGCGGCCGGGGCCGTCAGCGTCAGCTCGCCGAACGCGGTCGATGCGCCGGTGAAGACGCCCTTGGCCTCCTTGCAGATGGCCTTGCCGAGCTTCTCGAGCTCTGTCGCGGTCGCCGGCCAGCTCATCGCACAATCGTCCCGGTGCGGCGGATCTTCTTCTGCAGCTGCAGCACGCCGTAGACCAGCGCCTCGGCCGTGGGCGGGCACCCGGGCACGTAGATGTCCACCGGCACGATCCGGTCGCAGCCCCGCACGGTCGAGTAGCTGAAGTAGTAGTAGCCGCCGCCGTTGGCGCAGCTGCCCATCGAGATCACGTACCGCGGTTCGGGCATCTGGTCGTAGACCTTGCGCAGCGCCGGGGCCATCTTGTTCACGAGCGTGCCCGCCACGATCATCACGTCGCTCTGCCGCGGGCTCGCGCGCGGGGCGAAGCCGTAGCGCTCCAGGTCGTAGCGCGGCATCGAGGCCTGCATCATCTCGACCGCGCAGCAGGCCAGGCCGAACGTCATCCACATCAGCGACCCGGTGCGGGCCCAGGTGATGAGGTCGTCGACGCCGGCGGTCACGAAGCCCTTGTCGGCGAGACGCTGCGAGACGCCGTCGAAGAACGGGTCGTGCAGCTTCGGGTCGTAGCCCTCGACGGTCGTCCGGCCCGCGGCGCCCGCGGGAACGCCCGAGCCAGGC
This sequence comes from Phenylobacterium sp., assembly GCF_016793225.1. Lineage (GTDB taxonomy): Bacteria > Pseudomonadota > Alphaproteobacteria > Caulobacterales > Caulobacteraceae > Phenylobacterium. The sequence continues at coordinate 10,353 of NZ_JAEUMN010000169.1, forward strand.
GGAACGATCACTCCCATTCCAGGGCGCCCTTCTTCCACTCGTAGATGAAGCCGACGGTCAGGACGCCCAGGAAGGTCATCATCGACCAGAAGGCGTACTTGGCGACGTCGGGCGGTAGGTTCATCAGCGCGACCGCCCAGGGAAACAGGAACGCCACCTCAAGGTCGAAGATGATGAACAGGATCGAGACCAGGTAGAACCGGACGTCGAACTTCATGCGCGCATCGTCGAAGGCGTTGAAGCCGCACTCGTACGACGACAGCTTCTCCGGGTCGGGCGCCTTGGGCGCGAGCACGGTCGCGAAGAGGATGAAGACGATGCCCAGCGCCGCCGCGATCCCCAGGAAGATCACGATGGGCAGGTACTCGAGCAGGAAGGCGTTCACGTAAGTCTCCGGCGGGAGTCGCGGCGCCCTTCTAGACCGTTCGACCGGGTGTTTCAAACAGGGGTTTTGCGCTGCGAAACGCCGCGGCGGGGATGGTCGCGGAAGCGCCGCGCCGACGGGCGCCGCACTCTTCCGTTGACACGATTCCGACCCGCCCATATGAGAGCCGCCTTCGCATCGCCGGACGGCTTTGCGCGGGTGTAGCTCAGTTGGTTAGAGCGCCGGCCTGTCACGCCGGAGGTCGCGGGTTCGAGTCCCGTCACTCGCGCCACGTCCGTGGCGCACCGAACATCCCACATTCGATCGTCGCGACGCCGGCCAGGCTACTCTCGTCGCGAATCGCCCTGCGCCGTTCCACGCAAAAAAAGACCCCCGATCCACGGGGATCGGGGGCTTGAAGAGGGCCCGCAGGGCTAGGGACCCGCAGGCTCCCGCCAGAGCGGCCCCGGGGGCGGCCCCCCAGCCACCCTCCGAAACCGTCGCCGGACGAGTTGGGCTCGCACCGGCGAGCCCGGGGGAAGGTTCCGGCCTTCATGGCGTCCCGTTGGACGCGGCCCTCCTGCCGAGCCTGCGGGAGCTGGGCGACGGCGCCGGAGGACTGGGGCTTGTGGGCAAAGTGTCGGGTCTGCCCGGCCCCCGATAAGGCCTGAACCCACCGTGAGAAGACCAGCGATAGCCCTGAATCGACATGGAGCGGTCCCGATCTTTCCCCGAGCAAACGCCGATCTTTCCGGCTTGGTGGCGACGGTTCGCCCCACTAGGTTAGCGGCGCGTCCGAGTCAGGGCTGTGGCGGGGATCGGCCGGGGGGCCGGCTCCGCGGATAGAACGGGACACAAGAGTTCGATGCAACTGGCCCACGAGGCTGGCTTTTCCCTGGGTTCCCTGGAAGTGCGGCCGTCGACGCGCGAAGTCATTGCTTCCCACGGCCGCGAGGTCCTGCAACCCCGCGTGATGCAGGTGCTCGTCATGCTGGCGCAGGCCGACGGCGCGGTGGTCAGCCGGGACGACCTGATCGCCAGATGCTGGGGCGGCCGCGTCGTCGGGGAGGACTCGATCACCCTCGTGATGGGCAAGCTGCGAAAGCTCGCCACGCGAAGCGGCGGCGCATTCGCCATCGAGACGATCCCCCGGGTCGGCTACCGCCTCACGGTCCCCGACGCCGCCGAGCCGGTCCGTGTGGCGGCGCGGACGGCGGAGCCGTCGCGGCCCCGGATCGTGGTGCTCGAGTTCACCCACCAGCCCGGCGACGAGGATCAGGCCTGGTTCGCCGAAGCGCTGGCCGACGAGCTCACGGCCGGGCTCTCCAAGTCGCCACTGCTCGCCGTCACCCCCCGGCAGTCCCTGCTGTATTCGGACGTCGTCGGCGCGCCGCCCGGCGCGATCTGCACGCGCCTCGGGGTGGACTACGTCCTGGACGGCAAGGTGCGGGCCCTGGGCGGCATGGTCCGGATCTCGGTCGACCTGATCCAGGGCGCCGACGAGACCAGCGCCTGGTCCGGCCGCTACGATCGGCCGATGGTCGATCTCTTCTCGCTCATGAACGAGATCACCACCTCGATCATCGGCACCGTCGAGCCCGCCGTGCTCGAGCGCGAGGAGACGAAGGCGCTCGCCACCCCCGAGCACAGCCTGCAGTTCTGGCGCCTGTTCGTGCAGGGCCGTCGCGCCTTCTGGCGCTCGACGCCCGAGGACGTGAGGGCGGCGGAAGAGCTTCTCGAGCAGGCCCTCAGGCTCGAGCCCAACGACGTCTCGGCCCTGTCCATCCTGGCGCACTGCAAGCTCTACGACGTCTGGAGCGGCACGGCCCGGGAGCCGGCGTCCAACATCGCCGAGGCGCATCGCATCGCCCTCCTCGCCGTCAGCGCCGGCGCCAACGACGCCTTCGCGCACTTCACGCTGGGCGTGGTGCTGTCCCTCATGGACCGCCTGCCAGAGGCGAAGGCCGAGCAGCGGCGCGCCCTGGAGCTCAACCCGTACCTCGCCGCAGCCCTGGGCGAGATGGGCCGGCTGCTCGCGTTCGAGGGCGAGTCCGCCGAGGCAATCGCCTATTCGAGCCGGGCGATCGCGGCGAGCCCGAACGACCCGCAGGCCTGGCTCTGGTTCCGGGCGAAGGCGCTGGCCCGCTTCGCCGCCGGCGACTACCACGAGGCGGCGCGGGACGCCGCCGACGCCCGCGCCCGCAAGCCCGAAAGGTTCTCGCTCTGCTATCTTCTTGCGGCCTGCTACAGCGCCGCCGGCCAGGTCGAGCAGGCCCGACGCGCCCTCGCCGAGGGCGACGCGCTCGCCCGCGAGCAGCATCCCGGCAAGGACGAGGGCTATTCGCTGGAGGCCCTCAGGACGGGCCATCCGTTCGTCAGGCCGCAAGATAGCGAACGCCTCGTTAAGGCTTTGCAGGCGATCGGCTGGAAAGGCCGCTGAGCGATCAACTTCTGCCACCTGTCGCGTCAGGATCTGCGAAGTCGTTCGCATCGCAAGATCTGCGCTTAACCCTAACTCAAGTCATGACCGGCCACTCTCACGATTAAAAGGTGGGGTAAGGTCTCGACAGGATGACGAAGACATCCAAGCCGCAGAAGGTGGCTATTCTGGGCGGCGGCATGGGCGGGCTTGCGACCGCGTTCAACCTATCGAACCGGCCGGGCTGGCAGGACGAGTACGAGATCACCGTCTACCAACTCGGGTGGCGGCTCGGCGGCAAGTGCGCCTCCTCCCGCGGCGAGAACGCGCGCATCGAAGAGCACGGCATCCACGGCTTCGTCGGCAGCTACTTCAACGCCATCCCGATGATGCACGAGGTGTACGCCGAGCTGAACCGCCCGGCGGGGATGCCCCTGGCCACGTTCGACCAGGCGTTCCTGCGCTCGAACTTCGCCATGATGTGGGAGTTCGAGAACGGCGGCCTCAAGCCCTGGCCGACGCGCTTCCCCGAGAACAAGCTCTCGCCGATCGATACGTCGGACTACCGGGGTCTCGAGAGCTGCCTCGAGGCGATCTTCTACGAAGTCGAGCAGATGCAGAGCTCGGTCGCGGGCGTGCCCAAGCTCGTCGAGCTCGCCATCTCGGCGCTTCTGGCCAGGGCGCGGGAGCAGGTGCGCGACATCCCGCTCTCCGCGGGTCCGAACCATCCGCTGGTCGGCGAGATCGAGGCCGCCCGCCGGCTTGTGCTGGGCTTCGTCGAGACGGTGGACGTCCTGGCGCCCGGCATCGCCGATCACTTCGACGACCTTCGCCATGCGCTGCTGACGCTGGACTTCTACGCGACGATGATCATCGGCGCGCTCAAGGACAATGTCGTGGTCAACGGCTTCGACGTGCTCGACGACGAGAACTGGAGCGACTGGCTGATCCGCCACGGAATCCAGGCGGCGACCCTGAAGTCTCCCGTCGTGATGATCACGGTGAACATCTGCTACCAGAGCCCGAACGGCGACACCTCGCGCGCCGCGCGGATGGCCGCCGGCGCATTCCTGGACTGGACGCTGCGCACCTGCGCCTACCGCGAGGCCTTCCTCTGGAGCTTCGCCGCCGGGACCGGGGAGACCGTCGTGGCGCCGATGTACGAGGTGCTGAAGCGTCGCGGCGTGAAGTTCGAGTTCTTCCACAAGGTGGACGCCCTGCGCCTCAGCGCCGACCGTCGCGCCGTCGACGCGGTCGAGTTCACCCTGCAGGCGACCCTCAAGGACCCCGCGCGGGGCTACGAGCCGCTGATCGAGGTCAAGGGGCTGCCGTCGTGGCCGCACCGGCCCCTCTACCAGCAGCTGAACGAAGGCGAGTTCATGCGGGCCCTGCAGCAGGATCTCGAGTCCTACTGGTGTCCGTGGCCGACGGCCGAGTTCCCGCACCTCAAGACGCCCAAGGTGCTGCGGCGCGGCGCGGACTTCGACCAAGTGGTCTTCGCCATCTCGCTCGGCGCCGCGCCGTTCCTGTGCCGCGAGCTGATCGACGAAAGCCCCCGCTGGCGCGACATGGTCGCTCACATCCCGACCGTGCAGACTCAGGCGATGCAGATCTGGCTTTCCAAGGACCTCTACGAACTGGGCTGGTCCGAGAAGCTGGACCCGGCCAAGAACGAAATCCCGATCAGCGGCACCTACTTCTGCCCGCCCAACGGCAACGCCGAGTACCACGACCTGATCAAGTACGAGGACTGGCCGGCGAACAACCGACCCAAGGCGCTCTGGTACTTCTGCGGCCTGATGCCCGACTACGAGCCGATGCCGCCCTTTTCCGACCACGAGTACCCGGCGCGCCAGGCGCAGCGGGTCAAGGCCCAGTGCATTCAGTACCTGCAGACCTCGATCGGCACGATGCTGCCCAACGCCACCGTGCGGGCCAACAACCCGATCGGCGACCCGATGGGGCTCGACTTCGACCTGCTGGTCGACACCCGCGACGTCGACGCCCAGGGTGTCCAGCGCTTCGACAGTCAGTTCTGGCGCGCCAACATCGACCCCACCGAGCGGTACGTGACGACGCCGCCCGGGAGCGTGAAGTACCGCCTGGAGGCCTGGGGATCGGGCTTCGAGAACCTCACCCTCGCCGGGGACTGGATCTACACCGGGCTCAACGTCGGCAGCTTCGAGGGCGCGGCCATGAGCGGCAAGCTCGCCAGCTACGCCGTCGCCGGCTACCCGGCCCTGGACACGGTGATCGGCTATCCCACGCAGCCGCGCCCGGCGGACGCGAACAGCACGCCCGCGCCCTGCTCGCGCCAGCTCCCACGCCTGCGCCTGGTGGGCTGACGCCGGTCCCTACCCCTCGCGCACAGGGGTCAAGGCCGTATCGACCATGATCTCGGCGGAGATCTCCTCAAGGGCGGCCTGCACGTCGGCCGCCCCGACGCCTGGCGGCAGCCGCAGCCGGGCCTCCAGGTGGAAGAGCACGCCGCCGGCGTGGGGCTCCGCGCTCAGGCGCGTGTCGAAGGCCTCGATGTTGACCTCGAGCCCGGCCAGCACGGCGGTCACCTGCCGGACGATGCCCGGCCGGTCCTGGCCCACCAGGCTCAACAGCAGCGCCTCGCCGCCCTCGCCGCCCCCGGCAGGGACCGCAGGCGCGATCCGCACCTCCAGCCCACGCGCGTCCACCGACGCCACCGCCTCGCGCAGCGCGTCGGTCCGGTCCTCGGCCAGCTCGACGAGAACCGAACCCACGTAGAGGCCGCCCAGGCGGCTCAGGTGGCTCTCCAGCCAGTTGCCGCCCGCGGACAGCACGGCCTGCGCAAGGGCCTCCGTAAGTCCAGGCCGGTCGCTGCCGCTTACGTTCAGGATCACCGACACCATCAGCGCTTGCCCTCCCACCAGTACGCGGCGCGCCTGCGCTCGCCGGTCACCACTTCGTCCATCGTCATCGGGTCATACAGGCGCCCGCCAAGCATCACGCGATGCACCTTCTCGCTGTTGCGGATATCTGCGGTCGGGTCGGCGTCGAGCACCACCAGGTCGGCGAGCTTGCCGCCGCGCCCCATCCCGTGGCCGCCAGCGCCAGGAACACCGATACTCTCATGCCGCGTCCTCGTCCTGGCGACGCCTCGAGCGCGCCACCCATGTCCTCAGCCCTGCGTATCGCCCGCGCCCGTGCGAAGGAAGCCCGGCGTTCGAACCGGGGCTTTGCGGACCCCGCGGCAACCCGGTACCCCTCGGGCATGTCCGAGCTCGCCATGCCCATCGAGGTCCTCCGCTTCCAGAGCGGCGACGTTGAGATCACTGCGGATGTCGCCGGGCCGGCAGACGGGGCCCCGGTGATCCTGCTGCATGGCGGAGGGCAGACGCGCGGCGCCTGGGGCGGCGCCTTGGCCGAGGGCGCGCGGCGGGGCTTCCGCATGATCAGCGCCGACCTGCGCGGCCATGGAGAGAGCGGCTGGTCGCCGGGCGCGGACTACGGCATGGCCGCCCACGCCGGGGATATCCGGGCGATCGCCGCCGCATTGCCGCGGGCGCCCTTCCTGGTCGGCGCCTCGCTGGGCGGCATGGCGAGCCTTTGCTACGCGGCGCTTCAGCACCCCCTGGCGGGACTGGTGATGGTGGACATCGCGCCCACGGTGAACACCGCCGGCACGGACCGTATCCTGGCCTTCATGCACAGCGCCCCCGAGGGCTTCGCCAGCGTCGAGGAAGCCGCCGACGCGGTGGCCGCCTATCTGCCGCACCGCAAGCGGCCGAAGGACACCTCGGGCCTCCTGCGGAACCTGCGCCTGCGGGACGGGCGCTACTTCTGGCACTGGGATCCGCGCATGTTCCGTGAGGACCGCCCCGCGCGCGACGTCGAGGGGCTGCGCGATGCGGCGCGGCGGCTGACGACGCCCACGCTGCTGGTCCGCGGCCGCCTCTCCGATGTGCTGTCTCAGGAAGGGGTCGACGACTTCCTGCAACTGGTCCCGCATGCCGAGTACGCCGACATCGCGGGCGCCGACCACATGGTCGCCGGCGACCGCAACGACGCCTTCAACGCCGCCGTGTTCGCTTTCCTCGAGCGACATCGCTGAACGGACGCGGCCGGTCACTCGCCCGGCCGGTACGTCCTCTCCACGTGGCCCTTCAGCTGGTCCGGGTGGAAGTAGACCTCCCGCAGGTCGCCCGCGGCGTAGCGATCGGCCTGGTCGTTGAAATGAGGGCTCTTCGGATCGCCGCTCTCGCCGCCGGCGCTCACCGCCCGCGCCCGGACGCGCGGCCCGAACTCGACCACCGCCACGAAGCTGTTGCCGCTCGTGCCGTAGTAGCGCCGCGTCCCGGGGTAGCGGCGGGCCCCGAACGACGCGAGCGAGCCCCAGGCCGCCGACGCGAAGGGCACGGCGATCGACGGCGCGTCGTCCCGGAACGTCTGGACAATGTCGCCGCTCAGCCGCTGGAAGCGATTGATCTCGCCCCACGGGACCTGCCAGCTCCCGAAATCCGCCGCCAGGCGGTCCGTGGCTTCCGACAGCGCCGCGAGCCGCTCGCCGGGGGGCCGCGCCGCCATGGCCTCGAGCAGCAAAAGGCTGCCGGGACGCCCCGGCGGGGTGCGGGCGGCCAGCGCCTCTGCCCAGAACACCGCCAGCGACGTCTCCGTCGACGTCGCCGACCACCGCCGGTCCCAGGCCCGCAGGCGCGCCACCGGTTCTGCGAGCCGGATTCTCACCGGGTCGCCGGGCGGAAGCGCATCCCAGGCGCTCGCCAGGGCCGGGATGAGGATGTCGAAGGCGGGAAGGTCCGGATCGTAGGCGGCGCGCAGGAGCGACTCCAGCGTGACGTCGCGACGTCCCTCGAGGACCCGCGTCGCGTGCAGCGTGCGCGCGTTCCGTCCAGCCACGTCCATGTAGCGCGGGAAGGCCTCGCGCCTGGGGCTCTCCGGACCGGCGCCCGAGTAGGGCCAGTCGTTGACGTTGAACACCCAGCCGCCCTTCGGACTCACTACGTTCGGCCGCTCGGCGAAGGCGTGCAGCGGGCCCCAGTCCGTGGCCGGGTCCGAGCCGTCGACCACCTTGGCGTAGTCGAACCGGTCGTCGCGCCGGGGAATGAACTGGGGGTGCAGATAGGCGGTCGCGCCATTCCGATCGGCGAAGAGCGTATTGTTGGACGAGTTGGCCTTGGCGGCCTCGGCCACGCGCAGGAAACCCTCGAGGTCGGTCGCCTTCGTGCGGAGGAACGACTGCGTCAGGGCTTCGACCGGCTTGTACATCATGGCGAACGCGATCCAGCGGTCGCCCTCGGCCCGCACGATGGGCCCGTGGTGCGTGCGGTGCACGGCGAACTGTCGGCTGCCGAGCGAGCCGTCCGCCCTCCGGAAGCTGACGCTGACCGTCGAGGTCCTGACCGGCCGCAGCTTGTCCCCGTAGCGGTAGGAAAGCCCGGTCGGGGTCCGCACGATCGTCTCGGCGAACTCGTCGACCACGTCCACGCCGCTCGAGGTGTGCATCCAGCCGGCGTGGGCGTTGAAGCCCTGGTAGACGAAGAACTGGCCCCACGTGACGGCGCCGTAGGCGTTCAGGCCCTCGTCGCTCGTCATCTGCAGCTCCGAGCGGAAGAAGAAGCTGGTGTGCGGGTTGATCAACAGCAGGGCGTGGCCGTCGCGGGCGATCCGCGGTCCGATCGCCATGCCGTTGGAGCCCGAAGGCTCCCGCAGCCTCTCCGGCGTCTCGGCCACGCTCGCCCGCCGATCCCCGCCGTAGAAGGCCTGCAGCCCGGCAAGCGGGATGCGCTCGATGTCGCCGCCGATGCTGCCCTCGGTGAAGCTGAGCGCCATCCAGGGCTCGAACCGCGTCAGCACCCTCGGCTTCACGTCCGGATGGGTCGCCAGATAGTGGTTGAGCCCGGCGGCCCAGCCCTCCATGAGCGCCCGCAGCCAGGCCGGCGCCGCGGCGTATCGGCGCTTCAGATCCGCTTCGTCGACGAACAGCCTCTGGCGAAGGTCCTGCCAGATCGCGCCCTCGCCCTCCGCCTCCGCGAGTCGGCCCAGGTTCACGAGATAGTTCGTCTCCACGCGATTGAAGTCGTCTTCCGCCTGCGCATAGGCGGCGCCGAACACCGCATCGGCGTCGGTCTTGCCGCGAATATGGGCGATGCCCCAGTCGTCACGGACGATGGTCACCCGCGCGGCCTGCGCCCGCCACTCCGCGCGGGGCTCGCCCATCGCCGGGGTCGCGATGAGCAGCGCCGCCGCGACCAGACCTTTCCACCCCACCGTACGCCCCTCCAGACCGTGGCTTTCGCCCCACCTCGCCCACGCCCGCAGCGAAAGTCCAGCCGTGACATCCGGCCACGCTTGGTGCTGGGCGGGACTCACGCTTCCTTGCCCGCCAAGGGGCTCAAGTCTGTGAGTGGAGTGCGCATGCCCGACGCCACCTACGTCGCCTTCGTTCCCGCCGGAATGAGCGCAAAGCTGCGGTCCGTCCTGCAGTCCGAGGACACCGGCGCGCTGACGTGGCGTGAGCGCAGGGTGATGTTCGGCAGCGAGTTTTACTTCTCCGGCCCGCCCAAGCTCGCCCGGGCGACCCACGCCTACGTCAGCGAGTGGGTCGTCCGCCACTGAGGCCCGGCCGCAGTTCCAGCCGGTCGATCCTCCAGCGAAGTTCCTCGGCGCTTGCGCCCGGCGTGTCGTCGGCCCGCCGGACGATGGCGCGGCCCGCGGTCCTGTACGCCATGCCGGCCTGATCCAGCCCGTAGATGACGAACGGGACGGTCACATAGATCGTGCCCGCAACCCTGCGGACGCGGACCGGCGGGCCGACCTCGGCCTGCAGGGTGCGGTAGGCCGAGACGTCCTCCTCCCGACCGTCGACGCGGAGGGCCGCGGCCTCAGCCGTCCGGCCGGCCTCGACCAGCCGGTAGTACCTCTCCACAGCCAGGGCGGCGCGTTCGCCGGAAGGCGGGGGATCCGCGCAGGCGGCCACGGCGAGGGCCCCGAGCATGACCGCCAGGGCTCGCCGATCCGGGGCGATGCGCCGGGGCTGCACCTTATTCCCTGCGGCCAAGTGGGATTTCTCAACGTACATGCGGCATGAACGCGTTTGCAGTCGCCCGATTCCGGCTTCCCGAGTGGGTCGAGCGGACCCTCCGCCTGACCGCTCCCGGCCGCCCCTTGGCCCTGGAGCCCGAGCGGGCCATAGCGGCTATTGCGCCGCGGCGGCCTGGTAGGCCGTCACCAGCTCTTGCCATTGCGCCATCTCCGGGAAGCGCGGGAAGCTTCGGCTGGCCGGGGTGACCGCCCAGGGCAGCCGTTCGTCCGTGAAGGTTTCCACGAAGGGCGTGAAGTCGCCCGCCTCGTCGAACATCGTGGCGCGTATGTTGACCAGCCAGTCGGCGCCTTCCGGCCGCGTGTAGAGCCAGCTCATGCAGTGCGGGCAGAAGTAGTGCTGCGTCGGCCCATGCAGGCCGCCCATCACCGGCTCGCCCGAGAGCACCTCGAACGCTCCGGCGGGGTACATCGCGGAGAGGGAGAACGCGCTGGCCGTCATCCGCTGACACCCCGTGCAGTGGCACGCCATGGTCAGCAGCGGCGGGGCGGTGGTCCGGAACCGCACCTGGCCGCAGCGGCAGCCGCCCTCGCGCACCTGCGTCATATGGGCCTCCCGGGATTGAACGCGCGCCAGCATGGCCCCTGAGCTGATCGGGGCAAAGGGCGTTTCCTTGCGCTCACGGCCGGCGCGGCGCGATGGAAAGCTGGATCTCGATGCGATCCCCGGCGGTCACGCCGACCTTGCGCCGCACGGCGTCCTTGAGCGGAACGAGATAGGTCCCGTCGCGCGGGAAAAGCGAGGTGGTGAACGTCACCCCGTCCAGCATCGCCGACACCGGGACGACGCCCCAACCGTAGCTCGCGAGCCGCGCGGCGGCCCTCATGTCGTCGGCCAGGTCGCGCGGAACGACGGCGAAGAAGAACGGGCTCGGGCCGCGCCAGTGAATGACCTCCGCCTCGAAGGCGATGCTCGCGTGCGCGGGCAGGTCAGGCTTCATCCGCGCCAGCCTGCCCGTGGCGCCATCCGCCGGCGCCCGGATCGACCACGGCTCCGGCGGCGCGCACCTCGATGCCGGCCCCTTCCCTAACCTCGCCCACGACGGTGAAGCCCGGGGGCTTGCGGACGCCGGGCGGGGCCGTGCAGACGACCTCGTAGTCGTCGCCGCCCGAACCGAGGCGCAGGAGCGCCGCTGGGATATCGGGCTGGGCTTCCAGCCAGGTGGCCGCGCCGCCGGACAGGGGAAGCTGGTCGAGGTCGATGACGATCTGGACGCCGCTGGCGTCGGCGATATGGCGCGCGTCCGCGATCAGGCCGTCCGAGACGTCGGCCGCCGCCGTCGCCACGCGGCGCAGCGCATCCCGCAGGTCGAGGCGCGGCTCGGGGAGCCGGTAGCGGAAGGCGAGCTGCCCGCTGGGGTCGGAGATCTCGCCCCGGACGGCCGCCAGCCCCAGGGCGCCGTCGCCGATGGTGCCGCTGACCAGCAGCCGGTCGCCTGGGCGGGCGCCCGCGCGCCGCACCATCCGGCCCTGGGGGACCCAGCCCATGACCGTCAGGCTGGCCATCAACGGCCCGGGGGTGGAGACGGTGTCGCCGCCCAGGAGGCTGACGCCGAAGGTCTCGAAGTCGGCGGCGAGGCCCAGGGCGAAGCGTTCCCGCTCCCGTTCGCCGGTGGCCGCCGGCCACGCTATGGCGAGGAAGGCGGCGAACGGCTCGGCGGCCTTCGCGGCGAGGTCCGACAGGTTCACGCGCGCCAGCTTGCGCGCCACGAGGTCCGGGGCCTCCCCCACCGGGAAGTGGACGCCTTCCACGATGGCGTCCTTGGTGACCACGATGTCGTGGCCCTTGCGGCTGGGCAGTATGGCCGCGTCGTCCTTCAGCTCCAGAGCGCCGGGCGCTCCTCGCGTCAGCGGCCGGAAGAGCCGCGCGATCTCGCCGAATTCATCCAGGCCGGACATCGCGCGCGACGGCGTCCAGGGCGCCGTTGACGAAGCCCGGCTCGGTCCCCTCGAAGAAGCTCTTCGCGATCTCCACGTATTCGTCGATGGCCACTTCGGTCGGAACGTCCGGGCGGTGGGTGAGCTCATAGGCGCCCGCCCGCAGGATGGCGCGGACCGTGGCGTCCAGGCGCTCCAGCCGCCAGTTCTCCGCCAGCCTGCGCGCGATCGCGGCGTCCACCTGCGCTTGGCGGGCCACCACGCCGCGCACCAGCTCGGCGAAGAAGCCTTCGTCGGCGGACGCCAGCCTCTGCCCCTCCCCGTCCGGCCCTTCCACGTCGCGGTCGAAGCGGTGGTCGGTGAACTCGCGGATGACGTGCTCCACGCCTGCCGCCGAGACCTCCATCTGGTAGAGGGCCTGCACGGCCGCGAGACGCGCGACCGAGCGCGAGGCGTGCGAGGTCATCGACGCCCGCCCGTGAGCTGCCGCTTCAGGGCGATCATCGAGAGGGCGGCCCGCGCGGCGCCGCCGCCCTTGTCGCCCTCGCTGATGCGCGCGCGCGCCCAGGCCTGCTCGTCGTCCTCTGTGGTGAGGATGCCGTTGCCGATGCACAGGCGCTTGCCGACCGTCAGCTCCATGATGCCCCGGGCGCTCTCGTTGGAGACGATCTCGAAGTGGTAGGTCTCGCCGCGGATGACGCAGCCCAGGGCCACGTAGCCATCGTAGTGCTTGCCGGTGGGTCGGTGGGAGGCTTCCTCGGCGAGCGCGATCGCGCCGGGGATCTCCAAGGCGCCCGGCACCGTGACCACGTCGTACTCGGCCCCGAAGGCCGAGAGGGCCTGGGTGGCGCCCTCGAGAAGGGCGTCGGCGAGGTCGTCGTAGAATCGCGCCTCCACGATCAGGAGGTGAAGCGGCTCGTCGCTCATGGCGGTCCCTGCAGGCAGTTGGAAGCTGCTCTTAGGCCGTTTCGCGCCACCGGGCGAGATAGCGCGCGAGCATGTCGATCTCGAGGTTCACGCGCGCGCCCGGTCGCAGGCGGCCCAGGGTGGTGACATCCCAGGTGTGCGGGATCAGGTTCACCCCGAAGACGTCGTCCTCCACCGCGTTGACGGTCAGGGACACGCCTTCCACGGTGATCGAGCCCTTGGGCGCGATGAAGCGATGCAGGGGCCGCGGCGCGCGGATGCGGACACGGTGCGATCCGCCCTCGCTCTCGACCGAAAGCACCTCGCCCACGCCGTCGACGTGCCCGGAGACAATGTGGCCGCCCAGTTCGTCGCCCACCCGCGCGGCGCGCTCGAGGTTGACCGGATCCCCCGCCTTCCAGTCGGAGAGGGTCGTGAGGCCGAGGGTCTCGCCCGACACCTCCACCGCGAACCAGCCGTCGCCCTTCTCCACCACGGTGAGGCAGCAGCCCGCGTGGCTGACGGACGCTCCGATGTCGATCGTGGACAGGTCGAACCGGGTCTCGATCTCGAACCGCCGATCGCGGTTGGTGTCGCGGACCGCGCGCACGCGCCCCACGTCGGTGACGATGCCGGTGAACATCTCAGATCCTCGCGTAGCGCTCCCAGAGGTCCTCGCCGAGCTGGCTCACCTCCACGCGCCGGAAATGGGGGACTTCGGCAAGCGCCGCAACAGCGAGCGAGCCCACGCCGGGCCGCCCCTCGCCGCCGATCACGATCGGGGCGCGAAACCACTCGATCGCGTCCACGAGCCCGCAGCGGAGAAAGCTGCCCGCCACCTGCCCGCCGCCTTCCACCAGGAGGTCCGCCAGGCCTTCCCGCGCCAGCGCCTCCACCGCCTTGTGAAGGTCGGGCCGATCCTCGCCGAGCGCCGGCACGGTCACCACCCGGACGCCCGCCGCGGTCAAAGCCGGGTCCGGCTCGCCGGTGGCCACGACATAGGTGGACGTCTCGCGCGCCGTGCGCACGAGCGTGGCGTCAAGCGGCAGCCGCTGGCGGCTGTCCAGGACCACGCGCGCGGGCTGGCGGCCATCGTATCCCGCCAGCCGGACCGTGAGGGCGGGATCGTCCGCCAGGACCGTCTCGATTCCCACCACCACGGCCTGATGCGCCGCCCGGAGACGATGGGTCTGTTCGCGGGCGGCGGGTCCGGTGATCCACTTGCTCTCGCCCGATGCGGTCGCGATCCGTCCGTCCAGCGAGGTGGCCAGCTTCAACGTGATCGTCACGCCGCTACCTCGGCTCGGCCCCGGCCTCGCTCAGCCCTTCTTCACCCAGGAACCGGGCGAAGTCCTGGGTCTCGCGGAAGTCGCGATAGACCGAGGCATAGCGGACGTAGGCGACGTCATCGACCTGCTTGAGCTGCTTCATCACGAGTTCGCCCACGGTCGACGACGGCAACTCGGTTTCGCCCATGCTCTCGAGCTGGCGCACGATGGTCGAGATCATCCGCTCGACCCGCTCGGGCTCGATCGGGCGCTTGCGGATGGCGATGGAGATCGAGCGGGCCAGCTTGTCCCGGTCGAACGGCGTGCGGCGGCCCGAGCGCTTCAGGATCGTCAGCTCGCGCAGCTGCACGCGCTCGAAGGTCGTGAAGCGGCCCTCGCACGCCGGGCACAGGCGGCGACGGCGGATGGCGGCGCCGTCCTCGGACGGACGGCTGTCCTTCACCTGGGTCTCGTCATGACCACAGAACGGGCAACGCATATCTAGCCCCTCCTGCAGCCACTTAACGCTATTAGCTGTAGATGGGGAAGCGCCTCGTCAGGGCCACGACCTCGCTCCGGACCTTCTGCTCGACGGCCGAGGAGTCCTCGCCGGTGGAAACCGCGTCGAGAACCTCGCCGATCCAGCGGCCGACCTGGCGGAATTCCTCCGGTCCGAAGCCTCGCGTCGTGCCGGCCGGCGAACCCACCCGAAGCCCCGACGTCTGCATCGGCGGCAGCGGATCGCCTGGGATCGAGTTCTTGTTCGTGGTGATCCCGGCGCGTTCCAGCGCCACCTCGGCCTGGGCGCCCGAGACGTTCTTGGGCGTCAGGTCGACCAGCATCAGGTGGCTGTCGGTGCCGTTGGACACGATCTTGAAGCCGACGCTCTGCAGGCTGTCGGCCAGGGCGCGCGCGTTCGCGATGACCTGCTTCGCATAGGTCTTGAACTCGGGCCGCAGCGCCTCGCCGAACGCCACCGCCTTGGCGGCGATGACATGCATCAGCGGTCCGCCCTGGAGCCCCGGGAAGACGGCCGAGTTGAGCTTGCTCGCCAGCTTCTTGTCGTTGGTCAGGATC
This sequence comes from Phenylobacterium sp., assembly GCF_016793225.1. Taxonomy (GTDB): domain Bacteria; phylum Pseudomonadota; class Alphaproteobacteria; order Caulobacterales; family Caulobacteraceae; genus Phenylobacterium. The sequence continues at coordinate 25,354 of NZ_JAEUMN010000169.1, forward strand.
AGGCCGCCGCGCGGTCCCCGCAGCGTCTTGTGGGTCGTCGTCGTGACGATGTGGCTGTGCGGGAACGGGTTGGGGTACTCGCCCGCGGCCACCAGGCCCGCGTAGTGCGCGATGTCGCTCATCAGCAGCGCGCCCACTTCGTCCGCGATCTGCCGGAACTTCGCAAAGTCGATGTGGCGCGAATAGGCCGACCCGCCGGCGATGATCACCTTGGGCTTGTGCGCCCGGGCGACCTCGGCGGCCTCGTCGTAGTCGATCAGGTGGTCCTGGGCCCGCACGCCGTAGGCGACAGGGTGGAACCACTTGCCGGACTGGTTGACGCTCTTGCCGTGCGTCAGGTGGCCGCCGTGGTCCAGGTTCATGCCCATGAACGTGTCGCCGGGCGTCATGGTGGCCATGAAGACCGCCTGGTTGGCCTGGCTGCCGGAGTGCGGCTGCACATTGGCGTACTCGCAGCCGAACAGCTGCTTCGCGCGGTCGATCGCCAGCAGCTCGGCCTCGTCGACCACCTCGCAGCCGCCGTAGTACCGCTTGCCGGGGTAGCCCTCGGCGTACTTGTTGGTCAGCACCGAGCCCTGGGCGTCGAGCACGGCCTTGGAGACGATGTTCTCCGAGGCGATCAGCTCGATCTGGTCCTGCTGCCGCTTCAGCTCTCCGTCCAGGATCCTGGCGATGGCCGGGTCGGTCTGGCCGACTCCCCCCTGGAAGAAGTCTTCGGACGGGCGCTGGGACTGGACGTGCAGGTTCAAGGGCAAGGCCTTTCGCGGGAGCGCCGAGTCTGAGCGGCGGAGGCGCCTCCTTTACTCCCGAACGCCTCCCGCTCCAACCGCGGCCGCCCGCAGTATTTCTGGGAACTCGTTTCGATCTCCGCACGTTGCGGCCAAAGGCCGGGGACGCCGCGGGCGGTGGTCTGGCGGTCGCGTGGCTTATCGAGGGGGGCGTAAGTATGACTGCAGGGATGAACGACGAGGGCTCGGCCGGCGAGGACGTCCTGCGCCTGGGCGCAGCCATCGTGGCGGCCTATGTGAGCCGCAACCAGGTGCCGATCGCGGAGGTGCCCGACATGATCCGCACCGTGCATCAGGCCCTCGCGCAGCTTTCTTCGGGCGGATCGCCCGCGCCTGTCGAGGAGCGGCCCAAGCCGGCGGTGCCCGTCGGGCGCTCGGTCCAGCACGACTACATCGTCTGCCTGGAGGACGGGAAGCGGCTGAAGATGCTGAAGCGCTACCTGCGCTCCCGCTACAACATGAGCCCCGAGGACTATCGGCGCCGCTGGGGACTGCCGCCGGACTACCCCATGGTCGCGCCGGCCTACGCGGCGCGCCGGTCCGACTTCGCCAAGCAGATCGGCCTCGGCCGGGGCGTGCGCCGGCGGAAGTGACGATCGGCCCGGCCTGCGCACCGGAGGACGCCCCTGCGCGAAGCAGGGGCGCCCTGGGACTCCACCCCTATGTCGGGTTGTGGTGGCGCAGAGCCCTCTCCTGCAGTTGAGCACGCCTCGGCCTTGGCCGCGTTGCGCCATGGCGCCGCAGACGAGAGCGCCGTCAGGGCGCGCGCATGCGCAGCCCGTCGCGCAGGCGCGCGAGGCCGAGGGTTCGCCCGGAATTCGTATCCGAAGGCCGCCTCAGGCGGCGTAGCCGCCCACGCGTTGCACGTTGCAGCGGACCCACAGCGCTTCGAGGACCTCGACGAGCTCGTCCATCATGCGGTCGTCGTGGGCCGGCGACGGGGTGAACCGAAGACGCTCGGTGCCGCGAGGGACCGTGGGGTAGTTGATCGGCTGCACGTAAACGCCGTGATCCTCGAGCAGGATGTCCGAGATCATCTTGCAGTGGACCGGGTCGCCGACCAGCACCGGCACGATGTGGCTGACGCTGGGCATGACCGGAAGCCCGGCCTTGCGGAACTTGGCCTTCAGCGCCGCAGCCCGCTCCTGGTGCGCGACGCGGACCTCGTCGTGTTCCTTCAGGTAGCGGATCGAGGCCACCGCGCCTGCGGCAAGCGCCGGCGGCAGCGAGGTCGTGAAGATGAAGCCGTCCGCGTAGCTGCGAATCGCGTCGCAGATCACGGCGTCCGCGGCGATGTAGCCGCCCATGACGCCGAACGCCTTGCCCAGCGTGCCTTCGACGATGTCGATCTCGGCCATCACGCCGTCGCGCTCGGCCACGCCGGCGCCGCGCGGGCCGTACATGCCGACCGCGTGCACCTCGTCGAGGTAGGTCATGGCCCCGTACTTCTTCGCGAGCGCGACCGTGCCCCGCATGTCGGCGATGTCGCCGTCCATGGAGTAGACGCTCTCGAACGCGATGAGCTTCGGCACGGCCGGGTCGGCGGCGGCCAGAAGTTCCTCGAGGTGCGCCAGGTCGTTGTGCCGGAAGACGACCCGCTGCTCGCGCTTGCCGGCGCGGATGCCGCTGATCATCGAATTGTGGTTCAGCTCGTCGGAGAAGATGATCAGGCCGGGCAGGATCTTGTAGAGCGTCGACAGCGAGGCTTCGTTGGACACGTAGCCCGACGTGAAGAGCAGCGCCGCCTCCTTCTGGTGAAGGTCGGCCAGCTCGCGCTCCAGTTCGACGTGGTAGTGGGTGGTGCCCGAGATGTTGCGCGTGCCTCCGGAGCCGGCGCCGGCTTCCTCGATCGCCTTGTGCATCGCATCGAGCACGATCGGGTTCTGGCCCTGGCCGAGGTAGTCGTTGGAGCACCACACGGTGACTTCGGAGGTCGAGCCGTCGTCGCGGGTCCAGGTCGCCCGCGGGAAGGCGCCGCGATGCCGCTTGAGATCGGCGAAGACCCGATACCGCCCCTCGGACCGGACGCGCTCAAGCGCCGTCGCAAAAGCCTGCCTGTAGTCCATCGACTCGATCCCGGCTGCGGGCCCTTGCGAGCGCGCGTTCCCCGGCCCCTCTTCAACGCCTGCCTTTTGGCGCCCTGATTTCAGGTTGTCCATTGGTTCGGCTGTCGCACGCGGGCCACGTTTCGTGAACGAGTACCTAGAATTCGTGAACGACGCTCGGCTTTGACGCCGATCAACTCGTCCGCTGCTGCGCAGGCGGCAGATTGCCGCGCAGCATCTCCAGGATTCCGGAGAAATCCTTCCCGCCGCCGCCCAGCCGGTCGAACAATGCGTAGAGCCCCTCCGCGGCGGCGCCGAGCGGCGCGGCCGCTCCCGCCTTGGCTGCGGCGTCCTGGGCGAGCTTGAGGTCCTTCAGCATCATCGCCGTGGCGAATCCGCCCTCGTAGCCGCGATTCGAAGGGGCGGCGGGCACCGGTCCGGGCCATGGGCAATAGCTGGTCAAGCTCCAGCACTGGCCCGACGACTGCGACGAAATCTCGTGGAACTTCACGGGGTCCAGGCCCAGCTTCTCGGCGAGCGCGAGGGCCTCGCAGACGCCGATCATCGAAATGCCGAGCACCATGTTGTTGCAGATCTTGGCGGCCTGCCCGGCGCCGTGATCCCCCGCGCGAATCGTCGCACGCGACATGGGCCGGATCGCGTCCTCGACAGCGGCGAAGTCGGCCTCGTCGCAGCCCACCATGAACGCCAGCGTGCCCGCATCGGCCGCCGCCACGCCGCCCGAGACCGGCGCGTCGGCGAAGCGGAAGCCGGCGGCCTTCGCCTGGGCGGCCACGGCGCGCGCGCTGTCGACGTCGATGGTCGAGCAGTCGATCAGGAGGGCCGTCGGCGGCGCATTCGGCAGGATGTGCTCGGCGTAGACGCTGCGCACGTGCGGCCCGGCGGGCAGCATGGTGATCACGACCTCGGCGGCGCTGACCGCGTCGGCGATGGAACCGGCCCTGCGGCAGCCGGCGCCTGCAGCCCTCTCCACGGCGGCAGGCGACAGGTCGAAGGCCATGACCTCGCGCCCCGACTTCGCCTGGTTTGCGGCCATCCCGCCGCCCATGTTGCCCAGGCCGATGAACGCAACGCGGGTCATGACTACCTCTTCGATCTCGTGACTATCTGGGCTTGCGGAACTTGTAGATGAACTGGTCGGTGCGGCCCCGGATGGCGGGGTCGAACACCGCCTTCGCGTGGTCGTCGGCGGGATTGCGCAGCAGCGTGCTCTCGCCCTCGAACTTGAAGCCCGCGGCCTCCACTTCCTTGCGCACCAGCGCCGGGTCGATGCGATGCAGCCGGTCCTGCGGATCCGGGGGCGTGCCCGCGGCGGCGGCGTGGTCCAGCACGACGAAGACGCCGCCCGGCTTCAGGGCGTCGAAGATGGCCTTGGTCGCCTTGCGCCCGTTCTCGGGGTTGCGGACGTAGACGTCGTGGTAGTTCTGCGACGTCCAGACCAGATCGACCGGCGCCGGCAGCTTCATCTCGACGAGCGGAACCTGCACGACCTCGATGTTGCCGTAGGCCGGGTCGGCCGCCACAGCGCGGATCGGCGGCGGGTTCGCCGGAGGGGCCGCGCCCGCCGGCGGTGCGTTGATCACGGCATAGACCTTCCCCTTGGGCCCGACGGCCTTGGCGAAGATCCGCGTGAAGTATCCGCCGCCCGGGATGAAATCCGCCACCGCCTGGCCCGGCCTGACCCCCGCGAACTCCAGCATCTCAGCCGGCTTGCGGTCGGCGTCGCGCTTCGTGTCGGCTTCCGGTCGGGACTTGTCGGCCACCGCGGCGAGCTGGTTCGCGGTGGGCGCAGCGCTTGCGGACGCTGACGAGGACAGCGATGCGGCGGCGCATGCGGCCAGCAACAGGATCGGCTTCATGGGGTTCCTCCCGCCGGCCAGCACCGGCCGGTCGCGGTCACGTTAGAGGCGACCACTCCTCGTTGGAAGGCAGCGGGGCGAAGATGGCGTCCAGCGTCGCCTCGCTCACGTCGTGCGGACGCGGTTCGCTCCACGTCGGCGCATTGTCCTTCTCCACGATCACGGCGCGCACGCCCTCGATGAAATCGTGCCGCTGCACGACCCGCGCGCCGATGCGGTACTCCATCGCCATGTTCTCGGCGAAGTCCTTCGCCCGGGCCCCCAGCTGCAGCTGGCGGAACGCGACCTTCATGGTCTGGGGCGACTTGGTGGCCATGACCTTTAGCTGCTCGCGGGCCCAGTCCGTGTCGGCCGCTTCAAGCGCCGCGACGATGGCCTCGACGCTGTCGCCCGAGAACAGGCGCGCGATCTCGTCCTGATGCTGGGCGATCGGAGGCCGTCCGGAGTCCCCCTCGAACTCGGTGAGCAGCGTCTCGATGCGCGTCGGCTCGGCGAGGATCGCAGCCTTGAGGTCGGCGACCTTCCCGCTCTCCACGAAGTCCGTCGCCAGGCCCAGGAGCTCGCAGTCCGCCGCCTTGATCCGCGCGCCCGTCAGGGCCAGCCACAGGCCGATGTGGTCGGGCATCCGGCTCAGGTACCAACCGCCGCCGACGTCGGGGAACAGGCCGATCCCGGTCTCCGGCATCGCGAACGTCGTCCGCTCGGTCGCCACCCGGTAACGGCAGGGGCGCGAGAGGCCCACGCCGCCGCCCATGGTCACGCCGTCCATGATCGCCGCGGTGGGCTTGGGATAGTGGAAGAGAAGGTGGTTGAGCCGGTACTCGACGAAGAAGAACTCGCGGGCCAGCCGTCCATCACCCGCGCCGCTCTCCGCCAGCATGCGGATGTCGCCGCCGGCGCAGAAGCCGCGCTCGCCCGAGTGGTCGAACAGCACCAGGTCCACCGCCGGATCGTCCCGCCACGCCACCAGCGCGTCGGTCATCAGCCGGCACATGTTGGTGGTGAGCGCGTGCAGCGCCTGCGGCCGGTTCAGCGTGATCCGCCCCACGCGCCCCTCGACCCGACAGAGGACTTCCTGCGCTTCGCTCATGACCGGAACAGCTCCCTGGCGGTGATGACCCGCATGATCTCGTTGGTGCCTTCGAGGATCTGGTGGACCCGCAGGTCGCGGACGATCCGCTCCAGCGGATAGTCGCGCAGATAGCCGTAGCCGCCGTGAAGCTGCAGGGCCTGGTTGGCGACCTCGAATCCGGCGTCGGTGGCGAAGCGCTTGGCCATGGCGCAGTAGCGCGTCGCGGCGGGATCCCTGTTGTCCAGCGCGTGGGCGGCCCGGCGCACCATCAGGCGCGCGGCGTCCAGCTCGGTGGCCATGTCCGCGAAGCGCCACTGGAGCCCCTGGAACTCCCTCAGCGGCTGACCGAACTGCCGGCGCGTCTCGAGGTACGCCTTGGCGGTGTCGAGGGCCAAGCCCGCGCCGCCCAGCGAACACGAGGCGATGTTGATGCGTCCGCCGTCGAGGCCCGCCATGGCGATCTTGAACCCCGATCCCTCTTCGCCGACGCGGTTCGCCACCGGCACGCGGCAGTCGTCGAAGTTCACCTGGGCCGTCGGCTGGGCGTTCCAGCCCATCTTGCGCTCCTGGGCGCCGAACGAGAGTCCCGGCGTCCCCTTCTCCACCACAAGCGTCGAGACGCCCTTGGCGCCCGGCCCCCCGGTTCGGACCATCACCACATAGACGTCCGAGCTCCCGGCGCCCGAGATGAAGGCCTTGGAGCCGTTGACCACATAGTGATCCCCGTCGCGCACGGCCGTCGTCGTCAACGCGGCCGCGTCCGAGCCGGAGCCGGGCTCGGTCAGGCAGTAGGAGGCGATAAGCTCCATGGTCGTCAGCTTCGGCAGGAAGCGGCGCCGCAGGTCCTCGTCGCCGAACCGGTCGATCATCCACGAGGCCATGTTGTGGATCGAGATGAAGGCGGCCGTGGTCACGTCGCCGTAGCTCAACTGCTCGAAGACGATCGAGGCGTCGAGCCGGGACAGAGCCGATCCGCCCACGTCCTCGCGGACATAGAGGCCGGCGAAGCCGAGCTCCGCCGCCTTGCGCATCACCTCGACGGGGAAGGTCTTCTCTTCGTCCCAGCGGGCGGAATTGGGCGCGAGTTCGGCGAGGGCGAAGGCGCGGGCGGCGTCCTCGATCGCGCGCTGGTCTTCGGTCAGGTCGAAATCCATGGGCGCGGTTGAGCGCGGCGCGCTCGGGCTGTCAATCGGCGCCATATCGGCGACGCTATTGCGAGCTTGGCTGCGTCGACGGGAGGGCGCGTATGCACGTGGTGGAGAGCGCGCTGGAGCTGCGTGGGCTCGCCCGCCGTCGCGGCCGGTTGCTCCTGACCCTCATCCTCTCGCTCGCCCTCCACGGCGGCGTGCTCGGCTGGTTCGCGCTTCGCCAGGACAGCGCGACGCCACCCTCCGAGACGCCGGCTATCGAGGTGCAGCTGGTCGAAGCCCCGCGGCAAGCCCGCGCGGACCCGACCGCATCGTTGTCCCGCCGCGCCGATCCTGCGCGCACGACGCCCGACGCCACGGACCCGCAACCCCGCTACGCCGCGCCGCCGACCCACGGCGCAGGCGGTGAGCAGGGCGGCGTCGACCTGTACGGCCCCGTGTTCGCTGACGGACGCTGGCCGCGACCACGCCTCGTGCTGCGGCGCTGCGATCCACTGAAGGATCCCGACCTCAGTTCCCCCGAATGCCGGCGCGAGCGTGAGATCGACGCCGCCGTGACCCGCAACGCCGACCCCGCCAACGGCGCCGGCGACTTCGCCCGGGAGGCGCGGCACAACGAGGCCCTTCGCCGCTACCGGGAAGCGCCGGGGGCTGCGGGCTTTCCGGGAGTCCGCTGCCACATCCTGCATCGGTGCTAGCCGCCGGCTCGGTCGCCCGCCGCGTCGCGGGGGTTGCGTCGATCGTGAAGCGGGTTCAAACGCCCGCGCATGACCAAGGCTCGCCTCGCCGCCTATCCCGCCCTGCGCATGCGGCGGCTTCGACAGTCGGACTGGATCCGCCGGCTCGTCCGCGAGACGGTGCTCACCCCGGCCGACCTCATCTGGTCGATGGTGGTGCACGAGGGCGAGGGCCAGGTCCCGGTGGGCTCCATGCCCGGCGTCGCCCGCCTGTCCGTGAAGGACGCGGCCGCCGCGGCCCGGGAGGCGAAGGCGCTGGGCATCCCGGCGATCGCCGTCTTTCCGCACATCGACGGCGCCAAGAAGGACGCGAGCGGCAGGCTCGCCGCCGACCCCGACGGCCTCGTGTGTCGCGCCGTGAAGGCCATGAAGGACGCCGCGCCCGAGGTCGGGATCATGTGCGACGTCGCGCTGGACCCCTTCACCGACCATGGCCATGACGGGCTCCTTCAGGACGGCCGGATCGTCAACGACGCCACGGTCGAGGCGCTGGTCGCGCAGGGCCTGGTCCAGGCGCAGGCCGGCTGCGACATCCTTGCGCCCAGCGACATGATGGACGGCCGCGTCGGCGCGCTGCGCACCGCCCTCGAGGCCGAGGGCCTGCAGGACGTGATGATCATGTCCTACGCCGCGAAGTACGCGTCGGCCTTCTACGGGCCGTACCGGGAGGCCATCGGCTCGGGCAAGCTCGGCACGGGTTCGGTCGAGAACCCCGGCGACAAGAAGACCTACCAGATGGACTCCGCCAACCACGCCGAGGCGCTGCGCGAGGTGGCGCTCGACATCGCCGAGGGGGCCGACATGGTGATGGTCAAGCCGGGGATGCCCTACCTCGACATCGTCCGGCAGGTGGTGGACGCCTTCTCACTGCCGACCTTCGCCTTCCAGGTCTCGGGCGAGTACGCCATGATCATGGCCGCGGCCCGGAACGGCTGGCTCGACGAGGAGCGCTCGATCCTCGAAAGCCTCGGCGCCTTCAAGCGCGCGGGCGCCGCCGGGGTCATCACCTACTTCGCCCCGCGGGCGGCGCGGCTGCTGGGGGCCTGAACTCAGGGCCAGCCCGCCCGACCCGCATCGACCTCGGCCGCGATCACCTTGCCGGTGCGCCCGGCCGCGCCGCCGCCGAGCCCCGCCGCCGTCAGCATGAAGAGCGTGCGTCCCGCCTCGCCCCCCAGCATGCAGGCGTAGCAGGGCTGCCCCGTCTCGATCACCTCCAGAACCTTGCCGCCTTCCGCCACGCGGACGCACTCTGGCGCGCTGGGATTGGCGACCCAGACGGCCCCCTCGTCGTCGAGGCAGATGCCGTCCGGGACCCGGGCGCCGAGCTCGGCCCAGACGCGGCGGTTCGACAGCCCGCCGTCCGGAGCGACGTCGAAGGCCGTGAGGACGCGGCCGAAGCTCTCCCCCAGGATGAGCGTCCTGCCGTCCGGCGTGATGACCGTCCCGTTCGGAAAGGCCAGGTCGTCGGCCACGACGCGCGCCCGTCCATCCGGCGACACATAGGCGAGCTTCGCCTTGACCATGCCGGCGGCCACGCCGCCCTTGGCCATCGCGGCGTCCAGATCGAAGCCGAAGTTGCCCACGTAGGCCCCGCCCTGCGCGTCCACCACCATGTCGTTGCAGTGGAAGGTGGCGATGTGGCCGAGGTCGGCGTGCACCGAGATCCGGCCGTCGGGCGTGCGACGCAGAAGCTGGCGGCGCGTCATCGAGACGATCAGCATGGAGCCGTCCGGCTGCCAGCCCAGTCCCGACGGCTGGTCGTCGATGGTGAACTCCGTCCGCAGGTCCCCCGCGGGCGACACGGATTTCACCGCGTGATCGTAGAAGTCGCTGAACCAGAGGCGGCCGTCCCGCCAGCGAGGCCCCTCCCCGAACTGAAGCCCGGCGGCCACCTCCCGCGTCGTCCGTCCCATCTGCGTCTCCCCGAGCGTGCGGCGCCCATGATCGGCCGTGCGACCCGGGCTGTCACCCGCGATCAGCCCGGCCCGGGAAGCCACTCGCCCAGGATGGCGTTGACCTTCTCCGGCGCCTCCTGCTGCACCCAGTGGGAGACCTTGGGCAGGCGGCGAATGGTGAGGTCGCGCACGAACTCGTCCGTGCCGTCGAGGAGCTCGACGCCCAGCGCGGCGTCCTCCTCGCCCCAGACGATAAGCGTCGGCGTCTCGATCCGCGGCCAGGGGCCGCGCATCTTGCCCCCCAGCTGGAAGGCCGCGCGGTACCAGTTGATCATGCCGCGGATGGCTCCGGGCCGCTGGGCGTCGCGCGCATAGCGGTCGAGGACGTCGTCGCCGAAGTTGGACTTGTCGACCGCCATGCCGTGGAACGCGCGGCGGATGGCGCGGGCGTCGCTCGCGGTCATCATCGCCTCGGGCAGGCCCGGGATCTGAAAGAAGAACATGTACCAGGAGCGGCCCAGCTGGCGCAGGTTGCCCTTCGACAGGTGCCGCGCCATCACGCCGGGGTGCGGGACGTTCATGATCACCAGGCGCTCCAGCGGACGCGGCGCGTGGGTCGCGAACGTCCAGGCCAGCCCCGCCCCCCAGTCGTGGCCGATGAGCGTGACCTTCCGCGCCCCGCTGGCGTCGATGAGCGCGGCGACGTCCTCCATCAGCCGGTCGATGAGATAGGCCTTCACCTCCGCGGGCTTCGGCTCGGTCTCGCCGTATCCGCGCAGGTCCGGCGCCCAGGCGCGGTAGCCCATGCTGGCCAGGAACGGCAGCTGGAAGCGCCAGGAGAACCGGCTCTCCGGGAAGCCGTGCAGGCAGAGCGCGAGATGATCGCCCTCCCCCGCCTCGTCGACGGCGAAGCGGAAGCCATTGGCCTCCACGGTGCGGGTCGTGATCGTCATGTGGCCCTCAGGGACATGTGAAATGCGCGCTCTCCCGGTCCATCCCGGGAAGCTGGATGACGCCCCGGTAGGTGAAGCCCACCTTCCGGAGCACCGCCATGGAGGCGAAGTTCTCGAGCGTGGTTATCGCCGCCAGCGCCGGGATGCCGAGCGGCCCCTGCGCATGGGCCAGCACCGCGGCCGCGGCCTCCTGGGCGTAGCCCTGGCCCCACACCCGCTCGATGAAGGCGTACCCGACGTCGGGAACATCCAGCCCCTCGCGCCGCACGAGGCCGGCCATGCCCACGGGCGCGCCGTCGCGCTTCTGGACCGCCACCCACATGCCGAAGCCGTGCTCGCGGTAGCTCGCGCGCATGCGGTCTTCGATGAAGCGCGCCGCGTCCGCCACGTTCCGCACGCCCCGGTCGCCGATGTTTTCCAGGAAGCCCGGGGAATTCAGGAGATCGACCAGGAACGGCGCGTCGTCGTCCTCGACGTCGCGCAGGACCAGCCGCTCGGTTTCAAGAACCACCGCCACGCCGCAACTCCCCCTCGTGCAACACCATCTTAACGCGGCTCGCGCAGTTTGCCCGGCGAAACACAGTTAAGGCGGGTGAACCATGGCGGTGGGCGGCGACCAGCCGATCATCCTCAAGCGGATCAAGAAGGGTGGCGGCGACGGGCACCACGGCGGCGCCTGGAAGGTGGCCTACGCCGACTTCGTGACCGCGATGATGGCGTTCTTCCTGCTGATGTGGCTGATCAACACCACCTCGCCCGAGCAGAAGCGCGGCATCGCCGACTACTTCGCCCCCGCCAGCGTGTCGCAGACCAGCTCGGGCGCCGGCGGCATCCTGGGCGGCGCGGCGCTGGCCAACGACGGCTCCAAGGCCTCCGGCTCGTCGGACGTGATCGAGGAGTTGGCGCCGTCCTCCCGCAATCCGAACGACGGCGACTCGAAGGAAGGCGGCAAGCCGATGACCGCCGAGGAGGCCGCCGCGGCCGAGCAGGCGGCCGCCCAGGCGGCCCGGGAGGACGCGGCGTTCGCCTCTGCCGCCCAGTCCCTGCGGCAGGCGATGCAGTCGATGCCCGAACTGGCCGAGCTTTCGAAGAACATCATCATCGACGAGACGCCCGAGGGCCTGCGCATCCAGCTCATCGACCAGGAAGGCCGGTCGATGTTCAACCAGGGCTCCACCCAGCCGAACGACCGGGCCAAGCTCCTGTTGCGGGCGGTTTCCAAGGTGATCAACCAGCTTCCGAACAGGATCTCGATCTACGGCCACACCTCGGCGAGCGCCAACGGCGCCAAGCCGGAATCGGACTGGTCGCTCTCGTCGGCCCGGGCCGACAGCTCCCGCAAGGTGCTGCAAGGCGCCGGCGTCGACCCCGACCGCGTCTACCAGGTGTCGGGCAAGGCCGGGTCCGAACCGCTTTATCCCGACGATCCGATGCTGCCCGGCAACCGCCGCATCGCCATCGTGTTGCTGCGTGAGGCGCCGGTGCTGCCTCCGGAACCGGGACTCTAGCGTAGTCCTTGCGTGGAGGCCGCGCATGACGCCTAATCTCGGGCGAAAGGCGCTCGACGCGAAAAGGGCGACCGCGGATCCGTGACGCAGCATTTTCCCACCCGACAGCTCCGGTTCTTCCTGACCGCGCCGTCGCCGTGTCCCTATCTGCCCGAGCGGTTCGAACGGAAAGTCTTCGCCCACCTGCCGCTGTCGGACGGCGCCCAGGTCAACGACAGCCTGACCCAGGTCGGCTTCCGCCGGTCGCAGAACATCGCCTATCGGCCCGCGTGCGAGGCCTGTTCCGCCTGCGTCTCCGCCCGGCTTCCCGCCGCCGACTACGTCTTCTCGCGCTCCGAGCGGAAGATCCTCGCCCGAAACGCCGACATCGAGCGCCACCTCGTCGAGGCCGAGGCGACGATGGAGCAGTTCGACCTGCTCCGCCGCTACCTGCTGGCGCGCCACGCCAGCGGCGGCATGGCCGAGATGACCTGGCCCGACTATGTCGCCATGGTCGAGGACACGGCGGTCCGCACGCACATCATCGAGTATCGGCTCAAGACACGGGACGGCGGTCCGGGCGACCTCATCGCCTGCGCCCTGGTGGACCTGATGAGCGACGGCCTGTCGCTGGTCTACAGCTTCTACGACCCCACCCTCGCCCGGCGCAGCCTCGGGTCGTTCATGATCCTGGACCATGTCGTCCAGGCGTGCCTCACCGCGCTGCCCTATGTGTATCTGGGCTACTGGGTCCGCGGTTCCGAGAAGATGGACTACAAGGCCCGCTTCTCCCCCATCGAGCTCCTCAAGCCCGACGGCTGGACGCTGGCCGCCGCGCGGGACCTGCCGGTGCGTCCGGCCTGACCCTGTGAAACCCGGGGGCGGCGTTCGCAACCTGTGGCAAGCCGCCGAAGAAGCCCATAGACTGCGGGCGTGAAGTCAGCCCCTCGATCAAGCGCATGGCGCGGCAGCTTCGGCTGAACCTCGGCAGGGAGACGCCTCCCTCCTTCGGCGACTTCGAGCTCGGCCCGTCCAACGCGACCGCCGTGGACGCCGTCCTGGCCTACCCGCGGTGGCCCGGCGGGTGCCTGGCGCTGATCGGCCCGCAGGGCGTCGGCAAGAGCCACATCGCCCAGGCCTGGGCTCGGCGGGCCGAGGCTGCGCGGACAGATCCTGAATCGCCCGATCTCGCGGCCGCCGCGGGCCGGCCGGTTCTGCTGGAGGACGTCGACCGCGGCTTCTCGGCCGAGGGCCTTTTCCACCTGATCAACCTGGCGGGCCGCGCCGGCGGCGGCCTGCTGCTGACGGCCCGAACGCGGCCCGCCACCTGGCAGACCGACCTGCCCGACCTGCGGTCTCGCCTCAACGCGTTGCCGGTGGCCGAGATCGCCCCGCCCGACGATGCGGTGCTCGAGGGCGTGCTGCGGCGCTTCTTCCGGAACCGCAACATCCGGCCGCCCGAGGAGGTCTATCCTTACCTCCTGGCGCGCATGAACCGGTCGATCCCCGACGCCGAGGAGATCGTGCGCCGCCTGGACGAGGCCGGCGACGCGGGATTCCGGCCGGTCACCCGCGTGCTGGCGCGGCAGATTCTCGAGGACGCGCAGCAACTCGACCTGTGAGGGCCGAAATATTTTCCGGCGCGATAGACAAACCGATTCTTTTTCCTCCACTGGTTCGACCCGTGGCGGCGGGGCCACGGCTTCGGGACGTTCGGATGCTTGCGCCAGGCCCAGGGACGGCGGCGCCTGAGCTGGAACTCAAGTTTCAGCTGGGCGATGGCGCCGTCGAAGCCCTTCAGGCGCTTTTCCCCGTCGAGGCGGCTCGCATCGCCCGCCTGCACGCCGTCTATTTCGACACCGCCGATCACAGGCTGCGGGACGGCGGCTTCAGCCTTCGCGTCCGCCGCAGCGACGAAACCTACATCCAGACGCTCAAGCACCGGAACGGCGGCGGCCTTTTCCAGCGCGACGAGTGGGAGACCGAAGTCGCCGGCCCGGACCTGGACCTCGCCGCCCTTGCAGGCACGCCGGCCGCGAACGTGCTGGCCGACGCCGCCGTGAACCCGGCCTTCACCGTCGAGGTCGAGCGGCGCACGCATGCGTGGGTGCGTGGCGAGATCCACATCGAGGTCACCTTCGACACCGGCGTGATCACGGCCGGCGAGAGGACCGAGCCGGTCGCGGAACTGGAGCTGGAGCTGATCTCGGGCAGCCAGCAGGACCTCTTCGACCTCGCGCGCGACCTTCAGCAGCGCGCCGCGCTGACGCTGTCGTTCGAAAGCAAGGCCGAGCGGGGCTACCGGCTGGCGGGCCACGACGGCGTCGCGGCGCTCAAGGCCCAGTCCCCGGCCATCGGACCGGACACGACCGGAGCGGCCGCGTTCCAGTCGATCGCGCGCGACGCCCTCGTCCAGATCGCGGGCAATGCGCGCCTGCTGCAGCGGGCCCACAACCCGGACGTCCTGCACCAGTTGCGGGTGGGCCTGCGGCGGCTGCGCGCGGCGCTTTCGGTCTTCCGGAACATGCTCGACCCGAACGGGCTCAACCTGGCGCGCTCCGAGACGCGGTGGCTCGCCGGCGAACTCTCGGAGGCGCGCGACCTCGACGTGTTCCTGCAGCTCGCGGCGACGCCCGACGAGATCGAGGAAAGCGCCGGCCGCGCGGCGTTCTTCCGCGCGCTGCGTCACGCCCAGGCCGAAGCCTATGAGAAGGCCTTGGCGGCCGTCCGCTCCCAGCGCTTCCGCAGCCTCCTCGTGACGCTCGGCGAGTGGATCGAGGTCGGCGCGTGGCAGGGTCTCGCGAACGAACGGGCCCGGCGCCTGCGCGAGGGATCGGCCGCCGCGCTGGCGGCCGCCCTCATGGACCGCCAGGACCGGCGCCTGCGCCGCCGCTCGCACGGCTTCCGGCGGCTCGACCCGGAGGCGCGGCACGACCTGCGTAAGGAGGCCAAGAAGCTCCGCTATGCCGCCGCTTTCTTCGGCGAGACCTTCCCGCAGCATCCGAAGCGACGCGCGCGCTTCATGACGGTGCTGCGGGCCCTGCAGGACCGGCTGGGACTGCTGAACGACATCGCAGTCGCCCGCACCGTGGCCGCGCGGGCTGTCGGGCGGCGTGGCGGGGAGCTCGCGTTCGCGGCCGGGCTTGAGGTGGGGCGCATCGCGAGAGGCGAAGATAACGCCATCGACGCGGCCAACGCGACGTTCAAGGCGTATCGGAAGCTGAAGCCCTACTGGTCGGCCCCGAACGATCATGAGGACCTTAACCTTTCGAGACCACGTTTAGAGAGCGTCTGACGCCGCCCGAGAGTCTGCATGCCCAACGACGCCGTTCCGATCAGCGCCAACACGCCCGCGCCGGCTGACGCCGGTGCGCTCGCGATGGAGGACCTGTCCGGCTCGCCGTTGCGCTTCTTCAACCGCGAGCTCTCGTGGCTGGCCTTCAATCGCCGGGTCCTGGCCGAGAGCATGAACCCGCGGCATCCGCTGCTCGAACGCCTGCGGTTCCTGGCCATCAGCGCCAACAACCTCGACGAATTCTACATGGTGCGGGTCGCGGGTCTGAAGGCGCAGGTCCGCGAGGGCATACGCGTCGTGAGCCAGGACGGCCTGACCGCGGCCGAGCAGCTGGTCAGGGTGAACGCGGCCGCCGCCGAGCTGATGGCCGACCAGCAGACCCGCTGGCGCGAGCTTTGCGCCGAGCTGTCCACCGAGGGTCTGCGATACGTTTCCGCCGCCGAGGTCACCGACGCCGAGCGCGCGGGTCTCGAGGAACGGTTCCTGAACGACCTGTTTCCGGTGCTGACCCCGCTGGCCATCGATCCGGCGCATCCGTTCCCGTTCATCCCGAACCTGGCGTTCTCGCTGGTGCTGAAGATCCGCCGGACCGCCGACGGTCGGCAACTCTATGCGCTGGCGCCGCTGCCGGCCCAGGTGGCGCGTTTCTGGGACATCGCCCCCGGCCGCCAGAGCACGCGGCGCAAGGCCGAACGACGGGTGATCTCGCTGGAGAGCATGGTCACCCTTTTCCTCGACCACCTGTTCCCCGGCTGTGAGATCGAGGAACAGGGCGTGTTCCGGCTGATCCGCGATTCCGACGTGGAGATGGAGGAAGAGGCCGAGGATCTGGTGCGCGAGTTCGAGGCGCGCCTGAAGCAGCGGCGCCTGGGCTCCGTCGTTCGCATCGAGATCGAGGACGACATGCCGGAGGAGCTGCGCAGCTTCATCCTGCAGAGCCTGCGCGTGGAGCCCGAGGACGTCATCGTCTTCGACGGCCTGCTGGGACTGGACGAGCTCACCCAGATCATCCCGGCCGACCGCCCCGACCTGAAGTTCAAGCCCTTCGAGCCGCGGTTCCCGGAACGCATCCGCGACCACGGCGGGGACTGCTTCGCCGCGATCCGCGAGAAGGACATCCTGGTCCACCACCCGTTCGAGAGCTTCGACGTGGTGGTCCAGTTCCTGCGCCAGGCGGCGCGCGATCCGAACGTGCTGGCGATCAAGCAGACGCTCTACCGCACCAGCCAGGACAGCCCCATCGTCGCGGCGCTGATCGAGGCCGCCGAGAACGGCAAGAACGTCACCGCCGTCGTCGAGATCAAGGCGCGCTTCGACGAGGAGGCGAACCTGAAGTGGGCGCGAGACCTCGAGCGGGCCGGCGTGCACGTCGTGTTCGGCTTCATCGAGTACAAGACGCACGCCAAGCTTTCGACGGTCGTCCGGCGCGAGGGCGACGTCCTGCGCACCTACTGCCATTTCGGGACCGGCAACTACCATCCGATCACCGCGCGCATCTATACGGACCTGTCGCTGTTCACGACCGATCCCGCCTTCGGCCGGGACTCGGCGAAGCTCTTCAACTACGTCACCGGCTACGCCCAGCCGGTGAGCCTTGAACGGCTGTCCTTCTCGCCGGTCACCATGAAGCGGGATCTGCTGCGGCTCATCGGCGAGGAAAGCGTCAACGCGCGCGCCGGCCGGCCGGCCGGGATCTGGGCCAAGATGAACTCCCTGGTCGACCCGGAAGTGATCGACGCGCTCTACGAGGCCAGCCGGGCGGGCGTTCCCGTCGACCTCGTGATTCGCGGGATCTGCTGCCTGCGTCCCGGCCTGCCGGGGCTCTCCGAGAACATCCGGGTCAAGTCCATCGTCGGGCGGTTCCTCGAGCACGGGCGGATCGTGGCCTTCGCCAACGGCCACGCGATGCCCTCGCCCCATGCCCGGGTCTTCATCTCCTCGGCCGACTGGATGCCGCGCAACCTCGACCGGCGGGTCGAGTGCATGACGCCGGTCGAGAACCCCACCGTCCACCAGCAGGTCCTGCAGCAGATCATGCTCGCGAACCTGAAGGACGAAGCGCAAAGCTGGACCCTCGACGGCGACGGCGGCTATAGGCGTGATCCTGCCTGGGACCACCCGAACGCCTTCTCGGCGCACGAGTACTTCATGACCAATCCGAGCCTTTCCGGTCGTGGGCAGAGAGTGAAGGACATGCCGCGCGCGATCGAAAATGTGGCCTCGCGAGGATAGCGCGCCGCGCTCCGACGGCCGGCAGGCCGCGGTCATCGACGTGGGATCCAACTCCGTCCGCCTCGTGATCTACCGGGTGGACGGCCGGGCCCTCTGGACCATCTACAACGAAAAGGTGGTCGCCGGACTTGGCCGCGACCTTCCGGCCACGGGCCGGCTGAACGCCGAGGGCGTCGAGGCCGCGGTGGGCGCCCTGCGACGCTTCCGCGCCCTGCTCGAAGGCTGGCGCGCCGAGGAGGTGAGCGCGGTCGCCACCGCCGCCGTGCGCGAGGCGGCGGACGGGCGCGCGTTCCTGAAGCGCGTCCTGGACCAGACGGGCCTCGACGTCCGCGTCCTCTCGGGCGAGGAGGAGGCCCGCTACGCCGCCCTGGGCGTGCTGTGCGGCCAGCCCGAGGCGGACGGCGTGGTCGGCGACCTGGGCGGATCCAGCCTCGAGCTGGTCCGGCTCGGGGGCGTGGCGAATCCGGAGGGCGTCACGCTGCCCCTGGGTCCCTTCTCCCTGGGCGCTCCCAAGAGCCTCAACATCGAGCGCACGCGCCGCATCGTCGACGACCATCTCGCGCCCCTGGCCCGGCGCTTCGCGAGCCCGGCGTTCCATGCCGTTGGGGGCGCCTGGCGCAACCTCGCGCTGCTGCACATGCAACTGGCGGACTATCCCCTGCACGTGGCGCATCAGTACGAGATCGGCCGCAGCGATGCGCTGGATCTGGCCCGGTTCGTCCAGCGGCAGTCCCGCTCGTCGCTCGAAGGCATCGATGGCCTTTCGAAGAAGCGCTTCGATACGCTGCCGTACGCCGCGCTGGTGCTCGAGCGCGTCCTCGAGCGGCTGGGCGTGGAAAAGGTGGTAGTGAGCGCCTACGGGGTGCGGGAAGGCATGCTTCTCGAGGCCATGCCCCCCGAGGTCCGCCGCCTCGATCCCCTCATCGAGGGCTGCGAGGCGCTGACGGCGCAGCGCGGAATCTCGCCGGTGCTGGGACACGCGCTGGAAGCCTGGGTCGGGCCTCTCTTCGAGAGCCTTCCGCCGCTCTTCGGGGATCGCGACCGGGTCCTCGTCGCCGCCGCCTGCCGCCTGGCCGACCTCGGCGCGCGGCTACATCCCGACCACCGGGCGGATCTGGCGTTCGACCAGGTGCTGCGCGCGCCTCTGGCCGGCATGCGGCATCCCGAGCGCGTCTTCCTGGCCGCCGTCGCCTTCTCGCGCCACTCGGCCGCGCAGCCGCCCCACCCGACGGTGGCGCGCGTGCTCAGCGCCGAGCGCCGGCAACGAGCGCGGGCGCTCGGCTCCGCGATACGGCTGGGCTGCGACCTCTCGGGCCACAACCCGCGCCTGCTCGAGAAGTCGGGCGTGACGATCCGCGGCGATCGCCTGGCGTTGAACGTGCTGGCGGGCTGGGAAGACATGCTGCTCGGCGAGCAGACGACGCGCCGGGCCCAGACGCTCGCGCAGGCGCTGAAGCTGAAGCTCGAGATGGGCTGACGCGAAGAGGGGGGCGGCCGCGAGGCGCCCCCGTCCCCGAACCTTCGGCCATGGCCCTCGAGCGGGTGCTGACGGGCGGCAGGGCCGCAGGGTCCATACGAAGAGGGCGGCGCCCCGGTCGCCCGGAACCCCGCCCTCTCTTCCAGATCCGTTGGGGGATCTGAGCCTTCGAGGTGGATGGCCGTCTCGACTTCGCTGGGCGAACCCAGCTCGGCGTCGACCGCACCCTCCGTGCCACCTCCGGAACCGCCGGCGCCACCTGGGGTCGCCCCCGTGTCGCACCGCCTGCCCTGGAGAGCCTCCTGCCCGCTCCGCGTTCCGGTCGCCCGGTCCGCCGCGCCGCAGTCCCTCTCGGCAAGTGGAGCGTCTCAGAGGCCCGCCCAGGGCGCAACCGCCGCACGGCGCGGGGCTGTGGAGCGACGGCGGCGCCGCGGGTGGAGGACCTGTGGAGCGCCGGAGGAGCGTTCGCCAAACGGCCGTCTTTCCCGAGGCTTGGACTTATCCGCAGATTCAGCGGCCGCACGCTGCGCTTGCCGGCCCCCGGGTAAGGCGGATCAATAGAGTCGGGCGAAGCACAAGCGGAGTACGGACGTGTCGGCGTATGACCTGATCATCGTGGGCGGCGGGATCGGCGGATCAGCTCTGGCGACCGTCATGGCGCGCGCCGGGGCGTCCGTCCTCCTCCTGGAGCAGTCGGCGGCCTATGAGGACCGGGTGCGCGGCGAGTGGATCGCGCCCTGGGGCGTCGACGAGGTGAAGCGCGTCGGCCTCTACGACCTGCTGATCGAAGCCGGCGGCCATCACCTGCACCGCCACGTCACCTACGACGAGACCCTGGACCCCGCGGCGGCCGAGGCCCGGACGCTGCCGCTGGGCATCTTCCGGCCCGATGTGCCCGGACCGCTCTGCCTCGGCCATCCGCACCACTGCCAGACGCTGTTCGACGCCGCGTCCGCCGCCGGCGCCGTCACGCTGCGGCAGGCCCGCGTGACCGAGCTCCAGGGCGGCCCCACGCCCAGGGTCGTGTACGAGGTCGACGGCGAGACCTTCATCGCCACCGCGCGCCTGCTGGTGGGCGCCGACGGCCGCACGTCGCAGGTCCGCGAGGCGGCCGGCATCACCCTGCACCAGGACAAGCCCCACCACTGGTTCGGGGGCCTCCTGATCGACGGCGCGGACGAATGGCCCGCCGACATGCAGGCGATCGGCACCGAGGGCGACTTCGCCTTCCTCGCCTTCCCGCAGGGCGGCGGCAAGGTGCGGATCTACGGCGGCTACGCGCTCGACCAGGCCCAGCGGTTCAAGGGCCCGGACGGCGCACGGCGCTTCCTGGACGCCTTCGCCATGAGCTGCAGCCCGCAGAACCGCCACCTGGTCTCGGGCGAGCCGGCGGGCCCGCTCTTCAGCTACTTCAACAACGACTCCTGGACCGACGAGCCGTTCGCGCCGGGCGTCGTCCTGGTGGGCGACGCCGCGGGATGGAACGACCCCATCCTGGGACTGGGCCTGTCGATCACCTACCGGGACGTGCGGATCGTCAGCGAACTGCTGAAGGAAACCGAGGACTGGGCGGAGCTGTCGTTCGCCCCGTACGCTGAAGAGCGCGCCGAGCGCATGCGGCGCCTCCGATTCGCGGCCCGGATGCAGGCGGCGCTCGACATGGAGTTCGACGAGGCCGCCCGCGCCCGCCGCGCACGCGTCTTCGCCAAGTCGGCCGCCGACCCCAGCTTCAAGGTCCAGGGCTTCGCCGTCATGGCGGGGCCGGAGGCGCTGCCGGCGGAAGCCTTCACGCAGGAAGCCTGGGACCGCGTCATGGGAGAGCCCGCATGAGCCTCGACATCGCCGCCTACAACGCCGACTGGCTGAAGGCGTGGAGCGACAAGGACGTGGATCGCCTGTGCGCCTTCTACGCCGAGGACTGCGTCTACAAGGACCCGCAGACGGCCGCCGGCCTCACCGGCGCCGCCGCGCTGCGCCAGTATCTGACCGGCCTGTTCGGCGCGACGCCGAAGATGACCTACACGCCCGACGAAACCTGGCCGATCCCCGGCGGATTCTGCGGCCGCTGGTACTGCGACATCGAAGGCGGCGGACGGATGCGGGGGTTCGACCTGGTGATCCTCGACGGCGACAGGATCGCGCTCAACGAAGTCTACGTGCACCAGCTGTGACCGTCCTCGCCCGACCCGACATCCGCCGGCCCGAGGCGATCGACGCGGCCTGGCTGACGGCCGTGCTGCAGTCCGCCGGCGTCGACGCGGTCGTCCGCAGCTTCACGGCCAAGGGCGTGGGCACCGGCCAGATCGGCGACAGCGTGCGCTTCAAGCTCGAGTACGAACGCGGCGGCGAGAGCGCCCCGGCCTCGCTGGTGGGGAAGTTCCCCGCGGCCGGCGACGAGAGCCGCAACACCGGCATCGCGCTCGGCAACTATGTGCGCGAGGTCCGCTTTTACCAGCGCCTGGCGCCCACGGCCCTGATCCACACGCCCAGGTGCTGGTTCACCGATGTCGACGAGGCGACCAGCGAGTTCGTGCTGATGATGGAGGATCTGGCGCCCGCCGAGCAGGGCGACCAGTTGCAGGGCGTGAGCCTGGAGCAGGCGCGCCTGGTCACCATCGAGGCCGCCAAGCTGCACGCATCCCACTGGGGCGACGACGCCCTCGACGACATGCCCTTCGTGTCGGGCTCGCGCGCGGCGCCGGCCAGCGCGGCCAACCCCGACGCGGTGAAGATGCTGTGGGAGGCCTTCAAGGGGCGCTACGGCCCGCACCTGGCCCCTGAGTGGATCGAGGCCGGCGAGTGGCTCGCGCCCCGCTTCGGCAGCCTCGGCGCGTCGCACGACGGACCCCGCTGCCTGACCCACAACGACTTCCGGCCCGACAACATGATGTTCGCCACCGCGGCGGGCGGCTACCCGGTCACGGTGCTCGACTGGCAATCGTACGCGTACGGGTCTGGCCCCACCGACCTGGCCTACTTCCTGGCAGGCGCCCTGCCTCGCGACGTCCGCCGCGCGCACGAGGACGAGTTCCTGCAGCTCTACCTCGACACCCTCACGGGCCTCGGCGTGCAGGGCTACGGGATGGACGACCTGCGGCGTCACTATGCCCGCGGCGCCTACCTCCTGTTCGGGACGGCCTTCTTCGCGGCCATGATCGTCACCCAGACCGAGCGCGGCGACCGCATGTTCCTGCAGATGCTGGGCTCGGCCGCCGACCACATGTGGGACCACGGCGTCGTCGGCGGCGACTGACCGCCAACCCGCGGCGGCGCCGAGAAGGCGTCTTCTATCCGTCACGGCGCCGACACGCCCGGCGGCTAGTCTGCTGACGTTACCTCGCAGATCTCTCCAAGCGGCGCCCCCAAGCCGCAACGGCCGCGACCTCCCCCTCGGTCGCGGCCGTCTTTTTCTGCGCCTCAGGCGGCGAGCGCGAGCGCCGCGCGCGAACCGAGCGTCTTGCGGGCGGCAAGCCAGTTCACGATGCGGAAGCGGCCGTCGAAATCCTCGACGAGCGCGGTGCAGCTTTCGACCCAGTCGCCGTCGTTCAGATAGACCACCCCGTCCATGTCCCGGATCTCGGCCTTGTGGATGTGGCCGCAGATGACGCCCTGGACGCCGCGGCGGCGGGCCTCGTCGGCCATGGCGGCCTCGAAGCGGTCGATGAACGCCACCGCGTCCTTCACCTTGTGCTTCAGGAAGGCCGAGAGGCTCCAGTAGTTGAGGCCCAGGAGCCGGCGGACGCGGTTGAAGTGGGTGTTGATCGCCAGCAGCAGGCGGTAGCTCCAGTCGCCCAGGAACGCGAGCCAGCGGGCGTTCTGCACCACGCCGTCGAACTCGTCGCCGTGGGTGACGAGGTAGCGCCGCCCGTCGGCGGCCTCATGGATGGCGTCGCGGGCCACGACCACGCCGCCGAAGTGGACGCCGCAGAAGTCCCGCACGCGGTCGTCGTGGTTGCCGGGGATGTAGACAACGTTCACGCCCTTGCGCGCCAGCCGCAGGATCTTCTGGACGACGTCGTTGTGCGCCTGCGGCCAGTACCAGCCCGACTTCATCTTCCAGCCGTCGACGATGTCGCCGACGAGGTAGAGCGTCTCGCACTCCAACTCCCGGATGAACTCGAGCAGGAGCTCGGCCTGACAGCCGCGCGTGCCCAGGTGGGTGTCCGAAATGAACGCCGTCCGGCAGCGGACGGCAGGGTCGTGGTCCATGTTGCTTCGAGCCCCCAACGGCCAGCCGCTTCCGAGGCTCCGGCGAGTCGATGACGGTGCGGTGACGGCTCAGCCGTCCGCGTCTAGCGCGTAGCCGGCGGACCTCACCGTGCGGATGAGATCGGGCTCCCCGTTCTGGCGAAGCGCCTTGCGGAGCCGGCCCACGTGGACGTCGACCGTGCGGACCTCGACGTAGGTGTTCGCGCCCCAGACGGCGTCGAGCAGCCGCTCCCGCGAGAAGACGCGGCCGGGCCGCTGCATGAAGAAGTCCAGCAGCCTGTACTCGGTCGGGCCGAGATGGATGTCGCGTCCGCTTCGGGTGACCCGGTGCCGGGCCCGGTCCAGCACGAGGTCCGCGTACTCGAGGCGCTCCTCGAGCAGTTCAGGACGCGTGCGGCGCAGGAGCGCCCGGATGCGGGCCACCAGTTCACTCATGGCGAACGGCTTCACCACGTAGTCGTCGGCGCCGGTGTCGAGGCCGCGCACCTTGTCGGCCTCCTCGCCCCGGGCGGTCAGCATGAGCACGGGCGTGCGGCGGGTCTCCACGCCGGCCCGGAGCTGTCGGCAGACCTCCACGCCGGACACCTTGGGCAGCATCCAGTCCAGGACCACCAGATCCGGCGGCTCCTCGGCGACCCGCAGCAGAGCTTCCTCGCCATCGGCGGCGCGTTCGACCCGGAAGCCCTCCTTGACGAGGTTGTAGTCGAGCAGGGTGGCGAGGGCGTCCTCGTCCTCCACCACCAGCAGGTAGGGCGTCGTCACGCGCCGCCCTCCGTTCCGAGCTCGGGCAAGCTCACCTTGGGGCGCTCGCCCACCAGTTCCTCGCCCGTCATCTGGAAGTGCAGGATCTCGGCGATGTTGGTGGCGTGGTCGCCGATGCGTTCGAGGTTCTTGGCCACGAACAGCAGGTGCGCGCCCGCCGCCACCGAGTTGGAGTGGTTCTGCATCATCGCGAGGAGTTCGCGGAACAGGCTCTCGTAGTGCTCGTCCACCTCGCCGTCCCGTCGCCAGACATCCAGCGCCGGCTCCACGTCTCCGGCGGCGTAGGCGTCGAGCACCTCGCGCAGGCGCGCGGCCACCAGACGTCCCATCCGCTCGATGGCGCCCGTGAGGGGCAGGACAGGCTCGCCGGCCGAGAGGACGAGGCTGCGCTTGGCGATGTTGCGCGCCAGGTCGCCGCAACGCTCGAGGTTCATCGCCAGCTTGAGCGTCGAGATCGCCCGACGCAGGTCGGCGTCGCCCGGGCGGTGACGGCGGATGAGGTCTAGGGCCCGGCGTTCGACCTCGCTCTGCAGCGTATCCAGCCGCAGGTCGCGGACGATGAGGGCCTGCGCCAGCGGGACGTCGCGCCGGACCACGGCGTCCACGGCGTCGACCACCTGGGCTTCGGCAAGCCCGCCCATGCGGATGACCTCGGCCACGAGCTGGCGCAGTTCCGCCTGATACGAACGAGTCACGAAGCCCTCTCTCGGTCCGCGGGCAAAGTACTGCGGTCCGACGACACTTTTGCGACAGCGTCGCCCTACCCCGCCGCCGCCAGCGGCAGGTAGACGCTGAAGGTGGCCCCCTCGCCTTCCGCGCTCTCCACCATCAGGCCGCCCCGGTGACGGTTCACCACGTGCTTCACGATGGCCAGGCCCAGGCCCGTCCCACCGCTCTTCTGTCCCTCGACACGATAGAAGCGTTCCGACAGCCTCGGCAGATGCTGGCGGGCGATGCCGGGGCCCTGGTCGATCACCCGCAGCACCACGTAGCCCTGGCCGTCGGCGGCGTCCGGCGACAGCAGCGACAGCCCGACGCCCTGGCGGCTGGGCGCCCGCGCGGCCTCGAGCGACGACGCGGCCTCCAGCGCCACCTCAACGCGCCCCCCAGGCGGCGTGTACTTCACCGCGTTGTCGACGAGGTTCTGGATGACCTGCACCAGCTGATCGCGGTCCCCCGTCACCGAGCCCACGCCAGGACCGGCGCGGGTGGCGATCGAGACCTTGCGCTCCTCGGTGAGGGGCCGGATCGCATCGGCCACGTCCTGCACCGTGCGGGCGAGGTCGACCTTGCCGGACGGCGCGATGTGTTCGTTGAGCTCGATGCGGCTGAGCGAGAGCAGGTCGTCCACGAGGCGGGCCATCCGCGTGGCCTGCTGCGCCATGATGCCCAGGAACTTCTCGCGCGCCTGGGCGTCGTCCTTCGCGTGGGTGCGCAGGGTCTCGACGAACCCCGCCAGCGACGCCAGCGGCGTACGCAGCTCGTGGCTGGCGTTGGCGAGGAAGTCGGCGCGCATGCGCTCGGTCCGCCGCGCATCCGTCTCGTCGCGCAGGACCACCACCAGCTGACGCTGCCCGTCGACCGGCTCGAGCGGCCGCGCGAAGGCGCGCCAGTAGCGCGGCTGCACGCCGATGGTCTCGAAGGCGACCTCCACGCCCGTCGAGGTGGACAGCGCCTCCTCGATCGCTTCCAGCACCTCCGGGCGGCGAAGGGCCACCCCGAGGGGCGCGCCGGCGAGCTCCACCCGGAACACCTCCCGCGCCGCCTGATTCCCGTAGGCGATCTCGGGCGCCTCGCCGTCCCGGCCGCGCACGAGGATGACGGGCTCCGGCAGCAGCTCCAGGATCATCTGGGCGGCCGCGCCGGCGCCGGCGGAGGTGATGGCCCCGCCCATGGCGTCAGGCGCCCGGCACGCCGAGCTGGGCCGCCGCGTCGCGGAGCGCCTTCTGCTCGGCGGGCGCGCCGGCGAAGGCTCGCGTGGCGTCGCGGTAGGCCTGGGCCGCTTCATCCCTTTGCCCCAGGACCATCCGCGCCCGCATCAACCGCTCCCATCCGGCCCGGTCGCGGGGGTTCTGCTTGAGCCGCTCGGCAAGCCCGCCGACCATCCCCTGGATCATCTGCTGGCGGTCGCCCTCGCTCATGTCCTGGGCCGCCGCCATCTGCTCGGCCGTTGGCCCCCGCGGCGCGGCGCCGACGCCGGGCGGCATCGCCTGGCCCTGGGCCATCGGCGCCGGCGGGAGCCGCCCGGTGAGGTCGATCTTGCGCTCGGCGGCCACCTTCTCGACGAAGGCGCGGACCTCCATGGCCCACGGCGCCTCAGGCGGCGCGGAGCGGATGAGCGCGATCCAGTCGTTCATGGCCCCGTCGCGATCGCCCGACTGGTCCTTCGCGACCGCCAGGTAGTAGCGGGCCCGGGGATCGCCCGGGTCGGCCGCCACAGCGCGGCGGAAGAGCGCCTGCGCGGCGGGCCCCACCTGCCCATCCTGGCTGAGCACCGTGGCCTCGCCCTGCGCCGACAGGTACTCCGCGTTGTCGGGGTCGAGCGCCACCGCGCGGCCGTAGGCCGTGGCCGCCTCGGCGTTGCGGCCCGTCTGCAGGTAGGACCAGCCCAGCATGCGCCAGCCCTCGGCGTTGTCGGGCCGCTGGGCCATCTGCTGCTCCAGCATGGCGATCATGGCGCCCACGTCGCCCTGCGGGTGGTCTCCGGGCAGATCGCCGGCGGATGCGGCGGCCTTCGGCAGCGCGGGCTTCGCCGGGACGTCGGGACGCCCGATGTTCAGGTAGAGCCCGGTGCCCGCGAGCGTGACGATGGCGACCACGCCCAGCGCCACGATCAGCAGGGTGCGTTCGGCGAACGGCCGGGCCGGCGCGTCCGGGCGACGCCCTTCGGCCAGCACGCGGCGCTTCAGGTCGCTCTTGAGCGCCTCGGCCTCGGGCTCGGCGATGACGCCCGCGGCGGCCTGCGCCTCGATCTCGCCGAGCTGGTCCTTGAGGACCGTCACGGCGTCGGCGCGCTGCGCGCGCTGGGCGTCGCGGCGGCGCACGAGCGGCACGGCGAGGCCCACCGCCGCAAGCACCGTCATCAGCGTCAGGATCATCCAGAGCATTCAGCCCGCCTTGTCGGAATTGAGCAGTCGCGCGGCCTCGGCCTCGTCCTCGGCGGTGAGCGCGCCCACCTTCTGCGGCGCACGGCTGCGCATATAGGCGTAGGCGCCGAGCCCGCCCAGGAGCAGGACGCCCAGCGGCCCGAACCACAACGCGAGGGTGTCGGCCCGCAGGGGCGGCTTGAGCTGGACGAAGCTGCCGTAGCGCTGAACCAGGAAATCCACGGCCTCCTCGTCGGACGCGCCCGCGGCGATCCGTTCGCGCAGGATGATCCGCAGGTCGCGGGCGAGCGCCGCATCGGAGTCGTCGATCGACTGGTTCTGGCAGACCACGCAGCGCAGCTCCTTGCTGAGCTTGTGCGCGCGGGCCTCCAGCGCCGGGTCGGCGAGCTGCTCGTCCGGGTTCACGGCCGCGGCCGGCCCGGCCATCAGGGCCAGGGCCAGGGCGGCGACGGCCATGCGCCTCACGATTCGCTCCTCAGCTTGGCCATCAGGGGCTCGATCTTCCCGCTCCAGACCTCGGGCGTCACGGCGCCCACGTGCCGATAGCGCACGCGGCCCTGCTTATCGATGACGAAGGTCTCCGGCACTCCGGCCACCCCGAGCTCGATGCCGATGCGGCCGGTGGGATCATCGCCGACACGGACGTAAGGGTCTCCGTTTTCCGCCAGCCAGCGCAGCCCCTGCCCCGGCTGGTCCTTCCAGTTCAGCCCGTGGATGATCACGCCCTGGGCCCGAAGCCGCATGAACACCGGATGCTCGACTCGGCAAGGCCCGCACCAGGAGGCGAAGACGTTCAGCAGCACCGGCCCGCCGGTCTGCAGGTCGGCGGCCGACAGCCCCACGTCGCCCGGCCTTAGCGGCGGCGCGGTGAACGCCGGCAGGGGCTTGTCCTGATAGACCGTCGGAAGCCGGCTGGGGTCGCGCCCGAGGCCTGCGAAAAACACCACCAGGACCGCGACGAACGCCACGGCCGGAGCCAGGAACAGGAGACGCTTCATTCGGCGGGCGCGGCGTAGGGTTGCGGCCGCGTGGGGGCGGCCTTGGCGGTGGATCCGATCCGCAGACGCCGGTCGCTGAGCGAGACCGCGCCTCCCAGCGCCATCACGACGCCGCCGATCCAGACCCAGATGATGAGCGGGTGATGCCACAGGCGCACGACGATCCCCTGCGCCGACTCTTCGCCGACCGAGACATAGAGGTTGCCGCTCAGTCCCACGCGGATGCCCGCCTCGGTGGTCTGCGACTGGGCCGACGGGAAGAAGCGCCGCTCGCTGCGGAACTGGAAGTCGGGTCCCGGACCCTTCACGGCGAATCGGGCGGTCCGGGCCTCCCAGTTGGGGCCCCGGGTGGTCTCCACCGTCGTGAGGGTGAGCTCGCGGCCGGCGAAGGCGACGGTCTGGCCGGGCTGCATGTTGAGGACCTTGTCCGTCTCCCAGGCGGTCACGCCGGTGATGCCGAGCGTCAGCAGGCCAAGGCCGGCATGGGCGAGCGTCAGCCCGACGATCGCCCTGGGCGTCGTGAGGATCGACCGGGCCAGATAGGCGCGCCCCGCCCACCAGCGCCGGGCCAGGATCGCGATCGAGCCCGCCAGAAGCCAGGTCGCCAGCGCCAGGCCGCCCGCGGTCACCAGGCCCTTCACGCCGCCCGTGACGGCGGCGGCCGCCAGCACCAGCGCGGCCAGCGCGGCAGGGATGCGCAGCCTCTGGAAGACGCGCTTCGCCTCGTCGCGCTTCCAGTTCAGCATCGGCCCCGCCACCACGAGCAGCATGAGCGCCGCGGCGAACGGCATGAAGTTGAGCGTGTAGTACGGCGGGCCGACCGAGATCTTGTCGCCGTTGGCCAGCTCGATGAAGACCGGCTGGAAGGTGCCCCAGAACACGACGGCGCAGAGCACGCTGAGGAACAGGTTGTTCAGGATGATCCCGCCCTCGCGGGATATCGGGGTGAACACCGCCCCGGGCCGCAGGGCCGAGGCCCGCCAGCCGTAGAGCCCGAGCGCCAGGCCCGTCGTCAGGATGATGATGCCCAGGATGTAGACCCCGCGTTCCGGGTCGACGGCGAAGGCGTGGACGCTGGTGAGGATGCCGGAGCGGACCAGGAACGTGCCCACGAGGCTGAGCGAGAAGGTCAGGATCGCGAGCAGGATCGTCCAGCTCACCAGCGCGCCGCGCCGCTCCAGCACGAGCGCCGAGTGCAGGAGCGCCGTGCCCAGCAGCCAGGGCATCAGCGAGGCGTTCTCGACGGGATCCCAGAACCACCAGCCGCCCCAGCCGAGCTCGTAGTAGGCCCAGGCGCTGCCCAGGGTGATTCCCAGGGTCAGCGGAACCCAGGCGGCCAGGACCCACGGCCGCACCCATCGCGCCCAGGCCGCATCGACCCGGCCCTCCATGAGGGCCGCGACCGCGAAGCAGAACGCGATCGAGAAGCCCACGTAGCCCAGGTAAAGCAGCGGGGGGTGCATCACCAGCCCAGGGTCCTGGAGCAGCGGATTGAGCTCACGCCCTTCGATGGGCGCGGGATCCAGCCGCAGGAAGGGGTTGGACGTGAAGACCAGGAATCCCAGGAAGCAGACGGCGATCAGCCCCTGGACGCCGATCACCCGGGCCTGCAGCGTCTCGCGCAGCGTGCCGCCGAAGAACGCCACTCCGGCGCCGTAGAGCGCGAGAATCAGCACCCAGAGCAGCATCGAGCCTTCGTGGCTGCCCCAGGTCGCGGCGAACCGGTAGGCGGCCGGCTGCGCGGTGTTGGCGTGGTTGGCGACCAGGGTCACCGAGAAATCGCAGGTCATGAAGGCGTACGCGAGGCAGCCGAAGGCCAGCGTCACGAAGCCGACCTGCAGCAGGGCGGCCTGCCGGCCGAGCGCCATCAGCACCCGATCGCCCCGCCACGCGCCGACGAGCGGCGCGAGTGACTGGACGAGCGCCAGCAGGAGCGCCAGAATCAGCGCGAACTGACCGACTTCCGCCGACATGGACTTTATGCTCCCCTCGACATGCGGCGCGTGGTAGCGCGTTCAGCTAAGTTGGGAAATGTTACAGTGCCGGGGAGAGCCGTGAAGGCGTAGTCGGTGCGGCGGGGGCCGTCGGTGCTGGGGGCGTTCGGGTATGTCGGAAGTCTATAAGATCGCGATCATCGGATCCGGTCCGGCCGGGATGAGCGCGGCCGCGCGCGCGGCCAAGAAGGGCATCAGCCACATCCTGCTCGAAAAGACCGACCACCTCTCCGACACGATCTACCGCTACCAGAAGGGCAAGCACGTGATGGCGACGCCGTCCGTGCTGGTGCTGCGCGCGGAATGCGAGTTCGACGCGGGCAAGCGCGAGAAGATCCTCGACCAGTGGAACAACGACGTCAAAGCCGCCGGCGTGAACGTGAAGTTCAACGCCGAGGTGAAGGCGATCAGCGGCGACAAGGGCGCCTTCACGATCGAGTTGAAGGCCGGCGGCGCCATCCAGGCCGAGAACGTGATTCTCGCCGTGGGCACCCAGGGCAACCCGAACCTGATGCGCTGCGAGGGCGGCAACCTGCCGCACGTGCAGTACAGCCTCGACGATCCCGGCGAGTACACCGACGAGCACATCACCGTCGTGGGCGGCGGCGACGCCGGCATCGAGAACGCGCTCGGCCTCATCGCCGACGCCGGGCAGAACAACACCCTGACGCTGCTGAACCGCGGCGCCGACTTCCCGACGGCGAAGAAGCCGAACGTGGACGCGCTGCTCGCCGCCCGCGACGCCGGGCGCATCACCGTCATGACCGAGACCCAGGCCGCCCTGGTGGAGCCGGGCTGGCTGACGGTGGACACCCCGCAGGGCCAGACCCGCTACAAGTGCGACCGCATCATCGCGCGCATGGGCGCTGCGCCGCCCCGGGCCTTCGTGGAAGCAGCCGGCGTGCAGTTCGCCAGCCCCGACCGCAGCGCCTTCCCGACGCTGACGCCCACGTTCGAGAGCACCAGCAAGCCGGGCATCTACGTGATCGGCGCGCTCGCGGGCTACCCGCTGATCAAGCACTGCATGAACCAGGGCTACGACGTCGTCGAGTTCATCAGCGGCAACACCACCCTGGAACCCGCCGACGAGCCGCTGCTGCAGGAGAAGCTCAAGGGGCTCCCCGGGCGCCGCAGCGTCTCGGAGTGGCTCGAGTTCCTGCGCAGCCGGGTCGAGATCCTGAACGGCCTCTCGCCCCTGCAGATGCGGGAATTCCTCCTGGACTCCCAGGTCCGCGCCTACAAGGCCGGAGAGCCCATCTTCGTCCGCAACGAGCCGGGATCCTCCCTGTTCGGCATCGCCGAGGGCTCCGTGAAGGTGGAGGTCGACCCCTCCAACCCGAACATCACCGTGCCGATCGGCGAGAGCTCCATCTTCGGCGAGGTCGGCCTGATCTCGGGCCGCAAGCGCGGCGCCACGATCCGCGCCGCCGAGCCGACGATCTGCGTCGAAATCCCCCGCATGGCCGCCCTGAAGCTGATGAGCCAGGTGCCGCAGGCTCGCGAGACGGTGCAGCGCATCACCACCGAGCGCCAGGTGCTGCAGATCTTCAAGTCCGGCCTGACCCCGGCCGACATCGCCGAGGTGCTCGCAGGCGCCGAGGTGTTCGAGGTGAAGCCCGGCGAGGCGATCATCAACGAGGGGGACATCTCGGACGACCTCTACATCATCCGCTCGGGCTCCATGATCGTGGAGAAGAACCTGGGCGGGAAGCCCGTGTTCATGTCCTACGTCCCCGCCGGCTCGTACTCCGGCGAGATGGCGATGATCGAGCGCAGCCCCCGCGTCGCCACGGTGAAGGCCGCCATCCGCTCCACCGTCGTCAAGCTGCCGGCGGAGCCCTTCCGTGCGCTGCTGGCCCGCAAGCCCGAGCTCGCCAAGCGCATGACGGACGAGATGCGGGCGCGGCGCGAGATCAACGAGTTCATCGAGAGCCAGAAGGAGGAGTTCGGCGGCGCCGTCGACATGTACTCCTCGGTCGCCAACTTCCTGATCAAGCAGGGCATCGGCGAGGCCACGGACGTGCTCCTCATCGACGAGAGCCTCTGCGTCGGCTGCGACAACTGCGAAAAGGCCTGCGCCGACAGCCACGACGGGCTCTCGCGCCTGAACCGCGAGGCGGGCACCACCTTCGCCAACATCCACGTGCCGACCTCGTGCCGCCACTGCGAGCACCCGCACTGCATGAGCGACTGCCCGCCCAATGCGATCCGCCGGGGTCCCGACGGCGAGGTGTTCATCAACGAGACCTGCATCGGCTGCGGCAACTGCCAGCGCGCATGTCCCTACGGCGTGATCCAGATGGACAAGCCGCCGCCGAAGAAGCCGCCGCTCTGGGAGTGGATGCTGTTCGGCAAGGGCCCCGGCCCCGGCCAGCCGCCCTATGAATGGCGCAAGAAGGCCGCCAAGGCCGAAGGCGGCGAGAGTCCGAAACTGGCGATCAAGTGCGATATGTGCTCGGGCAAGGCGGGGGGCCCGGCCTGCGTGAGAGCCTGTCCAACGGGGGCGGCGATCCGGGTGACGCCCGACGCCTTCCTCTCCGTGGCCCGCATAGAGAAGGCCGGGTAGACGTCGTGACGCAGGCCGGGGGGCATACAGAACGCGTCAGGCAGAGGACCCACGAAGGGTTCCTCCGCCACAAGGGGTTCCTGTGGGCGCAGGTCGCCACAGGGCTGTGCGTCGTGGTCATCGGGGTCTACTGGCTGACCGCGATCCGGCTGCACGAGCCGCCCAGCGGGGGCAGCTGGCTGGGCTATCTTCTGGGCACGATGGGCGCGGGCCTCATCGTCTGGCTGGCGTGCCTGGGCGTGCGCAAGCGGGTGATCACGGCCGGACACTATTCGCTCAAGGCCTGGGTGTCGGCGCACGTCTACCTTGGCCTCTCCCTGATCGTCATCGCGACGCTCCACACGGGCTTCCAGTTCGGCTGGAACATCCACACCCTGGCGTACGCCCTGATGATGCTGGTGATCGCCTCCGGGGCGGTCGGGATCTGGGCCTACGCCACCCTTCCCGAGCGCCTGCACGGCAATCGCGGCGAGACCACGCGGCGGCAGATGCTGGACATGATCGAGAGCCAGGACCGGCAGCTGCACGAGCTGGCGCAGCCGCTCGACCGGGACGGCGCGGCCGTCGTGCGCCTGTCGATCGAGGACACGGACCTGGGCGGCGGATTCTGGAAGCGACTGACCGGCAGCTACGACGACTGCGCGAACCGCAGGGCCCTGGCGCGCCTGCGCAACCTTCCCTCTCCCACCAGCGCCAAGCAGGCCGAGGCCCTGACCAAGATCGAGCAGGTCATGCAGCAGAAGGCCGAGACCCTGGCGCTGGCGCGACGCCAGATGCAGATCACCGCCGTACTCGAGGGCTGGCTCTTCGTGCACATACCCGCAACCTTCGCCTTGCTGGCGGCGCTGACGGCGCACATCGTGTCCGTCTTCACGTACTGGTGATCCGGTGGCGCAGGACTTCCAGCTCAAGCTCATCACCGAGCGCGCCGGCGGCGGCGACCCGATCGTCCGCGAGCGCCGCGTCGAAGGCCCTCAGGCCTCGATCGGCCGCGGGGCCGACAACGACATCGTCCTGGCGGACCTCAGCGTCGACCCGATCCACGCCCGCCTGAGGTTCACCGGGCCCGGCCGCGTGAGCATCGAGGCCGCCACCGGCCTGACCGTGGAAGTGAACGGCAAGGCCGTGCCGCGCGCCGACCTCAGCGCCGCCAGCCGCCCCGTCGTGCGCATCGCGAGCTACACCCTCGCCTTCGAGCCCGGCGAGGGCGAAGGCGTCGTCATCACGGTCACGCGCGAGGCGGACGAGCGCCACCTCACGCCGTCGGTGTTCTCGCTGCAGTCGCGGGTGTTCGGCCGGCGGAACATGGCCTGGGCGTTCGGGTCGGGCATCTTCCTCGTCTGCCTGCTGGTCCCGCTACTGGCGGTGCTCTGGTTCAACGAGAACAAGCTCATTCACCCTGACGAGCAGTGGTCGAGCGGGCCCCTCTCGACGGCGCACGCATTCCTCGAGAGCGACTGCAAGTCGTGCCACGCCAACGCCTTCGTGGCGGTGCGTGACGACGCCTGCCTGTCATGCCACCAGGCAGGCGAGTCCGGACCGAAGGCCCTGGCGCGCGCCAAGGAGGCCGGAAGTCCCTTCCAGCCGCTGCTGGTGGTGGACCACGCGCCCCGCGAGCGTCTCTCGAAGGGCACGCCGTTGCCCGACGGCATCGGCGCCAAGATCAGCACGGTCATCCAGCGCGCCGTGGGCCATCCGACGGACCGGTGCGCCAGCTGCCACATCGAGCACACGAAGCCCACGGCCAAGCCGGTCGACGCCGCGGCGCCGCTCACCGACAAGCCGACGCTGGTGGTCGTCAACGACTGCCAGAGCTGCCACGCGCGCCTCAAGATGCGGCTGTCGGACACCGAACTCGTCGACACGCCGGACTGGAACCGCCACCCGGCCTTCAAGCCGCTGATCATGACGGCGGCCGGCCCGAAGCCGCAGTTCCAGCGGGTGGCGCTGACGTCCGGACCGCAAGAGCGCAACGGCCTCACCTTCCCGCACCGGATGCACATGGATCCGCGCGGCGGCGTCGCCCGCCAGGCCATCGAACTGGGCAAGGCGGCCGGCTACGGGAGTCCGCTCGACTGCGGCTCCTGCCACGAGGCCAAGGGCGTCGGTTTCCGCCCCATCGAGATGGAGAAGGACTGCGGCACGTGCCACAGCCTGGCGTATGCGCGGAACGCCGACGGCTCGCTGAAGCTGCTGCCGCACGGCGAGCTGCAGAAGGTGGTGGACACCCTCGCCGGCCGCACGCTCGCCGCGCCCGGCGGCGCCGGCCGCGAGCGGCCCGGCACGATCCGCCCCACGATGTTCGCAGCCTCGGGCGCCAGCGCCTACCGCGCGACCTTCTCGCCCGGCGGCACGTGCTACGACTGCCATTCCATCAACTGGGAAGGCGACGTCGTGAAGATGGCGCCGGTGAAGCTCACCCAGCGCTACATGCCGCGCGGCGCCTTCGACCACTCGATCGCCGAGCACGGGGCGCTCGGCAAGACGGGCAAGGCCGGTGCATTCAAATGCGCCGACTGCCACAAGGCCCAGACGTCCGACCGCGCCTCGGACGTCCTGGTGCCGGACCTGGCGAAGTGCTCCACCTGCCACGGCCAGCCCACGAGCAAGATCGCGGCGGCGGACGACGCCGACTGCACGACCTGCCACGCGTTCCACCAGCCGGGCGAGGCCACGCCCAAGCCCGGCCACCCGCCGCTGAACACCCTGCGGTGGACGCAGATGATGTCGCGCCGGCCGGGCGCCTGACCCGCGTCCGGCGACCTCCGCACAAGAAAAGCGCCGCCTCGGTGTCCCGAGGCGGCGCGCTTGGTTCGGCGATGGTCGAGCCGACCTACACCACGCCGTAGGCCAGCATGGCGTCGGCGACCTTCTTGAAGCCGGCGATGTTGGCGCCCTTCACGTAGTCGACGACCTTCGAGCCCGGCCGGCCGCCGTACTCGACGCAGCGTTCGTGGATGCCGGACATGATGTCCACCAGGAGGCGCTGGAGCTCCTCTTCCTTCCACGAGATGCGGGCCGAGTTCTGGCTCATCTCCAGGCCCGAGACCGCCACGCCGCCGGCGTTGGCCGCCTTGCCCGGCGCGAACAGGATCCCGGCCGCCTTGAACTTGTGCACGCCGTCCAGGTCGGTGGGCATGTTCGCGCCTTCCGACACCGCGATGCAGCCGTTCTTGAGCAGGACCTCGGCGTCGGCGCCCTTGAGCTCGTTCTGGGTGGCGC
Source organism: Phenylobacterium sp. (assembly GCF_016793225.1). Classification (GTDB taxonomy): domain Bacteria; phylum Pseudomonadota; class Alphaproteobacteria; order Caulobacterales; family Caulobacteraceae; genus Phenylobacterium. The sequence goes on from NZ_JAEUMN010000169.1 coordinate 61,221, forward strand.
ACGGCAGCGCCAGGTCGCACTTGACGCCCCAGGGAGTCTTGCCGGCGTGGAACTCGGCGCCCTTGAACGCCTTGGCGTACTCGCTGATGCGGCCGCGCCGCCGGGTCTTCAGGTCCTTCACCCAGTCGATCTTCTCCTGGGTCATGCCGTCCGGGTCGTAGATGAAGCCCTCCGAATCCGAGAGCGTCAGCACCTTGCCGCCGAGCATAGTGCACTTCTCCGCGGCGTGGGTGGCCACGTTGCCAGACCCAGAGATCACGACCGAGTGGCCCGCGATGTCCTTGCCCTGCGTCTTCAGCATGTTCTGCAGGAAGTAGGTCGCGCCATAGCCGGTGGCCTCGGTGCGGATCAGCGAGCCGCCGTACTCCAGGCCCTTGCCGGTGAGGACGCCGGTGAAGTGGTTCGTGATGCGCTTGTACTGGCCGAACATGTAGCCGATCTCGCGCGCGCCCACGCCGATGTCGCCGGCGGGAACGTCGACGTCGGCGCCGACGTGGCGGTAGAGCTCGATCATCAGGCTCTGGCAGAAGCGCATGACCTCGTTGTCGGACTTGCCCTTCGGGTTGAAGTTCGACCCACCCTTGCCGCCGCCCATCGGGAGCCCCGTCAGGGCGTTCTTGAACGTCTGCTCGAAGGCCAGGAACTTCAGCGTGCCCTCGGTCACCGAGGGGTGGAACCGGATCCCGCCCTTGTAGGGGCCGATCGCGTTGTTGTTCTGCACGCGCCAGGCGCGCTGGACGCGGATGTTGCCGTTGTCGTCTTCCCAGCAGACGCGGAACGAGATCACGCGGTCCGGCTCGGCGATGCGCCGCAGGATCTGCGCCTTGTGATACTGTTCCTTGTCCTGGATGAAGTCGAAGATGTCCTCGGCGACTTCCTGAACCGCTTGCACGAACTCGGGTTGCCCCGGATTGCGGCGCTTCACGCCTTCGATGAAGGTCGCAAGATCGACGTGGTCGCTGACTGCCATGTAGTTCCCCCATTCGGCTGGGCCGGATCGCCCTGCCCGCACTTCCCGCGGAACCTTAGCCGCGAATTTCGTACGGGCTAGCGGCAATCACGGACGCACGTGAGCCGGCGCCTCTTTCAGGCTTCACAAGTCGTAGGAATTTGCGACAACTCAAAGCTGGCTGGGATGGGGGAATACGATGACCAAGGCTTCCGATCTGTTCGTGCAATGCCTTGAGGAAGAGGGCGTCGAGTATGTCTTCGGCGTTCCGGGCGAAGAGAACCTGGACTTCCTCGACAGCCTCTCCCGCTCCAAGAAGATCAAGCTGATCCTGACGCGCCACGAGCAGGGCGCGGGCTTCATGGCGGCCACCTTCGGCCGCCACACCGGCCGGACCGGCGTCTGTGTCGCCACCCTCGGCCCCGGCGCCACCAACTTCGTCACCGCGGCGGCCTACGCCACGCTCGGCGGCATGCCGATGATGATGCTGACCGGCCAGAAGCCGATCAAGAAGTCCAAGCAGGGTCGGTTCCAGATCCTCGACGTGGTCGACATGATGAAGCCGATCACCAAGTACACGCACCAGCTTGCGTCGGCCGACAACATCCCGAGCCGCGTGCGCGAGGCTTTCCGCCTCGCCGAAGAGGAGAAGCCGGGCGCCGTCCACATCGAGTTCCCAGAGGACGTGGCCGACGAGCAGACCGACTCGACCCCCCTGTCCAAGAGCAACGCGCGCCGCCCGGTCGCGGACGAAAAGTCGATCCGCGCGGCCACCAAGCGAATCGAGCAGGCGAAGAGCCCCATCCTGGTGATCGGCGCCGGCGCCAACCGCACCATGACCAGCCGCATGCTCACCCAGTTCATCGAGAAGACGGGCATCCCCTTCGTCTCGACGCAGCTGGGCAAGGGCGTCGTCGACGAGATGAACCCCAAGTTCATGGGCTGCGCCGCGCTCTCGGCGGGCGACTTCGTGCATCGCGCCATCGAGGCCGCCGACCTGATCGTCAATATCGGGCACGACGTGATCGAGAAGCCGCCGTTCTTCATGCAGCGCGGCGGCACCGAGGTGATCCACATCAACTTCCGTTCGGCGGAGGTCGATCCGGTCTACTTCCCGCAGTACGAGGTGATCGGCGACATCGGCAACGCCATCTGGCAGATCAAGGAAGACATCCTTCCCCAGTCCAGCTGGGACTTCTCGGCCATGCACAAGGCCCGCGCGGCCGAGGTGGAGCACACCGCCAAGTACGACGGCGACACGCGCTTCCCGATCTATCCCCAGTACCTGGTCAAGCAGATCCGCGAAGCGATGCCGGACGACGGGATCATCTGTCTCGACAACGGCGTCTACAAGATCTGGTTCGCCCGCAACTACCCGGCCCGCAAGCCGAACACCGTCCTGCTGGACAACGCGCTCGCCACCATGGGCGCCGGTCTGCCGTCGGCGATGGCCAGCGCCATGGTCTACCCCGACCGCAAGGTCATGGCGATCTGCGGCGACGGCGGCTTCATGATGAACAGCCAGGAGATGGAAACGGCCGTCCGGCTGAAGCTGAACATCACCGTGCTGATCCTGAACGACAACTCCTACGGCATGATACGCTGGAAGCAGGCGAACATGGGCTTCAAGGACTGGGGCCTCACCTACGACAACCCCGACTTCGTGAAGTACGCCGAGAGCTACGGCGCCAAGGGCTTCCGGATCGACTCGGCCGCCTCCTTGCCGAAGGTGCTGCGCGGGTGCCTGGACACTCCCGGCGTGAACCTGATCGACTGCCCGGTGGACTACTCGGACAACGATCCCATCCTCAACAAGCAGATCAAGGAACTGAGCGCGGCCCTCTAGACGGCAGAACGCCAGGACACCGACCATGACCGCGCTTCGGGAATCGTACCCGCTGTACCTCGCCAACGAGGCCCAGACGCCAAACCTCGATCTGGAGGTGACGGACAAGTACACCGGCAAGGTGGCGACACGCGTGGCCTTGGCCAACGCGCAGATCATCGACGCGGGCATCGCCGCGACGGTGGAAGCCGCCGAGCCGATGGCCCGCATGCCGGCCTATGAGCGCCAGGCCGTGCTGCAGCACTGCGTCAATCGCTTCCAGGAGCGGTTCGAGGAGCTGGCGTTCGCCCTGTGCATCGAGGCCGGCAAGCCGATCCGCGACGCCCGCGGCGAGGTGACCCGCCTGATCGACACGTTCCGTATCGCCGCCGAAGAGAGCGTGCGGATGACGGGCGAGGTCCAGCCGCTGGACATCAGCCCGCGCGCCAAGGGCTACCAGGGCATGTGGAAGCGGGTGCCGATCGGCCCCTGCTCGTTCATCAGCCCCTTCAACTTCCCGCTGAACCTGGCGGCCCACAAGATCGCTCCGGCTCTAGCGGTCGGCTGCCCGTTCGTGATGAAGCCCGCCTCGCGCACGCCGCTGGGCGCCATCATCATCGGCGAGATCCTGGCCGAGACAAACCTGCCGAAGGGCGCCTTCTCGATCCTGCCGGCGCAGCGGGACGGCGCGGACCTGTTCACCACCGACGAGCGGCTGAAACTCCTGTCCTTCACCGGATCCCCCGGAGTCGGCTGGGATCTCAAGGCCAAGGCCGGCAAGAAGAAGGTGGTGCTGGAGTTGGGCGGCAACGCCGCGGTCATCGTCGACGCCGACACCGACCTGGACGACGCCGTCGAGCGGATCATCTTCGGCGCCTTCTACCAGTCGGGGCAGAGCTGCATCGGCGTGCAGCGGATCATCGTCCACGCGGACATCTACGACACGCTCAAGGACCGCCTCGTCGCGAAGGCGAAGACGCTCATCGCCGGCGATCCGCGCGAGGAGGCCACCTTCGTCGGGCCCATGATCGACGTGAAGGAAGCCCAGCGGCTCGACAGCTGGATCCAGGCGGCGGTGGCCGACGGCGCGACGCTGCTCTGCGGCGGCAAGCGCGAGGGCGCGATGCTCGAGGCCACCCTGCTGGAGGGTGTCGGCCGCAAGGCGGCGCTCTATGCCGAGGAGGCCTTCGGACCCGTGGCGATCCTCTCGAAGTTCACCGACTTCGGCGGGGCGCTCGCGGAGGTCAACGACTCCAAGTTCGGCCTGCAGACAGGCGTCTTCACGCGCGACCTCTACAAGATGCTCGAGGCGTGGGATCATCTGGACGTCGGGGGAGTCGTGATCGGCGACGTGCCGAGCTACCGCGTCGACAACATGCCCTATGGTGGCGTGAAGGATTCTGGGCTGGGTCGCGAAGGTGTTCGTTTCGCGATGGAGGATATGACCGAAATTCGGAATCTGGTCATCCGTCGGCGCTGAGCGTGCGTAATTGATTCCGGGACAGTGCGCGCTGCTTTGGGGAGGCGGCTTGTGTTGACGATAGCGCAGATCACGGATCTGCATGTCACCACAGAGAAGGATCCGCTTAACCAGAAGCGGAACGAGGATCGCCTGCGCCAGGTGATGAAGACGATTCACGCCTTGCGCCCAAGGCCGGTGGCGATCATCGCCAGCGGCGACCTGGTCGATCGCGGCGAGCTCGAGGAGTACTTCGAGCTGAAGCGGCTCATGGATGAGAGCGAGATCCCGGTCTACTACGCCCTGGGCAACCACGACGGGCGTGAGGCCTTCCTGCAGGTCTTCTCCGGCCCGGGCGCGCAGACGGACGAGGACGGCTTCGTCCAGTACGTCGTCGACTTCGGCCCTTTCCGCATGGTGGTCTGCGACACCCTCGAGGGGCCCAACCACGGCGAATACGACGAGGCCCGCTGCGCCTGGCTGGCGCGTACGCTGGATGCGGCGCCCGACCAGCCCACGGCCATCATCCTGCACCACCCGCCGATCCCCTCCGGCATCCGCTGGATGGATCCGGACCCCCGCTCGCCCTGGATCCTGCGCCTCGCCGAGGTGCTGAAAGGGCGCGACCAGGTGCAGGTCATGATGTGCGGGCACATCCACCGCGCCTTCACCGGCATCTTCGCGGGCCACATGGTGGCGTCCGCGCCCGCGACCTCCATCCAGCTCACCCTCGACCTCACCGAGGTCGACATGCACGTGCCGGACGGACGCGAGATCCTGGTTGAAGAGCCTCCGGGCTTCGCCCTGCTGATGGCGCACGAGGGAGCGCTCACGACGCACTGCTGCCTCGCGGGCGACTACACGCCAGCGGTCACCTACAACTTCCCCTTCAGGAAGCTCGCCTGATCCATGCCGAGCGGGGTCAAGCGCAGCGGCGTCCTGGGCAGCCTGCTCGCGCTACGGGATCGACTGAGGGCCAGCGGCGGGAAAGGCCTGGCCGACGCCCTGGTGCTTGCCGGCGTGACGGTCGTGGCCGCCAGCCTGGCGCTCGCCATGAACGTCACCACGCCCGTGCGCTTCGTGGAGAACCTGACCTACGACTTCCGGCTCGCCCTGGGGGTTCCCCCCGCGCAGCCCGGGGCCTTCGCCATCGTCAAGGTGGACGATCTCGCCCTCAACGCGATGCGCGATTCGTCCGAGTGCCGGTGCCTCGCGCCGATCAACAAGGCGTGGCTGGCCGACGTGCTGGTGGCGCTCGACGCCAAGGGCGTGAAGGCCATCGGCCTCGACTACCTGCTCGACACCTGGTCGTCCGACGAGGAGTTCGAAGCCTTCAGCCAGCGCATCGCGGGCGTGAAGGCCCCCATCGTGGCGGTGGTGGACCCGGCAATGACCCCGGGCGTCGACTTCAAGGTGAGCCCCAAGATCCGGTACTCGGACGCCAAGGCGCTGATCCTCACCGACTATGACGGCGTGGTGCGTCGCTACGACCCCAGGCCCGGGAAGATGCCCGCCCTGGCCACCGAGGTGGGGATCGCCGCCGTGGGGCTGAAGCCGCCGGCCGGGCCCTTCGACATCCGCTACCGCGCGCCGGATCCCACGGTGGAGGCCGAGAACGCCGGCGCCATCGCGCCCTCCTTCTCGGCGGCGCTGGTCGAGTTCATCCCGGCCAACCAGCTGAAGGACAAGATCGTCTTCATCGGACGCACGACGCGGGCCGCCACGGCGGACGCCGACACGCCTGTCGAGGACATGCACACGACCCCGCTGCGGTTCCTGGAGGGGCACTATCGCGGCACGCCCGGCGTCGAGGTCCATGTCCACGCGCTTTCGCAGATGATGGCCGGCGACCAGGTGAAGCGCTCGGGACCCCTCTGGACCACGGCCATCGTCCTGTTCTCGGCCCTCTTCGGATCGTTCATCGGCCGCTCGACCCAGAGCTGGTGGGTCTCGGTCGGCATCGTGTTCCTCGGGATCGGGATCGGCGCCGCGGGCGCGGTCCTGCTCTACAAGTACACGGCCGTGATGGTGCCCATGGTGGCGCCGGCCTGGGCCTTCGCCTTCGGCTTCTTCCTTCTGTCCCGGCTGTCGGCGGCCGAGTTGCAGAACCAACGGGCGTTCTATTCCTCGACGCTGGAGCGCTATCTCGCGCCGCAGGTGATCGACCGGATGGTGGGCGGGCAGGAGCAGGTCAAGATCGGCGCCGAAGAGCGCGAGATCACCGTGATGATCTCGGATCTGGAGAACTTCTCGAACCTCGTGGCGAGCCTGCCGCTCGAAACCTTCGAAGGGGTGATCAACGAGTACTTCGACGGCGTCATCGACATCCTGTGGAAGCACGAGGCCATGATCGACAAGATGACCGGCGACGGCATCATCGCGATCTTCGGCGCGCCCGTGCCCTACGAGGACCACGCCGACCGCGCCATCGCCTGCTGCCGCGAGATCGACGTCTACGCCCTGGAGATCCGCGAGCGGATGATCGCCCGAGGGATCAAGTTCGGCTACACGCGCATGGGCCTCTCGTCGGGCATCGGCCTGGTGGGCAACTTCGGCGGAGAACGCCGGTTCAACTACACCGCCTACGGCGAAGTGGTGGTGATCGCGGCCCGCCTGGAGGCCGCGAACAAGACCTTCGGCACGCGCATCCTGTTCTCGGGCGACACGCTCAAGCTGGCCAAGCGGGACGTGCCGATCGAGGCGGTGGGCGAGATCGACCTGAAGGGCGTGCCGGTCCCGATCCCGGCCTACACCACGCCCACCGTCGACATCGCCCGCCCGTAGCGGCCCCCTACCCTGCGGACCGGCCCCCCGCCGTTGCGCGGAGGTTGCGCCGATGGGCCGCCTCATCGATGCGATAGAAGCTCCAGGTCGCGATGGAGAGGCCGCTCAGCAGGACCATGACCGGCACGTAGACCCAGGCGACCTGCATCATGCTATCGAGGGTTTCGGGGCCTGGCCGCGCCTTCTCCGGGAACCCGGCCCAGGCCAGCAGCAAGCCTGGTATCGCTACGGCCAGGGAGTTGACGATGCGCTGGGGCAAGCTGTCCGCCGTCATCAGCAGGCCCTCGGCGCGGTCGCCGGTGGCGGCCTGCACGTCCTCGACGATGTCGGCCACCATCGAGGACACGATGATGAAGCCGCCAATCGTGCAGACCCCGGCCGCGAAAGCGAAGGCGCCCAGCAGCATCAGGAGCTGGGGCGACGCCTCGAGCGTCAGAAGGCCCAGGAGCTTGCCGATCATAGGCGCATGCATGAAGCCGACCCCCAGAAAGAACAGGGTCATGCACGCCCGCTTCTTGCCGAACCGCTCGGCCATGCGCGGGGCGAACAGAGCCGCCACGATCGGCGGCGGGATAGCGAGCAGGGACAGCACGAGAATGTCGCCTGACTTCAGCCCCCAAAGGAAGGTGTAGAAGTAGAGCCTCAGCCCGCTCTCCATGCCCAGCGTTATGCCCGCGAAGACGCCGGCCGTGACGGCGACGAGGAAGCTCCGGTTGCTCAGCGCCCGGATCACCCTGCCCGCCTGCACCCGCAGGCTGATCCGATCTGCGATCCTGGGCGGCTGGAACAGGCGTGGGATGGCGTGGCGGGTGCCCAGGGCCATCGCCAATATGGAAGCCGCGACGATGGCCGAGATGGTCAGGGACAGCGGCCCGTATCCCGCCGGATTCAGCTGTCCGACGGGGTACTCCGGCGTCGCACGCAGGAAGACGCCGTATATCAGGACCGTGGCCACGCCCGACGTCGCGGCGCCGATCATCCACCGGTAGCTGATCAGCACGGTGCGGTCGTGATACGCCTTCGCAAGCTCCGGACCCAGCGCGTTGCTGGCGATCTCGAAGACGCTGAAGCTCACGTTCAGGAACAGGCCGGTGGCCAGGACGTACCAGAACATCTGGTCCGCCGCCCAGTCCTGCGGCGGATGCCATCGGAAGTAGATGGCGACGGGGATCAGAAACAGTCCCGCGACGAGGAATGGGTGCCGACGGCCCCAGCGCGTGCGCGTCTGGTCCGACGCGTTGCCGATGAGCACGTCGATCAGTGCGTCCGAGAAGACCGTGACCGACAGGGCCAGCGCCACCACCACGGCGGGGACCCCGACCACCTGGTTGTAGAAGAACATCGCCAGGGCGCCGAGCGCATTGAACGCGCCCGGAGCGGCTGAGCCCAGACCGTAGAACAGCTTGATGCGGAAGCTCGCCTTCGGAGGCGCGCCGTGGTCGTCCGACGTCGCCGTCTCATGCGCAGGGTCGATGATCGCGCGGCCTCCCGACTGCGCCTCTTCCCCAGCCCAGGGTGCGAACCGGCGCCGGCCGTTGTCAAGCTCGAAGGCGCAGAGCCGCGGGGAGGTTCGCCGCGACCCGGGTGCGCCCTATCCTCGGCGGAACGCGCCTAGCGCCCGGCGGCAGCCTCGCTGACCGGAACGCCCAGCCAGGCGCTCATGTCCGCCTCGTCGGTGACGCGGTACGGCCGGCCCCAACGGTCGGTGAAGAAGCGCTCCATCTCGGGCCGCGTGAACGGCCGGGAGCCCAGGCGGCCGAAGATGGCCATCTGGTAGCCGGTCTCGTCCACGCCGCGATCCCGGTCCAGGCCCTTGGACAGCGCCAGCGCCGGCATCGGCGTCTTCGCCCAGGCGATGAGCTCGGGCTTCGGCGCCGGCGAGAAGCCGTAGAAGTTGGGCTGGCTGGAGGGGCTGGTGATCTGCAGCACCTTCAGGCCGTTGCGGCCGTCGGCGACGTAGGCGAAGGCCGACGCGTTGGTGGAGGCGACGATCACGTCCTCGGCGTCGTTGAGCTGTCCGCCCGCGTCGAACTTCTGGTAGACGCGCGGTCGCTCCGGCCGGGTCACGTCGACGATGACGAGGCCCTCGCGCTTGGCCGCCACGTAGGCGTAGGTGCGCGCGATGTAGACGCGGCGAGCGTCGGCGATCGGAACCGTCGCGCCTTCGACAAGCTTCGGCTGGTCCAGCTTGGTCACGTCGAGCACTTCCAGGCCCCGCTGGGTCGTGACCCAGAGGTAGCGGAACTGCAGGGCCGAGGCCCGCACGTCCGGCAGGGCGACCGTCGTGACGTGCCGCGGCTTGAGCGGGTCATCCAGATCGACCACGACCAGGCCCGCGTCGGCGGCGATGTAGGCGTAGTGCCCGCCCAGGGTGATGTGGCGCGCGCCGCGCAGGACGCCGCCGCCGTTCCAGGTCGCGGCCCGCTTCAGCTTGTTGTTCCGCGGATCGCCGTCGGCCAGCGTGTTCACGTTCACCAGGATCAGACCTTCCTCGGCGTCGGTGATGACGGCGTACGAGTAGATCGGATGGAACTTCTGCTCCTGGTTCACCTCGAGCAGGCTCGACTGGCCGCCCGTGAACGGGTTCGGCACCATCATCTTCTGCATCGCCTCGTTGCGAAGCGGCGCGATGTTCTGGTTGGTCGGCAGCGCCATGCAGGTGGCGTTCGCGGAGTCCACGCGCGTGTCGTGGCCCACGGACGAGAACGGCGCGGTGATGACCGGCTGCGAGACGCTCTTGTTGGCCACGCTCGCGATGTCATAGACGCGGAAGCCGCCCTTCCCTTCGGCGACGAACATGTACTCGCCGCGCATCTGCAGGCAGCGGGCGGGGCCTTCCGACTTGTGGACGATGTTGCGGATCCACTCCGCGCCGTCCTCTTCGCCGCCCTTCAGGCCCTTGGCGAACGGAGCCCCGCGCACCCGGGTCTTGATCTCGCGGCCGTGGCCTTCGACGTGGTCCTTATAGAAGTCGGGATAGGCGTATCGGTGCAGGTACGAGCCGAAGACCGCCTGCGGTTCGCTCCACTCGCTGACCCGGACCGCCTCGATCCCCCCGTCCAGCCCGACCCAGGCGTTCTGGCCCACGAAGTTCACGTAGTTGGTCCCGAGCAGGAGCAGTTGGGCCATGATGGCGTTGTTGTCGTTCGCCGCCGAGACGTGGCAGTCCGTGCAGGTCTTGGTCTCGGTCGTGCGCACCGTGTGCGGGAAGTGCGGCGCGAACGCCTGGCTGGAGAAGCCCGAGGCCGCGATCGGCGGCTGCTGCACGTAGATGCGTTCACGGTTCACGTTGGTGGAGGACAGCACCAGCGCCGACGACGAGCGCACCGGGGCGATGGTCGCGCCCTTCGTCGTCATGTGCTTGCCGAGCTGGTACATCTCGTCGCGCGCCACCTGCGGATTGTAGGTCGCATAGTTCCGGGTGGTTTCGCCCTCGTACTTGTGGACCTTGGCCTCCCAGTTGGCCTCGATGGGCAGGTGGCAGCCCGCGCACGCCGTGGTCCACGCCGTGTGGCAGGCGAAGCACTCCATCTCCTCGTCCTTGTGCGCGCGCTCGCCGGCGGCCACGCCGGGACCCCATGTGAACGGACGGCCGTTCTGGCTGATCTTGCCCATCAGCTTGGCGCGGGCGGCCTTCGCGTTGAAGTCCGGGTTGCCGCGGCTGACGCTGTCCTTCACCAGCTTCACCCGCCACTCCAGCTTGGGGTCGAGGAGCGAGCGCTGGACGAGCACGCGGCGGCCATCCTGCTCGACCCACTCGAACCGGCGCTGACCGTCGGGGTTGCGCAGCAGGGACAGGTCGTTGCCCTTCTCGTCGGCCGCGGGGCCGGAGGTCCTCAGGGTCGGGTACGCGTCGGCCGTGCCGTGGCAGTCCTTGCAGCGGATTTCGACGGCGTTGGCGACTTCGCCATAGATCAGGCCCGAGCCGTGGCTGTCCTGGGCGAAGTGGCAGTCGGCGCACTGCATGCCCTTCTCGGCGTGGATGTCCATCATGTGGACCGCCTTGCCGGGGCTGTTCTGGCCGGCGGGCGTGAACTTGGGCGCGTCCTTGCGCACGAACTTCTCGGGATCGTCGTTCGAGACGATCTTGCCCTCGGCGTCGAGGAGGTTGCCCTCACGGTCGCGCTTGAAGATGGCGCGGAAGTTCCAGCCGTGGCCGTGGTAGTCCGCGAACTGGGTGTCCTTCAGCTTGGCGTTCAAGTCGAAGACGTTGCGCAGGAAGTCCAGGTCGGCCCACTTGCCGCGCGGCGCGGCGCCTTCCGGGTTGCGGTCCAGGACCTTCCGGATCTCCTCGGCCGTCGGATACTTCTGGCGCTCGGGCCACATGAACGGCGCGTCGGACTCGTAGTCCCACATCGTGTAGCCGAGGTAGGTGTTCACGAACATGTTCGGCTGGTGCATGTGGCAGTTCATGCACTGGGCCGTCGGAATGGCGCGCGTGAACGCGTGCTTGATCGGGTGCCCGGACTCTTCCTTGCTGATCGTGGGATCGACCTGCGCCGACTGGCCGTCGCGGCCGTAGGGCGCCCAGGTCAGGCTGGCGTGGGGCTGGCGGTTGTTGGCGTAGACCACGTGGCAGCCGCCGCATCCGGACGTGCGGTAGTCGCCCGGCTGGTCGTTGGTGCCCATGAACCACATGAAGGGGTCGTTCAGGCGGGTCTTGTGGATGTTCAGCACCGGGATCGCCACGCGCAGGCCGGTGCCGGGACCGCGGTTCGACTGCTTCAGGTCGGGCCGGCCGGGTTCCTCGAGGCGCTGCAACGCGCCGTTCGCGTTGGGCAGGCCCACTTCGGCGAACTGGGTGTTGATGTTGCGGCCGCCGCGCTCGAACACCCGGAAGATGTCGCCGGGGGGCACCACGTGCCACGTGGGCAGCGGGTAGAGGGTGGGCAGCGCGCCGCGTTTGGCCTGCTCGGGCGTGACCTTCCCGGGCGGGTTGCCCGGCGACACCAGCCGCGCCGGCTCGCCATGCGTGGTGTAGGCCTCGCCCAGGACGTAGTTCTTGAAGGGCAGGATCCCGTTGTTGTACGAGCCGCCGCCCCAGAGCATGGCGCCGGTCGACATCAGCGACCGCTCGGCCCGCTCGATGATCTCCATGTGGCAGGCGCCGCAGGCGAGCCGCGCGACGCGGTAGTCCGACGGGTTCACGAAGCGGACGAACTCGGGCGATTCCTTGTTCAGCAGCGTGTAGCTGGCCTTGGGGTTCGCCGAGCTCGGGTAGTGCCAGGTCTTGGGGTACTTCGGCAGCACGTGGCCCTTGTCGCGGATCCGCGCGTACTCGGGCGACGTCTTGGCGAGGCCGGCCGGCGCGATGGCGGTCGCGTCCCCGCCGTGGCACGAGGTGCAGCCCAGCTTCACCGCCTGGCTCACGTGCATGGTCTTGGCGTCGGAGTCGGTGTGGCACGAGACGCAGCCCTTCGACGCCGCATCGGCCTCCGCGTCGGTCATGCCCAGCTTGGCCGCCGGCGCCATGACGTAGCTGCGCTTCACGGGCTTCTCGCCTTCGGCCGCCTTCAGGGAAAGGGGCGCGACCACGGTCAGCGCGATCAGCGCTCCCAGCCTCAGCCATTTTTTCCCGGATTTCAGCATCTTGACCCTAGAAGGTGAGAATCGCGTTGAGCAGGATGGAGTAGTACTGGTCGTCCCGGCCGGCGTTGCTGAACAGGTCCTTGAAGCCCTTGCCGGCGTCGAACACCGCCCCCGACGCCCGGAAGACGATGTTCTGCGTCATGTGCGGGCGCCAGATCGCCGACAGCGAAGCGTCCCAGCCCAGCGACTTGGGGATCGAGCCTTCCTGGCGCAGGTTCTGGACGATCGTCGTGTTGACGAACCCGATGTGGTTCACGTTGGCCGAGAGCCGCAGCTCGGGGGTCACGTCGAAGTCGGCGCCGCCGCCGAACAGGGTCGTGCCCGGATTGTTGAAGTTCGACTGCCCTTCCTCCTTGGAGGCGCGCAGGCTGTTCAGGACGCCGTTGCGGGCATTGACGCCGATGACGCGGCCGCCGCCCGCGAAGGGGATCGTCTGGCGGATCCAGTAGCTGGTGTCGGACCCGGCGAACTGCGGGTTCTCGAAGATGGAGTCGAAGCCGCGCTCGGTGTTGTCGTACGGGTTCTTGTCGCCCGAGGCGTAGAGGAACGAGCCGCGCACCCGGATCCAGTTGAAGTCGATCGACGGCTCGGCCGCCAGGAAGAAGGCGCGGATCTTGGCCTGGCGGTCGGTGAAGATCGACCGCCGGTCCTCGCCGAACGCGTAGTAGGCCGACGCCGTGATGTTGTAGCGGCCCCAGTGCCCGTCGGCGTTGTAGCCCAGGTAGGTCACGTCGTAGTCCCGGCCCCGGAGGGTGCCCAGGAGCGCCGGGCGCTGCGGGAACCCGTTCTTGTCGACGTAGATCTCGTCGCCTTCGCGGTTGCGGTTGTGGACCACGGTCAGCTGCGAGGTCAGGCCGGGCACGGGCAGGTCCTGACGATAGACGTTCGCCACGAACACCCAGTCGTCGCGCAGGCGCTGGGTCAGGTCGTTGAGGCCGGAGTTCGTGTCCTTCTCGACGCGCCAGAAGGCGCCCAGGTTGTACTGGATGCGGTTGTTGTCGCGGTTGCCGAAGAAGCGCACCCCGAGCTGGTTGTCCTGGAAGAGGAAGCCCCGGAAGTCGCTGGAGAACGGCTGGATCCCCACGCGCACCGAGTCGAAGTCGTAGCGCGCGCCGACGTTGCGCAGGTGGTAGTCGACGAACAGCTCCTGCACGCCGATGAACGCGTCGTTCCGGTGCGTCTTGCGGCTGGGCTCGACGTAAAGGACCCGCTTCTCGGGCACGTCGACGTAGTTGTCCTGGAACGCCAGGGCGACGCGCACCTCGTACTCCGGCGGCATGTAGGCCGTGGAGCCCTTGATGATCGAGCCCGCGACGATGAAGGTCTGGGCCAGCACCAGCGAGGTGTTGCGCCCGAAGATGTCGAGGCTGCCCGCCCGGGAGGTCGTCTGCACCGACACCGGGATCGGGAAGCTGCGCGGCTCGACGACGGTGTCCGAAATCGCCGTCAGCGCCAGGAACAGGTTCTCGGTGCCCGCGATCGGGATATCGCCCTTCCAGAAGTTCTGGTTGTAGGGATCCCACCACCGCGGCTTGGTGACGCCCAGCGCGCCGGCCAGGCGCCAGCGGTCCGGTATCGGAAACTCGTCCTTCGGGAACGCCTCCGGCGGGGGCGCACGGACCGCGCCGGGGTTGGTCTGCTGGATCTCTTCCGGATACTCCTCGACCCTGCCAGGCCGGCGTCGTCCCTCGAGCGGGGCCGCGTCCGCCGGGGGCGGCAGGGAGTCGGCCGGAGCCGTGGTCTCGAGTTCGGCCGCGGCCGGAGGCGGCGGCGAACTGTGCTCCTGCGCGGCGGCGTTGCTCGCGAGCGCGACGGCCGAGACGGCGCCGCCGGCCACCCCGGCGTCCGCGAGAAGGTCGTCGATGCTGCGGAAGGCCGTCGGCCCCGGGCCGCAGGTCCGCTGCAGGATGTCATCGATGCTGAGGCCGCCGTTCGCCTCGGCCCCGGCCTTCGCCGCAGCCTCAGCCTGCCCCGCGAGGGCGGCGAAGGCGACAAAGGCGAGAAGCTGAGCGCGTCGCATGCCTTATTTCCCTTGGCACGCGTTCTGATCGTTCGTGTCGAGGAACGGCGCGAACGGACAGCCCACGTAGCGCAGGCGCGTATTCGTTGGACCCACGAACAGGGTGTCGGAGCGAATCGCTACCGGAGCGTTACCGACGCTGCCGCCGACCTTCAGTCCGCCGTTGTGCGTGCCCAGGAAGGCGATCATGTCGTCCTGATCGATGCCGTCGCCCGACACGCCGATGGCGCCGACGAGACGGTTCCCCCGGTAGATCGGCACGCCGCCCGGGAAGATCTGCAGGCCGTTCTGCAGGCGGTTCTGGCCCGGCGCCACCTCGGGCAGCGATGTGCAGCGCGCCGGCGTGTCGGCGTTGGCGCCCAGCACGAAGCCCAGGTGCTGGCCGATGTTGCCGATGATGAGGGCCGACTGCAGCCCGGTGGAGAGCGGGCTCCACTGGCTGATCGGCCGCGACAGCGGACCGGGCGGGCGGCCAACTTCGCCGTCCGGGAAGTAGGGCCGATGCAGGTTGCCGATGGCCCGCGGCGTGATGGCGTTCTGGCCCGTGAGGGCGTTGGCGTTGCCGAAGAAGTCGCGCGTGCGCTGCACGAAGCTGCGCACGTCGGCGCTCGGGTCGGCCGAGAGCGTGCTGGCGGCGAACGTTCCCGAGAACAGGTTGGTCGAACGCGCCTTCTGGGCCGAGACGTCGATGCCGAACACGGGCGCGTCCGGCGAACGCACGATGCCCAGGATCTGGCCGCGGCTGTCGACCAGGGTGATCGTGACCTCGGCGCGGCTGTCGAGCGGACGGCGGATCTGCCCCCGCGCCCGGCTCATGATCGTGAAGGCCTCTTCGAGCAAGGCGCGCGATTCCGCCGCCGAGAGCGGCGTCAGGCCGTCGGCCGCGTCGGTGCCGCCGCGGATGGGGAAGCGGTTCGATCCGGTCCCGTCGCTCAGCACCATCGCGCCCGCGATCGAGAACTCGGCCGAGGTGGCCAGGCGGAGGCCCGAGGCCTCGGAGCCATAGGCCTGGCCGGCGAGAGCGGCGCCGCCGGCATAGTACCCGGTGACCGCCGTGAAGCTGCCCGCCGCGCCCAGCGTCGAGAAGGCCGGCGCGCTGGACGGCGTCGTCCGGAGCGTGCCCGTCGAGGCGTCGGAATAGCGGAGCGCCGTGCCGTCGACGGTGATCCGGTCCGCCCGCTGGTCGACCGGCGCGTCGAAGCCCACGGTGGCGGCGTAGGCGATGTTCTCCTCGTCGTCCGCGTCGACGTCTAGGATGTTGCGGTCGAAGCCGTAGTCGCCGTCGCCGACGACCCCGACGCCGCCCACGAGCGTTCCGTTCTTGTAGATCGGGAACCCGCCGGGATCGGCCGACAGCCCCAGCGGCGAGCGGCGCGGTCCGATGCCCAGCGTCGCCCCGCGGTTCACGACGTCCGAGCAGGGAAGCGAGGAGAACTGCACCCCGAACAGCGGCCCGCTCTCCAGCCCCACGGCCGAGGGCGCCGGCGGGAAGTGCTCCTGCACGATCTGGCTGGCGGTGCGGGTCGAGAAGGCGTTGCCGCCCGACGACGAAAGGTAAGCGCCTGTGATCGCCTTGGCGATGGCCGCCGCCGCGGCCGGAACGACGACGCCCTGCGCGTCGAGGTTCGTGCCGGAGGGGCCGTCCCGAAGCCGCGTGGTCGCGCGCGCGCCGGCCATCGAGTAGACGGCCAGCACATTGCCCACGCGGTCCGTCACCGCGATCACGGACGGCAGGTTGCGGGCGCGGGCCTCGGCCACGGCCTGGGCGATGATCTGCTGGACTTCCGCGCTCGTGAGGGCGACCGGGGCCGGCAGGGTGTAGACCCCCGCCGCGGTCGGACCGGGCGCAGGAGGCGGCGGCTGCGGCGCAGGCGCGGTTCCGCCCCCTCCGCCGCCTCCGCCGCCGCAGGCCGCGAGCGCCAAAGCGGCCACACACACGGCCGAGCGCAGAACTGATCTCATCTGAGCGACCTCGCCGCCTGGGCGACCTGAGCCAGGGAGGCGCGGAAGGCCTCCGGGCGGTAGCTGTTCGGATCCCGGACCTGGGCGTAGGCCCGGTCGAGCAGCGGACGGACGCGCGCCACGGCCCCGCGATCGGCCTGGCCGGCCGCCACCAGAGCGTTGAGGAGCGTATCGGCCGCCATGACGGCCTGCGCGCTACCCGTGTAGTCGGTGTAGCGGCGCGCGATCTCGCCCGTCAGAACCGCATCGAGGATCGCCAGCGTCTCGGCGCGCGAGAAGCTCCGGGCCGCGAACGTGTCGGCGAGCGAGCGGGACGTGGCGGCCAGCCGGGCGGCGGCGCGAAGCGACTCGCCGCGGTCCCGCGCCATCGCCGCGTGGAAGGCCCGCGAGTCCGCCTCGAGACGCTGGGCCAGGCCGGGCGCGATCACCCGCGCCGCGGCCTGCAGCATGATCATGTTCTCGTCGTTGAACGGCGGCTGGCCGGACGGGATGGGGCGTCCGGGGTTGGCCTCCCACTTCGGCCGGGCGCGCGGATCATCCGAGATCTCGCGGTGGCAGGCGTGGCAGTCGAAGAAGTAGAGCTCGGGGAAGGCCCCCTGGTGCTTGCCGCCCTCGCCGTACAGCGACAGCGCGCGGTCGAGGGCCATGGCCTGCCCGACGGCCCAGGTCTTCACGCCGCCCGCGTAGCCCTTGCGCTTCACGTAGTCGGCGTCGACGTCCCAGTGCTGGACGATGCTGGAGAACAGGTCGAGCTCGAAGGCGACCCGCGGATGGCCGGCGGCCATCATGCGGTGATCGACGAACTGGCCCTGTCGCGAGCTGCCGAAGTGGCAATCGAGGCAGACGCCGGCGCGCACCTTCGGGTTCTCGAGCGGCCGCAGGCCGTTGGCGAC
>NZ_JAEUMN010000175.1 GCF_016793225.1 Phenylobacterium sp.
AAATGTTCGCCAAGACCATGAACATCCTCGACCGCACCGCGATGACCTTCATCGTCGTCCTGGCCGCCGCGCCGATCCTCAGCATCGCCGCCCGCGCCGCCTTCCTCTAAGACTCGGCGCAACGAGTCATGAGGATCGTCCGATCCGCCCCGGCCTGGGCTGGAGAGCGCCCTTCGAAGGGCGAGCCCCGGCCGCGGCGGATCCAGACGAACCCTTCAATCGTGGGGCATTGACGGGCATGCGCGCCTTGGGTCCGGGCTCGGTTTCGAGCTTCCTGAAGATCATCCTCGACGTCGTCTTCGCCGCACTCTGGATCGGCGTCGGCGTCCTGTCCCTGATCGCGCTCGCGGCGCTGCTGCTGAGCTTCAACCCCGACGTCCTGCCGCGGATCGCCGAAGGCGACGCCAAGGCGCTGCCGGACCTCATCCGCAACAACGGCCCCTCGATGGCGGCCGGCGTGTTCGGCGCCGCGCTCTACCTCGTGGGCGTCCTGGTCATCGTGGCGGCGCTGCGCCGCATCTTCTCGACGCTGACCGTCGGCGACCCCTTCCACCCCGACAACGTGGCGCGCCTGCGCCTGATCGGCCTGATGCTCGCCGGCCTCGAGGTCGGCCGCTACGCCTTCTGGATCGTGTCCGCCTGGCTGCCGGGCGTCGATCGGGAGGAGCCCACCCTCAGCCTCACCGCCTGGTTCTCGGTGCTCGTGGTCTTCGTGCTGGCGGAGGTGTTCCGCGAAGGCGCGCGGCTGCGGCGCGAAGCCGAACTGACGATCTGAGGCCCCACGACCATGCCCATCCGCGTGAGCCTCGACCGCGTGCTGCTCGAACGCCGCATGTCGCTGACCGAACTGGCCGACCGCGTCGGCGTCACCATCGCCAACCTCTCGATCCTGAAGACCGGGAAAGCCCGCGCCGTGCGCTTCTCGACCCTGTCGGCCCTCTGCCGCGAACTCGACTGCCAGCCCGGCGACCTGCTGGTCTACGAGCCCGGCCCCGACGACGCGCTCGCCGACGACATGGAGGAGTAGGGGCCGCCCGGCCTCGGGCCGCCGGCATTGCTGCATCGCACCCGGCTCCCTGCGGCATTGCAGCGCAATTTATTCACCCAGGGAGGAAATCCTTGATTTCCACGAGGGCGCGACCTATCTGACGCTCACGTTGCACTGCAACATGGAGCACGAAAATGGCTGCCTGGATCGAAAAGTTCCTGGACGCGCTGTTCGCCCCGCTCGCCCGCGAGCTCGAGCGCCTGCCTCCGCAGGCCATGCGTTTCGGCGTGTTCTTCTGATATCGCGCACCGTCCGGCTTCGGCCGGATCTGCGAGCGCCGGCGGCGCCGACCCGGGAGGGCGGCGCCGTTTGCGTATCCGGCGTCGACCGCCGCGGGGACTCAGGCCGTCGCGTCGCGCTGCCGGGCGCACAGCTCGCCGATGCCCTTGCGGGCCAGGGAGAACAGGGCGTCGAACTCGGCCTGGCTGAAGCCGCGCTTCTCGCCCGTCGCCTGCACCTCGACGATGTCGCCCGATCCCGTCAGCACGAAGTTCGCGTCGGCCTCGGCGTTGGAGTCCTCCTCGTAGTCGAGGTCGAGCACCGGCGTGCCGGCGAAGATGCCGCAGCTTACCGCGGCCACCTGGTCCAGGATCGGATCGGTGGCGATCACCCCCTCGTCCAGCAGGTAGCGCGTGGCCAGCCGCAGGGCGACCCAGGCGCCCGTGATCGAGGCCGTGCGGGTGCCGCCGTCCGCCTGCAGCACGTCGCAGTCCACCGTGATCTGCCGCTCGCCCAGGGCCTTCAGGTCGGTGACGGCGCGCAGGCTGCGGCCGATCAGCCGCTGGATCTCCTGCGTGCGGCCGCTCTGCTTGCCGGCCGCGGCCTCGCGGCGCCCGCGGGTGTGGGTGGCGCGGGGCAGCATGCCGTACTCGGCCGTGACCCAGCCTTGGCCCTTGCCCCGCAGGAAGCCGGGCACGCCCTCCTCGAGGCTCGCGGTCACCAGCACCCGGGTGTGGCCGGCGCTGATCAGGCACGAGCCCTCGGCATAGCGGGTGACGCCGGTCTCGAGCGTCAGCGGGCGGAGGAGGTCGGGGGCGCGTTCGGACGGTCGCATGGTCTCGGGGGGATCTCGGTCTCGGAGGACTTGGGGCAGGCGCGAGCTTGCGCCGGCGGGACCCGCGCTTATCCTACTATACGGACACGCACCATGGCCCACAGCAGACACCGCTCGCCGTGACCCCCCCGTTCCTGAACCGCGGCCCCTCGCTCGCCGACATGGACGCGCGCGCCCGCGACATCTTCCGCCGGATCGTCGAGAGCTACCTGGAGACGGGGGAGCCGGTGGGCTCGCGCACGCTCTCCAAGGGCGGGGTCTCGCTCTCGCCCGCGTCGATCCGCAACACCATGCAGGACCTGACGCAGCTCGGACTCCTGGGCGCCTCCCACGTCAGCGCGGGACGCCAGCCGACCCACGCCGGGCTGCGGCTCTTCGTGGACGGCCTCCTGGAGGTGGGCGACATCGCCGAGGAGGACCGGCGTTCCATCGAGGCCCGGCTGGGCGCGCACGGCCGGAACTACGAGGAGGCCCTGAACGAGGCCTCGGCCATCCTCTCGGGCCTCGCCGGCGGCGCCGGGATCGTGGTCACGCCGATGCGGGATGCGGGCGTGACCCACGTGGAGTTCGTGCGGCTCTCCGGCGACCGCACGCTGGCGATCATGGTCTTCGACGACGGCGTCGTGGAAAACCGCATCATGCGGCTCCCGGTGGGCGTCACCCCGTCGGCCCTGCAGGAGGCGTCCAACTTCCTGAACGCCCGGCTCCGGGGCCGGACGCTCGTGGAGGCGCGCACCGACCTGCGCGCCGAACTGGACCGGGCGCGGCGCGAGCTCGACCAGACGGCGGCGCGGCTGGTCGAGGACGGCCTGGCCGCCTGGAGCGGGGGCGAGGCCGAGGACCGCGCCCTCATCGTGCGCGGCCGCGCCAACCTGCTCGAGGACCGCGAGGCCCTGGAGGACCTCGAGCGCGTCCGCTCGCTCTTCGAGGATCTGGAACAGAAGGAGCAGCTCATCCAGCTCCTCGACGGCGTCCGCGACGGCGAGGGCGTGCGCATCTTCATCGGCGCCGAGACGCGCCTGTTCTCCCTTTCGGGTTCCGCTGTGATCGCGGCGCCCTATATGACGGGCGCGCAGAGGGTCGTCGGCGCCATCGGCGTCATCGGCCCTGCCCGGCTGAACTATGCCCGGATCATTCCGTTGGTGGACTACACCGCCCGCGTGCTTGGCCAGGTGATGAAGGCATAGGCGCCGCGCGCCACGAGTGAACCAAGGGTCCGAAGAGAAGAGATGTCCGAAGACAACACCCCCGTGGACGGTGCGCCCGAGGAAGCCGGCGACGCCGACGTCCCC
The DNA here is from genome assembly GCF_016793225.1 of Phenylobacterium sp. GTDB lineage: Bacteria > Pseudomonadota > Alphaproteobacteria > Caulobacterales > Caulobacteraceae > Phenylobacterium. Next base: position 3,395 of record NZ_JAEUMN010000175.1, read on the forward strand.
GCGCTGCTCGCCGAGGTCCAGGCGCTGAAGGAACAGGTCCTGCGCTACGCCGCCGAGGCCGAGAACACCCGGCGCCGCGCCGAGCGGGAGATGAACGACGCGCGGGCCTACGCCATCACCAAGTTCGCCCGCGACCTGCTGGACGTGGCCGACAACCTCTCGCTGGCCATCGCCTCCAACCCGCCGGATTCCGGCGATTCCAAGCTGAAGAGCTTCATCGAGGGCGTGGAGCTCACCGAGAAGAAGCTCCTGTCGGCTTTCGAGAAGAACGGCCTGGCCAAGGTCAGCCCCGGCAAGGGCGAGAAGTTCGACCCGCACAAGCACCAGGCCATGATGGAGCAGGTCGACGCCGACGTCGCCGCCGGCTCGGTCATCCAGACCCTGCAGGCCGGCTACGAGCTGCTCGGCCGCCTGGTGCGGCCCGCTATGGTGGTGGTCGCGGCCAAGGGCTCGGGCGCCAACGCCCCCAAGGCCGAGGCGGCCGCGGCGCCCGCCGCCAACCCCTACGACGGCGGCGCGGGCAGCGACGGCGAGCAGGGCGGCAGCCTCGACACCCGGGCCTGACTGCGTCGGGAAGCCGACACATCTGATTGAATTGCTTGATTTTATCCGGCCACCGCTGTCTGGTGCGGGCGAGCCTCCGCGCCCCTGGCGCCGGCTTGAGTAACGCGTACGGAACGCCCTCCGGCCACCCGGGGGGTGTTCTTCGTTGTCGGCGCTCCCGCATCTCCGGCCGCAGCGGCGACCGCGAGCTTGGTTTCCCCCCAGAGGCGACATCGATTGACGGTCTGTTTCCAAGGGCGTGAAGGTTGCTCTCCGGCTGGCAGGACACACCGGCCAATTCTTGGGAGGTGTTCAATGAAGCGTCTTATCGGCGGGATCGCCGCCATAGCTCTGAGCGCAGCCGCTGGTGCGGCGGGCGCGGCCACGTTCTCCTACAGCACGGATTTCGGCGCCGGCGTCGGTTCCGAGTGGGCTATCTCGGCCGACTCCAATTCCGGCGACGCGGGCATCCTCGGCCAGCTGTCCAGCAACGGCGCGGCGTCGGCGACGCTCACCCAGACCTCGGTCGGCGCCTCGACGTCGGCCAACAACGGGCTCCTGACGTTCGACCTGCTCGGGTTCCGCACCCTTGACGGGTTCAACTGCTGCACCGACACCCTGAACCTCATCATCAACGGCGCGACGGTGTTCACCGGCACCTTCGCCATGGGCGGCGGCGGCGGCGAGGGCTTCTCCGGCCCCGCCGGAACGACGGTCACCGGCTCGGGACAGCTCCGCACCATCACGGTGCCGTTCACCGCGGTGCTGGGGGTCAACACCTTCCAGTTCCTCTATCCGAACCTTCAGGGCTTCGGTGACGAGGCGTTCGGCCTGGACAACGTCTCCTTCTCTGCGCAGGTCAACGAGCCCGTGGTCGGCCCCGGCATCCCGGAGCCCGGCGCCTGGGCGCTGATGATCCTCGGGTTCGGCGGAGTGGGGACCATGATCCGCGGCCGTCGCCGCGCGCTCCGGCTGGCCTGAGCCTTCCAGATATCCACAGCCTCGACGCCCCGTCCCCGCGGCGGGGCGTCCTGCCGTCTGGCCGGGCCTTTCGCAAGGCGACGAAATCGCTAATGTCGCTAGTCCCTCGAACCGGGGGCGCGCGCGGGCGCGGGTGATTCGCCCGGGTGCGTATGGCGAGCCGGGACTGAGATGAAGCTGACGATCGAACGCGCCGCGCTGCTTCGCGCGCTGGGC
>NZ_JAEUMN010000017.1 GCF_016793225.1 Phenylobacterium sp.
CGTGCAGAAGACGACCTGCACGGGCGTGGAGATGTTCCGCAAGCTGCTGGACCAGGGCGAGGCGGGCGACAACGTGGGCGTGCTGCTGCGCGGCACGAAGCGCGAGGACGTGGAGCGTGGCCAGGTGCTGTGCAAGCCGGGCTCGATCACGCCGCACACGGAGTTCACGGCCGAGGCCTACATCCTGACGAAGGAAGAGGGCGGGCGGCACACCCCGTTCTTCACGAACTACCGCCCGCAGTTCTACTTCCGCACGACGGACGTGACGGGGATCATCAAGCTGAAGGAAGGCGTGGAGATGATCATGCCCGGCGACAACGCCGAGCTGAACGTCGAACTGATCACGCCGATCGCCATGGACCAGGGCCTGCGCTTCGCGATCCGCGAGGGCGGCCGCACGGTGGGTTCGGGCGTCGTCAGCAAGATCATCAAGTAAGCCGCAAGGCCGCTTGAGCGAACACCAGGGCCGCCGGGCATCCCCCGGCGGCCTTTTTCGTGCGGTGACGCTGATCTGGATCAACACTTCGCGCGTTGGCGTCTGAAAGGATGGCGGCCTGAGGAGGACTCCGCATGAGGGCGCCTCGACTTCGACGGGCTGCGACGACCGCGCTGGCGGCGGCCCTGGTCTTCGGAAGCCCGGCGATGGCGGGCGAGGTTCTCGTCGTCCATGGGGTGTGGCAGGCGCAGGGCGATCACGCCGCCGCCTCGGCCAGCACGGATTTCTGGCTGCCGGCCGGGGACTACATCGTCACCTGGTCGTCTCCCCAGCCGTTCGGGGAAGAGTCCCACTGGGCCTATGACTTCCAGCTGCGCCAGCACTACGAGACCTACGCCGGCGAGGTGTTGTTCGACTTCGTGGGCGGCGACACGGTCGATCCGATCTATCTTCCGGTCGGAGCGCGATCCTGGTCGACGCGCCTCTCGCCCTACGACCGCGTGACCTACGATCCGATGGGCGTCTACAGCGAGCAATGGCGCGAGGCGGCGACGATCTTCGCGGTCGCAGGCGTCGAGGCCGTCGGCCGGCCCTTCACCCTCAGGGTCACGACGATCCCGGAGCCCTCCACCTGGGCGCTGATCATCGCCGGGCTGCTGCTGGCGGGCGGACGGTTGCGCCGGCGCTCCATGACAACGGCGTCATGACTCCGAATTAAGCTGTGACCTGCCCGGGCCCGCCCTAGCCTCGCTTCGAACCTGGGCGGGAGAGGGCGATGAGACTAGCGGTTCGACTGACGACCGCCGCGGCGGCCATCGTCGCGGCTTCGGCCGGCGCGGCGCACGCCGCCTCGGTCGAGATCAAGGACGCCGTGGCGCGCGTGACCGTCGTGCCCGCCGACCGGTCGGATGTCAGGGTGGAGGTGGTCAGGCCCAACGCCGCGCTCCCGCTCGCCGTCCGCAGCGAGGGCGGCCGCGTGGTCGTGGACGGCGGGCTTCACCGCCGCATCCGCGGCTGCGACGCCCTGTCGGCCCGTCCGCACGTCAGGGTGCGGGGCGTCGGTCGGGTCGACTACGACGAGATGCCGCAGGTCGTGATCCACACGCCGCGCAGCGTCTCCCTCTCCGCCAGCGGCGCGGTGGTGGGCGCCATCGGCCGCTCCAGCAGCCTGGAGCTGTCCAACTCGGGGTGCAGCGCCTGGACCATCGCCGACGTGGCTGGCGCCGCCGAGATCCACGAGTCGGGCGCCGGTTCGATCCGCATGGGCGCGTCCGACCGCCTGGAACTGCATCTGTCGGGCGCCGCCGACGTCCATGCGACGCGCGTGCGCAACGGCCTAGACGCCCGTCTCTCGGGCGCCGGGAACGTGCAGGTGGCCGAGGTGAACGGCGACGTTCAGGCGCGCGTGTCGGGGGTCGGGAAGATCGGCATGGAGAACGGCCGCGCCAACCTCATCCGCGCCTCCGTGTCCGGCGTCGGATCGGTCGAGTACGGCGGCGCGGCCCGCGACCTCGACGCCTCGATCTCGGGCCTCGGGGGCGTCCGCGTGCGGGAGGTGACCGGCCAGGTCCGCAAGTCCGTGTCCGGCGGCGGCCGCGTCAGCATCGGCGACCGTTCGCGCTGAGCGCTACGGCTTGTGGCGATGCGGGGCGCCCTCGGTCAGGTCCGTCTCGGCCCGGTTCGGGGAATGACCCGGCTTCTGGCCGCCGCCGCTGGCCGGGTCGGTGAAGGTCTTGGCGCTTCGCGCCGAGCCCTCGGACCCCTCCGGTTCGGAGGCTGCGCGCGGAGAGGCGCCCTCCCGGGGCTTCTGGTCCTCGTCGCGATTGTAGGCGTCGTCGTGGGTGCGGGGCATGACGCCTCAACGCCTCGCCCCCGCCTTCGATCCCGGTGAAGCCCCTTGAAACGGCCGCGCCGTTGCGTCATACGCCTGCGTCCTACCCGACATCGTTGGAGTCTGCTTTTCTAGCCGCCACGCGCGGCGACGGGTGTTCCCCCGGAAGCCGGAAGAAGCAGGCCTCGAGGACGTCGGGGAGGGTGAGCGAAGGAGTGTAGCTCAGCTGGTAGAGCATCGGTCTCCAAAACCGAGGGCCGGGGGTTCGAGTCCCTCCACTCCTGCCACCCTATATAAGTCCGACCACAGGAACCGGAGCGCCGCGGCCGCGGGCTCCAGATGAGAGTTTGAAGAGCCGCATGGCCAGGAAACCGAGCCCGCAAGCCATCCGCGAGCGCGCCGCCAAGACCGCCGCCGCGATGGCGACGCCGGGGGCCGCCGCCGCCGCGCCCAAGAAGGGCGGCCTGATCGAAGGGCTCCGCAACCTTCCCCGCTTCGCCGCCGAAGTCCGCGCCGAGGCCCGCAAGATCACCTGGACCAGCCGCAAGGAAACCTGGATCACCTCCGTGATGGTGGCGATCATGGTGGTGTTGGCGGCGATCTTCTTCTTCGTCGTCAACTGGGTCCTGAACACCGCCATCACGTGGCTGCTCAAGCTCGCGACCGGATAACTGCACATGTCTGAAGCCGCCACCGCGCCCGCCAAGGGCAACCCGCGCCACAAGTGGTACATCGTCCACGCCTACTCGAACTTCGAGAAGAAGGTGAAGGAGTCGATCCTCGACCAGGCCCGCCAGCACGGGCTGGAAGAGCAGTTCTCCGAGGTGCTCGTGCCCACCGAGGACGTGGTCGAGATCCGGCGTGGCCGGAAGATCAACGCCGAGCGCAAGTTCTTCCCGGGCTACGTGCTCGTGAAGATGGAACTGACCGACGAGGCCTACCACCTCATCAAGAACACGCCGAAGGTCACCGGCTTCCTGGGCAGCGGGTCCAAGCCGATCCCCGTGTCCGAAAAGGAGGTCGAGCGCATCATCGGCACGATCGAGGAGGGCGTGGAGCGGCCGAAGCCGACCATCACCTTCGAGATCGGCGAGCAGGTGCGCGTCACCGACGGGCCGTTCGCCAGCTTCAACGGATCGGTCGAGCAGGTCGACGAGGAACGCGCCCGCCTCCGCGTCACCGTCTCCATCTTCGGCCGCGCGACGCCGGTCGAGCTCGAATACGGCCAGGTCGAGAAGATCGGCTAGCGCCGGGCCCGCCCCGCCGCCATGGACGAGTTCGAAGAGGAGCGCCGAAGCCTCGTCGCCGGGTTCCGCGAGCGCGGAGCCCTGGAGGACTACGTCTTCCGCGCCGTGGAGATCCTGCGCCAGACGTGGCCGTCCGACCTCGCGGCGGCGAGCCGCGACGAGCTTCTGATCGAGAGCCTCAAGAGCTTCGCGGTCTTCCCGGAGTGGTACGAGCGGCGGATGACGGCCATCCGCCGGACCCTGCTCTTCGCCCCCGCCACCCCTGGAACAGAGCGCTTCCTCGGCGCGCTGGCCATCCAGTGCCAGCTCAACGAATACGCCTGGAAGGAGGGGCCCGAGGAAACGGCGGCCGTGGCCGCGCTCGAAGCCCGTGGCGCCGACCTCACGCCCGAGGAGACGATGGCGCTGGCCTGCTACCGGCTGCTGTCGGACCTGCCGGCCGCCGACGACTTCCTGGCGAAGGGCTGGACGGGGCCCGTGGAAGAGGTGCTGTTCGAGCAGATCGGCGCCGTGCGGATCGAGCGCGAGATCGCCGAGACGCTTCCGGCCGTGACGGAGATCCGCGCCGGGGTCTCCTCGAACGTCCGGTCGCAGTACGAGACCCATCCGTATCCCCGGTGGCGGCGGGCGCCGAAGGTGGGCTTCGCCACGCACATCCACGGCAGGCCTCTGCCGCCGCGCGCCGAGGTGCTCGTCGCCGGCTGCGGCACGGGGCGACAGGCGATCCAGGCGCACGAGTACCTGGCGGCCGGCCGGACGGTCGCCGTCGACCTCAGCCGGCGGAGCCTCGCCTACGCGGCCCGCAAGACCCGGGAGGAGGGGATCGCCGGCATCGAGTACGTGCACGGCGACATCCTGGAACTGCCGGAGCGCTATCCCGAAGCCTTCGATGTGGTCACCTGCGTCGGCGTGCTCCACCACATGTCCGACCCCTTCGAGGGCGCGCGGGCGATCTGCCGGACGCTGAAGCCGGGCGGTCTCGTGAACATCGGCCTGTACAGCTCGACGGCGCGCCAGGGGCTGCGGGCCGGGCAGGAGCTGGCGCGGCAATACACGCCGCAAACGGTGCGCGAGCTCCGGCAGGCCATCCTGGGCTGGCCGGAAAGCAACCCGATGCGCTGGCCCGCCGCGTCCCGGGATTTCTACACCACCTCGTCCTGCCGCGACCTTCTGATGCACGTGCAGGAGCATCAGATGAACTTCGCCGACCTGCGGCGGATGCTCGACGAGAACGGGCTCGTCTTCCTGGGCTTCATCGTGCCCGATGCGGTCATGAAGATGTACCGGGCGGCGTTTCCGCATGACCCGGCCGGCCTGGACCTGAACGGCTGGGAGCAGTTCGAGGCGCAGAACCCCCGGACCTTCGCGCGGATGTACATGTTCTGGGCCCAGAAGCCGTCGCCGCGGGCGGCGGCCGCGCCGGACGTGCAGGAGACGTCCCTGGGCAGCCTCGAAGACTGGAAGGCGCCGCGGGCCCGCGCGGCCGTCTGGGCCGACCTGCGCCGCGGCGCCCGCGGCGTGCAGCCGTCCGGCCAGCCGGCGATCGTGCACCTGCGCTACAACTGGCCCGCCAGCGACGCGGCCGTGGCCTCGGACGGATTGCTGGCCGAGGTGCTGACGTCCACGCCGGCCTATCCGTACTGGCTGGAGGGCCGGCTGACGACGATCCGCCGGCGCCTGTTGTTCGGGAACGAGGTGGAGGCGCTGAAGCCGATCCTGCCGGCGCTGGCGATCCAGTGCTTCCTCAACGAGTACTGCTGGGCGCAGGACGCCATCGAGCGGCAGCTGGTCGATCGCCTGGCCGCGCGGATCGATCGGCTCACCCCGGACGAGGTCATGATCCTGGGCTGCTACAGGGCGCTGTCGGACGTGCCCGGCGCCGAAGCGCTGCTCGAACGGGGGTGGACGGGGGGCGTGGCCGATGTGCTGCGCGAGCAGCTCGCCAACGTCCGGGACGAGCGGGCTCTGGCCGCCGGCCTGCCGACGCTGACGCCCATTCGCGGCGGCGTTTCCGAGGCGGTCCGCAGCCAGTACGAGGCGAACCCCTATCCGCGCTGGCGGCGGGTCACCCGCCTGCCGGCCGCGACCGGCATCATGGGCCGCGCGATCCCGCCGGCGGCCGAGGTGCTGTTCGCAGGCTGCGGCACCGGCTTCCACGCGATCCATGCGGGTCAGCGCTACGGCCCGGACGCGAAGGTGCTGGCGGTCGACCTTTCGCGCGCCAGCCTCGCCTATGCGCTGCGCAAGACCCGCGAGGCGGGGCTCGCGAACTTCACCTACGCGCAGGCGGATCTGCTGGAGCTGGGCGCCACCGGACGGACGTTCGACGTGATCGAGTGCAGCGGCGTGCTGCATCACCTGTCGGATCCGTTCGAAGGCGCGCGCGTCCTCGCAGGCCGGCTTCGGTCGGGCGGTCTGATGAAGCTCGGCCTCTACAGCCGGCGCGCGCGGGCGCGCTGGGCGCCCGCCAAGGCGCTGGCGCAGACATACACGCCCGAAACCCTGCGCGAGCTGAGGCAGGCCATCGTGGCCGCCCCGGACGGCGACCCGTTGAAGGCGGCGATGGACACCACCGACTTCTACGCCGCCAGCACGCTGCGCGACCTGGTGATGCACGTGCAGGAGCACGAGCACGAGATCGCCGACATCCGCCGCATGCTGGCCGAGACGGGGCTGGAGTTCCTGGGCTTCGTCTCCGTCGGCGGGGCGATGCCCGCCTACCGCGCCGCCTATCCTGCGGACCCGAACGGCCTGGATCTCGCCAACTGGGACGCCTTCGAGCGCGCCAACCCGCTCACCTTCATGGGCATGTACCAGTTCTGGGTCCGGCGGCCGGGCTGACCGCCCGCGGTTGTGCCCTGGGCCCTTTGCTGCTAGATGCGCGCGCCTCGCGGCGCTCTGCGTCCGCGGGCTGTCACGACCGTGACATCAAATCCGTGGGAGGGGGCGGCTGTCGTAACCCCGCACCACGGCTCAAACCGGCTCGCATGAGCCACTGAGGAGCAAAGATGGCCAAGAAGATCTTGGGCTATATCAAACTGCAGGTGCCCGCGGGCTCCGCCACGCCTTCGCCGCCCATCGGGCCGGCGCTGGGTCAGCGCGGCGTCAACATCATGGGCTTCTGCAAGGAGTTCAACGCCCGCACCGAAAAGGAAGCGAAGGGTACGCCGCTTCCGACCGTGATCACGGTCTACCAGGACAAGTCGTTCACCTTCGTCACCAAGACCCCGCCCGCCAGCTACTTCATCAAGCAGGCGCTGGGGCTGAAGTCGGGCTCGCAGAAGCCCGGCCGTGACAGCGCCGGCAAGATCACCCGCGCCCAGCTGCGCGAGATCGCCGAGAAGAAGATGAAGGACCTCAACGCGAACGACGTCGAGGCCGCCGCCAAGATCATCGAGGGCTCCGCGCGCTCGATGGGTCTGCAGATCGTGGAGGCCTGAGCGCCATGGCCAAGCAACCCAAGCGCATGAAGGCGTGGACCGGCGATACGCAGGCCACGCACCCGCTGGCCGACGCCGTGAAGCTCGTGAAGGCCAACGCCAACGCCAAGTTCGACGAGACCGTCGAGATCGCCGTGAACCTGGGCGTCGATCCGCGTCACGCCGACCAGCAGGTCCGCGGCGTGGTGGCCCTGCCGTCCGGCACCGGCCGCGACGTCCGCGTCGCCGTCATCGCCAAGGACGCCAAGGCCGAGGAAGCCAAGGCGGCCGGCGCCGAGGTCGTGGGCGCCGAGGACCTGGTGGAACGGATCCAGGGCGGCTTCATGGACTTCGACCGCGTGATCGCCACGCCCGACATGATGGCCCTGGTGGGCCGTCTCGGTAAGGTGCTGGGCCCGCGCGGCCTGATGCCGAACCCGCGCGTCGGCACCGTGACGCCGAACGTCGGCCAGGCCGTGAAGGACGCCAAGGGCGGCTCGATCGAGTTCCGCACCGAGAAGACCGGCATCATCCACGCCGGCATCGGCAAGGCCTCGTTCACCGAGGACGCGCTGCAGGCCAACGTGAAGGCCCTGGTGGACGCCCTCAACAAGGCCAAGCCGTCGGGCGCCAAGGGCACCTACATCAAGAAGATCAGCCTTTCGTCGACGATGGGCCCGGGCTTCAAGGTGGACCAAGGGTCGCTGGGCGCCTGAGCGCCCTGATCCGGTGTAGATTGCGGAGGCGCAGCGGCGACGCTGCGCCTTTTGCGTTTGGGGGCGACGTCATGGCGGACGTGATCCTGGAGCCGGCCGGTCCTGACCGACACGGCGCGATGTCGAACCTGTTTCAGCTCTACACCTACGACTTCACGGAGCAGTGGGCCGGGACGGCGCGTGGCGAGCTGGGCGAGGACGGCCTCTTCAAGGCGTACCCCCACCTGGACGCCTACTGGACCGATCCGGACCGAGAGCCGTTCCTGATCCGCGCGGACGGCCACATCGCCGGGCTCGTCCTGCTCAACCGGCACAGCCACGCCGGCCTGCCCCTGGACCACGCGGTCGCCGAGTTCTTCGTAGTCCGGAAGCACCGCCGGGGCGGCGTCGGCCGCGCGGCGGCGCTGGCCGCCATCGCGCCGCGTCCCGGCCAGTGGGAGCTGGCGGTGGCGCGCCGGAATCTCGGCGCGCTGGCGTTCTGGCGCAGGGTCGCCGCAGAGGCCGCCGACGGCCCGGTCGACGAACTCGACCGGGACGACGACCTCTGGAACGGCTTCATCCTGCGCTTCCGGGTGGCATAGTGGCGGGCATGGAACTCAAGGCCACCCGCTACGATGTCGCCGACGGGATCGCGCTCGTCACGCTGGCTCGCCCGAAGCGCCGCAATGCGTGGACCGGGCGGATGCACACCGAGTACCGCTGGATCCTGCGCGAAGCCGACAAGGACCCGGCTGTCCGCGTGATCGTCGTCACGGGCGATCCGGAAGGCGGCGCCTTCTGCCCCGGCGCCGACCTCCAGGCGCTGGAGGGCCACTCGGCGCGCGGCCAGTACGACGCCGGGACGCCGGACGACATCGCCGAGCCGGGCTACGGCGTGCACGAGGAATTCGATGCGACCTTCGCCTACCACTTCGGTCTGACGAAGCCGGTGATCGCGGCGATCAACGGCGCGGCGGCGGGCGTGGGACTCGTCCTGGCGGCCTATGCGGACCTGCGGTTCTCTGTGCCCGGCGCGAAGTTCACGGCGGCCCACGGCCGCTACAACTTCCCGGCGGAGTATGGCCTCTCGTGGATCCTGCCTCGGATCATCGGCCTGACCTTCGCCAACGACATCCTGCTCTCCAGCCGGGTGTTCACCGCCGAGGAAGCGGACCGGATGGGCTTCCTGAACCGCATCGTTCCGGCCGACCGGCTGATGGACGAGGTGATGGCCTATGCCCGCAGCCTCGCGGCCAATGTCGCCCCCGGCTCGGCGCGCGAGACCAAGCGCCAGATCTACCGCGACCTTCACCGCGACGCCGCCAGCGCGGTGCGCGAGGCCGAGTCGCTGCTGGTCGAGATGTCGAAGACGCCGGACTACCGCGAGGGCGTGAAGGCCTTCATGGAGAAGCGCGCGCCGGCCTGGAAGGGCTGAACCTCTTGACGATCCGGCCGTCGGGCCGCAGGTGACGTCAAACGACCGTTCGGGAGGACATCCACGTGAGACGCGCCGCCATCGTCAGCCCCATCCGCACTGCTGTCGGCAAGTACCTGGGCGCGCTCAGCGACATCCCGGCGGGCGAATTGGGCGCCGTGGTGCTGAAGGCGCTGGTGGAGCGCACCGGCATCGATCCCATGAAGGTCGACGACGTGATCTTCGCCCAGGGCTACGGCAACGGCGAGGCGCCGTGCATCGCCCGCTGGTCGGCGCTTGCGGCGGGCTTCCCCATCGAGACCCCCGGTTACCAGCTCGACCGCCGCTGCGGCTCGGGGCTGCAGGCCGTCGTGGACGCGGCCATGATGGTGCAGACGGGCGTCGCCGACGTGGTCATCGCGGGCGGCGTCGAGAGCATGAGCAACGCCGAGTACTACACGCTCGACATGCGCAAGGGCGCTCGCGCGGGCTCGGTGACGCTGCACGACCGCCTCTCGCGCGGCCGCGTGATGAGCCAGCCGATCGAGCGCTTCGGCGTGATCAGCGGCATGATCGAGACCGCCGACAACCTGGCCCGCGACTACCAGATCAGCCGCGAGGAGTGCGACGAGTACGCCGCGATGAGCCACCAGCGGGCCGCCAAGGCCTGGGCCGAGGGCAAGTTCGACGACGAGCTGGTGCCCGTCGAGGTGAAGCAGAAGAAGGGCGACCCGATCGTCTTCAAGCAGGACGAAGGGGTGCGCGCGGACGCGACGCCCGAGAGCCTCGGCAAGCTGAAGGCCATCGAGAAGGACGGCGTGGTCACCGCCGGCAACGCCAGCCAGCAGAACGACGCGGCCGCCGCCTGCCTGGTCGTGGCCGAGGACAAGCTGGCCGAGCTGAACCTCGAGCCGATGGGCTATTTCGTCAGCTGGGCCGCGGCCGGCTGCGATCCGTCGCGGATGGGCATCGGGCCGGTGCCCGCCGTGAAGCGCCTGTTCGAGCGCACCGGCATGGGCTGGGACGACATCGACCTCGTCGAGCTGAACGAGGCCTTCGCGCCCCAGGTGCTCGCCGTTCTCAAGGGCTGGGGCTGGGACGACCGGGACCGCCTGAACGTCAACGGGTCGGGCATCTCGCTGGGCCACCCGATCGGCGCCACGGGCGGTCGCATCCTGGCCAACCTGCTGCGCGAACTGAAGCGCCGCGACGGCAAGTACGGCCTGGAGACCATGTGCATCGGGGGCGGCCAGGGCATCGCGGCGATCTTCGAAGCGGCCTGAGCGGGTCTAACCACCAAGCGCACCAAGATCACCAAGGCACATGATGATCCTGCGGATACCGTCCTTGAAGAGGCAGGTGTTGAAGTTGATGAGGAGACCGAGTCGCCGTCCTGACAGCTTGAGATATGTCAGGATCTGCGCCTCATGGAGGCGCGAAAGCGCCTCGACCGCCTTCACCTCGACGATGAGCTCGTCGGCGACTAGGAGATCCAGGCGATAGCCGGCGTCGAGCTCCAGGCCCTCGTATGTCAGAGGCAACGGCACCTGGCGGCGGAGGGCGACGCCGCGCTGGAGAAGCTCGTGCGCCAGACAGGCCTCATAGGCCGACTCCAGCAGGCCCGGTCCCAGTGCGCGGTGAACCTTCAGCCCGGCGTCCACAACCGTGCGTGCGATCCTGTCGAGTGAAGCCGGGACGGCTTGGCGGGCTTGGGGCTCTTGGTGGTGCATTTCAGCAGGCGACGCAGCAATGGAGGTTCCTCGAATGTTCTACAGGCGTGCCGTCGCGCAGGCTAGACGAGTGGCCCCCCTGAGCCGTCATGAGTCCGTGTGAGCTGCAAAATCTGTTCGAGCACCTGGCGCCCGACCTCGACGCGTTCGCCGCGCCGTGGGCGCTGATCGGGTCGGGCGCGCTCATCCTGCTGGGCGCGCCGCTGGAGGGCGCGGCGGACTTGGACGTGGTGACGGGCGTGGAGGGCGCGCAGCGGCTGCGCTCGGCCTGGGCGGGCTGGGTGGAGGCCGGTGAGGCGAAGGCGCCCGACGGGCCGTTCCGGTCGGAGGATTTCGCGCGCTACGCGACGCCCTGGGGGCCGGTGGAGATCATGGGCGGGCTGCGCGTGCGCGGGAGGGCGCTCGACGTGCGCGGGCCGATCCCGTCGGCGGAGGAGCAGTTGCGCATCCTGCGCCTGTTCGGCCGGCCGAAGGATCTCGAGAAGGCCGCACTGGTCGAGGCCTGGCTCGCCGCGGGTTGAGTCCGCGGGAGGCTTCGTATATAGGCCCGCGCTTCGCAGCTCCCTCGGGAGAGGCGAGGACGGGCGACCCCCCGGGGTTTCCCATCCTGTCCAAGAACTGTGCAGCCGCCGGGGTCGCCGGAGGCCGTAACGCGAGGAGGGGCCCCTCCTCAGGCGCAGGGAGACGGGAAGATGACGGCCTGATCGGTCCACCGCAATGCGGCGGCGCGACGGCTGCGGCTTTCCTCATCGGACAGGTGCTTACCCGCGTGCGCACTCTCGCGCGTGCGGAACCTGAGTATGGAGACCGCAATGGACCGCGCTCAAAAGCAGGACGCCATCGAAGCGCTCAAGGGCGTCTTCGCTGACTCCGGCGCCGTGGTCGTGACCCACTACATGGGTCTGACCGTTGCGGAAATGACCGATCTGCGGGGCAAGCTGCGTGAGCAGGGCGCCCAGCTGCAGGTGGTGAAGAACACCCTGGCTCAGAAGGCTCTGAACGGCTCGGCCGGTGAAGCGGGCGACGCCCTCTTCAAAGGCCCGGTCGCGATCGCCTTCGCCGCCGACCCGGTGTCCGCCGCCAAGGTCGCGACCCAATACGCCAAGGACAACGACAAGTTCACCGTCGTCGGCGGCTTCATGGGTCAACAGGTGCTGGACCAGAAGGGCATTTCGGCGCTCGCCACCCTGCCTTCGCTGGATCAGCTCCGCGCCAAGATCATCGGCCTCCTGCAAGCCCCGGCCACCAAGGTCGCGGGCGTCCTGCAGGCGCCGGCTGGTCAGCTGGCTCGCGTCATGGGCGCCTACGCCGCCAAAGACGCCGCCTGATCGTCACTTCCCGACAAACCTCTCTCTTAAGGACCTCATCACATGGCCAACCTGCAACAACTCGTGGACGACCTGTCCGCCCTGACCGTCCTGGAAGCCGCTGAGCTCTCCAAGCTGCTCGAAGAAAAGTGGGGCGTCTCGGCCGCCGCGCCGGTCGCCGTCGCCGCTGCCGGCCCCGCCGCGGGCGGCGCCGCTCCGGCCGAAGCCGCCGAAGAGCAGACCGAGTTCACCGTCGTTCTCGCCGCCGGCGGCGACAAGAAGATCAACGTGATCAAGGAAGTCCGCGCCGTCCGTCCGGACCTCGGCCTGAAGGAAGCCAAGGACCTCGTCGAAGGCGCCCCGCAGAACGTGAAGGAGAACATCTCCAAGCAGGAAGCGGAAGAGATCAAGAAGAAGCTCGAGGAAGCCGGCGCGACCGTCCAGATCAAGTAGTCTGGACGCGCTGGATCAGCGCTTCTTTCGAAGATCGAAGGGCCGGGAGCGATCCCGGCCCTTTTTCGTACCCCTGATCGGGGGAGGCCGGGGCCGCATGATCGGCGCACGATGCGCAGGCTGGAGAGCTTGCGTGGGGGCGCGACGATGCGACAGACACTGCTGACGGGAGCGGCCGCGCTCGTCGTGCTGGGTCCGGCGACGGTAGCCAGGGCGCAGTCGGCGTACGAGATCAACCGACTGAACGCCGCGATCCAGATCTGCAACTCGCCGGCCGGCGCGACGATGGCCGAGTGCGCGCAGCTGCGCGCCAAGCTGGGCTCGACCACGCCGGCTTCGCCGGGGCTTCCGGGCGGAGGCCTCGGGGGCCTCGTGGGCGGCAACAAGGCGGCGGTGGCGTCCGGCGTCCTGGGCCTCCTCAACCAGGCGCGCGTCCCGGCGCCCGCCGCGCCTGCGCCTGCCGTCAACGGCGCCGCCATTCAGGACGCGATCCGGATGTGCGTGCAGAACGCGGCCGGCGACAGCACGGCGATCCAGGCCTGCCTGCGGATCGCGGGCGCCGCGGCGCCGGCGCCGGCTGCGCCGTCGCCCCCGCGGCTCGGGATCGGCGCCTACCAGGCCCCGGGACTGCCGGCCGCTCCGGGCGGCGCGACCGGCCTGAACAACGGCGACGTCGCGGCGATGGGCATCTATCGGGCCGGCCAGAGCTACCAGGCCTGCGCGGCCGCCAACCCGAGCAACTGGCAGTCCTGCCTGCCGCTCCTGAACGGCGGATCCCCGCCGCGCTGAGCCCCATGGGGCATGTTAGCCTGGGCGGCGATGAGCGAATCCGTCGCCCTGATCAGCGCGTTCGTGCACGGCCTGGCGGCCGGCGCGATGCTTGTGGTGTGCCTGGTGGTCTGGCGCAGCGGGCTCAATCCCCACATCCGCCTCGCCACCTTGCTCGTCACCGCGAGCATCATGGGGATGGCGGTGAACGAGTCCCGGCCGCTCTGGGCGGCGATGGGCGAGCCTGCGATCTCGCTGGTGCTGGCCGCACCGGTGGCGGGTCTGCTCTGGCTGTTCATCCTGACGGTCTTCGCCGACTGGAGGATCACGCCGCTAACCCTCGCGCCTGCGGCGGTCCTGCTGGTGACCGGCGTGATCCAGCCTCTCGTCCAGGACGACGCCGTGACGGGACTCTGGGGCGCGCGAAACCTCTTCAGCGCCATCCTCGCGGTGCACGCAGGCGTGCTCATCCTGCGCGGCTGGAGCGATGACCTCGTCGAGCGGCGGCGGCGGCTCCGCGCCGTCGTCCTGTCGCTGGCCTGCCTGTTCGTCGTGGTCCAGGTGTCGGCCGGCTTCGCCTTCCGGCTCAGCCACGACCCCGGCTGGCTGGACTATGTGGTGGGGCGTCCGATCGGGGGCGTGGTCGTCGCCGCGCTCGCGCTGGGCATGGCGTCGGTCGCCCTGACGGTCCAGCCGACCGCCTTCGGGGCCGCGGCGAGGCGAATTGAGGCCTCGGCCGATCCCCGGGCCGACGCCGCCGACCGCGGGCTGGTCGAGCAACTGAACGCGACGATGGCGCAGGAGATCTGGCGCCGCGAGGGGCTGACCATCGGCGGACTCGCGAGCGAGCTCGGGGTCCCCGAGCACCGGCTGCGGCGCCTGATCAACCAGCGGCTGGGGTATCGCAACTTCGCCGATTTCCTCAACGGGCGGCGGATCGAGGCCGCCAAGCGGAGGCTCTCCGATCCCGCGGAGGCGCGCACCACGATCGCGGCGGTGGCGTTCGACCTGGGTTTCGGATCGCTCGGCCCCTTCAACCGGGCATTCCGCAACGCGACGGGCTCGACCCCCACCGAGTGGCGGCGGGCCGCGCTGGCCGCGGCCGGGCACGCACAGGAGCCGGCTTCGCTGGAGCAACAAGCGGCGCCGTAGGTTTGCGCCGACGGACCTCATGGTACGCTGGCGCCCGTGACTGACAGCCGCGTCGTCCTGGACCTGCTCTTCCACGGCATCGCCATCGGCGCGACGGCCGTGATCGGGCTTGCGGTGTGGGGCAGCGGCGTGAGCCGGACGGCGCAGGCCGCCACCGCGGCGCTCAGCGTCGGCATCGTGGCCTGGCTGGTCTGCGAGTCGCCGGCGCTGTGGGCGTTGACGGGGCGGTTGACGCCGCTCCTCATCGCCTCCTTCCCGATCAGCGGCCTCTTCTGGCTGTTCGTGGTCACGGTGTTCGAGGACCGTCCCCTCGCGCCGCCGCTCCTGCTGCCGATCGGGCTGCTGCTGGCGACCGGCTGCCTGATGCTGCTGTCCCCGCGGCCGCTGTCGGACGGCCTGTGGGTCGTACACAATCTCATCGGTGGAGGGCTCGCCGTCCACGCGATGGTGGTGATCGGCCGCGGCCGGACGAGCGACCTCGTCGAGGGTCGCCGTCGGCTGCGCGGCGCCGTGCTGGGCGTGTCCGCGGCCTTCGTGATCGCGATCATCGTCTTCGTCACCGCGACGCGGCTGGATCCCGACGGACCGTGGCAGGCCTTCACGGCGGGCGGCCTGTACGGCGGCGCGGCTTTCGCGGCGCTGATGCTGGCCGGGGCGGCCGTGTTTCTCGCCGCCCGGCCTGGGGTCTTCGCGCCGACCAGGCGTCCTTCTGGAGCGGCCGACAGCCGGGCCGAGGCGCTTGCGCTGCAGCTCGCACGCAAGCTCGACGCGTTCATGAACGAAGGCGCCTGGCGCCAGGAGGGCCTGACGATCGCCGCGGTGGCGGCCGCCCTCGGGGAGCCGGAGCACAGGCTGCGCAGGCTGATCAACCAGCGCCTGGGGCACAGGAACTTCGCCGAGTTCGTCAACGGCTTCCGGATCGAGGCCGCCAAGCTGAGGCTCTCCGATCCTGCCGATGCCCGCACGACGATCGCCGTCATCGCGTTCGACCTGGGCTTCGGCTCCCTCGGTCCTTTCAACCGGGCGTTCCGCGCCGTGACGGGTTCGACCCCGACCGCATGGCGCCGGGCGGCGCTGGCCCGGGCCTTGCCGGAACTGGAAGAAGCCGTTTGATTTCGGAATCGGCGAGGGTCGCGCCGACTTCGGCAAGACCCGCCGCCTCGGCCGCAGTCCTCTGGCGTCAAGCCAACGCGAGGACGCCGCCATGCCCCCGATCCTGCCCAACATCCTGGAAATGTGGTTCCGCGAGATGGAGCCCACCCTGACGCGCTACCTGATCTTCGCGGTCGGCGTGTGGTTCCTGCTTTGGGTCGTCCTGCGGCCGCTGCTCGCCCCCAGAAAGATCCGCGAGGAGACGCCGCCGGCGCGGCAGCTGGCGACGGAGCTGCTCTATTCGATCCGCTCCATGGCGATCTTCGCCACCGTCGGCGTGGCGCTCACCCTGATGTACCGCGCAGGGCTCTATCCGCTGGCGCACGTCGCCAACGACTGGGGCCCGGTCTGGTATGCGGTCTCCCTGTTCGCGGGGATCGCCGGCCTCGACGCCTGGTTCTACTGGTCGCACCGGCTGATGCACGATCCGCGGCTGTTCCGCCGCTTCCACCGCCGTCATCACCGCAGCCACAACCCGTCGCCCTTCACGGCCTACAGCTTCGACGTGGGCGAGGCGCTGGTGCTGATCGGGTTCGTGGTGGTGTGGCCGTGGGTGTTCCCCATGCCGGACGGCTCGATGCAGTGGGTGATGCTGTACCAGATCGTCACCAACACGCTGCTGCACTCGGGCTACGAGCTGATGCCGGCCCGGCGGGACGGCCGCCCGATGCTGGACTTCATCGTCACCACCACGCACCACGATCTGCACCATGCCCAGGCCGGGTGGAACTACGGCGCCTGGTTCACCTGGTGGGACCGCTGGTTCGGAACCGAGCATCCCGAGTACCACGCGCGCTACGCGGCCAAGGCTTGGCGTCCCTTCGGCGCCGCTCCCGCGCCGCAGACCCTGGCGGCGGAGTAGGGCGCGCCCCGCCAGGCCCGCGAAGGAAACCCGCGCGGCGCCTGGCCGTTGAGGCTTCGAAGGACCGGGGCCCGGTCCAGACAGCCGAGCAAGCGGCGTGGAGCGGAGGCTTCGCGCCGCGCTTGCCGTTTTCCCCGCTGAGGGGACTTCACAAACGTTGCGAATGGGACTATCTCCCGCCGCTCGCGAAACATCCCCGACTCACATCTCCAGAGATGCGGCCTTCGCGCGTGCAGGCCCCGAGGCATGGTCCGTCGCCCTCCGACCATGCGAAGGGGCGCTCCCGACGACACGGGGAGCCTTCCAGGGTCCGGCTTCCCGCACGGGGAGTCCGACAGGGCGGACCCGGAATGACAGCACTCGGCGCCCGGACTCCGTGCCTGGCGCCCTCAAGGGATCAAAATGGCGCAGTCCTTCACCGGTAAGAAGCGGATCCGGAAGTCGTTCGGCCGCATCCCCGAAGCCGTGCAGATGCCGAACCTGATCGAGGTTCAGCGCTCCTCCTACGAGCAGTTCCTGCAGCGCGAGGTCCGCGCCGGCGAACGCCGCGACGAGGGCATCGAGGCCGTCTTCAAGTCGGTCTTCCCGATCAAGGACTTCAACGAGCGCGCCGTGCTCGAATACGTCTCCTACGAGTTCGAGGAGCCGAAGTACGACGTCGAGGAGTGCGTCCAGCGCGACATGACCTATGCCGCGCCGCTGAAGGTGAAGCTGCGCCTCATCGTGTTCGAGACCGACGAGGAGACCGGCGCCCGCTCCGTGAAGGACATCAAGGAGCAGGACGTCTACATGGGCGACATCCCGCTCATGACGGAGAAGGGCACCTTCATCGTCAACGGGACCCAGCGCGTCATCGTCAGCCAGATGCACCGTTCGCCGGGCGTCTTCTTCGACCACGACAAGGGCAAGACCCACGCCTCGGGCAAGCTCCTGTTCGCCGCGCGCGTGATCCCGTACCGCGGCTCGTGGCTCGACTTCGAGTTCGACGCCAAGGACATCGTCTACGTCCGCATCGATCGCCGCCGGAAGCTGCCGGCGACGACCTTCCTGATGGCCCTGGGCATGGACGGGGAGGAGATCCTCTCCACGTTCTACGACACCGTCCCGTACGAGAAGAAGGGCGACGGCTGGGCGACCCCCTACCGGCCCGAGCGCTGGCGCGGTGCGAAGCCCGACTTCCCGCTCGTCGACGCCGACACCGGCGAGGAGATCGCGCCTGCTGGCCAGAAGATCTCGGCGCGCAACGCCAAGAAGTTCGCCGACAACGGGCTGAAGACCCTGCTGCTGGCGCCGGAGGCGCTCAACGGCCGCTACCTGGCGCGCGACCTGGTCAACTTCGAGACGGGCGAGATCTACGCCGAAGCCGGCGACGAGCTGGACGCCGGCCTGCTGGCCAGCCTCGAGGAACAGGGCTTCAACACGCTCGACGTGCTCGACGTCGACGACGTGACGGTTGGCGCCTACATGCGCAACACCCTGCGCATCGACAAGAACACCGTCCGCGAGGACGCGCTGTTCGACATCTACCGGGTGATGCGCCCCGGCGAGCCGCCGACGGTGGAAGCCGCCGAGGCCATGTTCAAGTCGCTGTTCTTCGACGGCGAGCGCTACGACCTGAGCTCGGTCGGCCGCGTGAAGATGAACATGCGCCTGGAGCTGGACTGCCCGGACGACGTGCGCGTCATCCGCAAGGAAGACGTGATCGCGGTGCTGCGCACCCTGGTCGGCCTGCGCGACGGCCGCGGCGAGATCGACGACATCGACAACCTCGGCAACCGCCGGGTCCGTTCGGTGGGCGAACTGCTGGAGAACCAGTACCGCGTGGGCCTGCTCCGTATGGAGCGCGCGATCAAGGAACGCATGAGCTCGGTCGACATCGACACGGTCATGCCGCACGACCTGATCAACGCGAAGCCGGCGGCCGCGGCCGTGCGGGAGTTCTTCGGCTCCTCGCAGCTCTCGCAGTTCATGGACCAGACGAACCCGCTGTCCGAGATCACCCACAAGCGCCGCCTCTCGGCGCTGGGCCCGGGCGGCCTAACCCGCGAGCGCGCGGGCTTCGAGGTCCGCGACGTGCACCCGACCCACTACGGCCGGATCTGCCCGATCGAGACGCCCGAAGGTCCGAACATCGGCCTGATCAACTCGCTCGCCACCCACGCGGTGGTGAACAAGTACGGCTTCATCGAGAGCCCGTACCGGCGGATCCGTGACGGCAAGACGACGGACGAGGTCGTCTACATGTCGGCCATGGAAGAGGCGAAGCACGTCATCGCCCAGGCCAACATCAAGCTCGACAACGGCTCGATCGTGGAAGACCTGGTCCCTGGCCGGATCAACGGCGAACCGGGCCTGCTGCAGCGCGACCAGGTCGACCTGATGGACGTGTCGCCGAAGCAGGTCGTTTCGGTCGCCGCCTCGCTGATCCCGTTCCTCGAGAACGACGACGCCAACCGCGCCCTCATGGGCTCGAACATGCAGAAGCAGGCCGTGCCGCTCATCCAGTCGGATGCGCCCCTGGTCGGCACCGGCATGGAGAGCGTCGTGGCGGTGGACTCGGGCGCCGTCGTGGTGGCCCGCCGCTCGGGCGTCGTCGAGCAGATCGACGGCACGCGTATCGTCATCCGCGCGACGGAAGAGACCGACCCCACCAAGCCGGGCGTCGACATCTACCGCCTGCAGAAGTTCCAGCGCTCCAACACCTCGACCTGCATCAACCAGCGTCCGCTGGTGCAGGTGGGCGACCGGATCCAGGCCGGCGACGTCATCGCCGACGGCCCGTCGACCGAGCTGGGCGAGCTGGCCCTGGGCCGCAACGCGCTCGTCGCGTTCATGCCCTGGAACGGCTACAACTTCGAGGACTCGATCCTGATCTCCGAGCGGATCGTGCGCGATGACGTCTTCACCTCGATCCACATCGAGGAATTCGAGGTCATGGCCCGCGACACCAAGCTGGGTCCGGAAGAGATCACCCGCGACATCCCGAACGTCGGCGAGGAAGCCCTGCGCAATCTCGACGAGGCCGGCATCGTGGCGATCGGCGCCGAGGTCCAGCCCGGCGACATCCTGGTCGGCAAGGTCACGCCCAAGGGCGAGAGCCCGATGACCCCGGAAGAGAAGCTGCTGCGCGCCATCTTCGGCGAGAAGGCCTCGGACGTGCGCGACACGTCGCTGCGCCTCCCGCCGGGCGTGTCGGGCACGATCGTGGAAGTCCGCGTCTTCAACCGTCACGGCGTCGACAAGGACGAGCGCGCCCTGGCCATCGAACGCGCCGAGATCGACCGCCTGGGCAAGGACCGGGACGACGAGTTCGCGATCCTGAACCGCAACTTCCAGGCCCGCCTGCGCGCGCTGCTCGTCGGCAAGAACGCCGTCTCCGGTCCCAAGGGCCTGGGCCGCGGCGAGATCACCGAGGAGAAGCTTGGCGAGATCGCGCCGGGCATGTGGAGCCAGATCGCGCTCGACGACGAGAAGGCGATGGGCGAGCTCGAAGCGCTGCGCAAGCAGTTCGACGACGCCCGCAAGCGCCTGGACCGCCGCTTCGAGGACAAGGTCGACAAGCTGCAGCGCGGCGACGAGCTGCCGCCCGGCGTGATGAAGATGGTCAAGGTGTTCGTGGCGGTGAAGCGCAAGCTGCAGCCGGGCGACAAGATGGCCGGCCGTCACGGCAACAAGGGGGTGATCTCCAAGATCCTGCCGATCGAGGACATGCCCTACCTTGAGGACGGCACCAGCGTCGACATCGTCCTCAATCCGCTGGGCGTGCCCAGCCGGATGAACGTCGGCCAGATCTTTGAGACGCACCTGGGTTGGGCCGCGGCCGGCCTCGGCAAGCAGGTCGCCCAGCTCCTGGAGGCCTGGCAGCACGGCGGCCAGAAGCAGGCGCTGATCGACCACCTGAAGGACGCCTACGGCGACGACCAGGAGCTTCCGGAGACGGAAGAGGAGCTGATCGAGCTGGCCCGGAACCTGTCGAAGGGCATCCCCTTCGCCACCCCGGTGTTCGACGGCGCCCACATCGACGACATCGAGAACCTGCTGGAGAAGGCGGGCCTCGACCGGTCGGGCCAGTCGTACCTGTACGACGGCCAGACGGGCGAGCGGTTCAAGCGTCCGGTCACGGTCGGCTACATCTACATGCTGAAGCTGCACCACCTGGTGGACGACAAGATCCACGCCCGTTCGATCGGCCCGTACTCGCTCGTGACCCAGCAGCCGCTGGGCGGCAAGGCGCAGTTCGGCGGCCAGCGCTTCGGGGAGATGGAGGTGTGGGCCCTGGAAGCCTACGGCGCCGCCTACACCCTGCAGGAGATGCTGACGGTGAAGTCGGACGACGTGGCCGGCCGGACCAAGGTCTACGAGAGCATCGTCCGTGGCGACGACACCTTCGAGGCCGGCATTCCGGAGAGCTTCAACGTGCTGGTCAAGGAGATGCGCTCCCTGGGCCTGAACGTGGAGCTGGAGAACAGCTGACGGATCGCAGAGCCCTCTCCCGGCGACGGGGGAGGGCGCTCCGCCCCGCCCAGCTCTGACGAAATTTCGCGGCGAACGCCGCAGAAGGAACCAAGATGAACCAGGAAGTCCTGAACATCTTCAATCCGGTCCAGGCCGCTCCGACCTTCGACCGCATCCGTATCGCCCTCGCCAGCCCGGAGAAGATCCGGTCGTGGTCGTTCGGCGAGATCAAGAAGCCCGAGACCATCAACTACCGCACGTTCAAGCCCGAGCGTGACGGCCTGTTCTGCGCGCGCATCTTCGGTCCGACGAAGGACTACGAGTGCCTGTGCGGCAAGTACAAGCGGATGAAGTACAAGGGCATCATCTGCGAGAAGTGCGGCGTCGAGGTCACCCTGGCGCGCGTCCGGCGCGAGCGCATGGGCCACATCGAGCTCGCCTCGCCGGTCGCCCACATCTGGTTCCTGAAGTCGCTGCCGTCCCGCATCGCGCTGATGCTGGACATGGCCCTGAAGGACATCGAGCGCGTCCTCTACTTCGAGAACTACATCGTCACCGAGCCGGGCCTGACCCCCCTGAAGCAGCACCAGCTGCTGTCGGAGGACGACTACCTGCGCTTCCAGGAGGAGTTCGGCGACGACAGCTTCACCGCCGAGATCGGCGCCGAGGCGGTCCAGGGCCTGCTGAAGGGCATCCACCTCGAGGACGAGGCCGAGAAGCTCCGCGAGGAGCTGAAGACCACCACCTCGGAAATGAAGCTCAAGAAGGCGTCCAAGCGCCTGAAGCTCATCGAGAGCTTCATCGAGAGCAAGAACAAGCCCGAGTGGATGGTGCTGACGGTGATCCCCGTGATCCCGCCGGAACTGCGCCCGCTGGTGCCGCTGGACGGCGGCCGCTTCGCGACCTCGGACCTGAACGACCTCTACCGCCGGGTCATCAACCGCAACAACCGCCTGAAGCGCCTCATCGAGCTGCGCGCGCCGGACATCATCATCCGCAACGAGAAGCGGATGCTGCAGGAAGCCGTCGACGCCCTGTTCGACAACGGCCGCCGCGGCCGCGTGATCACGGGCGCCAACAAGCGTCCGCTGAAGTCGCTGGCCGACATGCTGAAGGGCAAGCAGGGCCG
>NZ_JAEUMN010000096.1 GCF_016793225.1 Phenylobacterium sp.
GAAGGCCTGCTTCTCGGCCGGCTCGAAGGGCAGGCCCATGCACAGGCTGTTCACCAGGGCTTCCAGGGGCGCGGCGCTGGCGGTCTCCCAGTCGATGTCGAGCTCGCGCCGGTTGAGGTAGCGCTTCAGCGCCTGGCCGAATCTCGCGCGGGCGGCCTCGGAGACCTCGACGTCCAGGTCCGGGTCGAGATCGGCGCCGAAGCGCGCATAGCCGGCGCGCACCTGGCGGTACGGCATGCGCAGGTCCAGCTCCTCGCCCGTCTCGAAGCGGCAGACGCCGGTCAGGGTGATCAGGTAGCGGCCGTCCGACGTCTCGGCGTAGCTGGTGATCCGCCCGACGCAGCCGACGTCGGACAGGATCGGGCGCGCGCGCGAGCCGCCTCGGGTCTGGACCATGCCGATGACGCGGTCGCCCGCCATGGCGTCGTCCACCATGTTGAGATAGCGCGGCTCGAAGATCTGCAGCGGCAGCTCGCCGCCGGGCAGCAACAGCGCGCCGTCCAGCGGGAACACCGGGATCAGCTGCGGCAGATCGGCGATCTGGCGGTAGGGCGCCATGGCGGCCGCCTTTCTAGCTGAAGAGGATCGACGAGAGTTTCCGGCGGCCCTGCTTGGCCACCTCGGACACGGGGCCGGCCGCCTCGAAGATGGTCAGGAGCTGCTTGCGGGCGGCCTGATCGTTCCATTCGCGGTCGCGCCGGATGGACTCGATCAGCTGGTCCACGGCCTCCATCATCCGGCCCGAGCCCGCGAGGGCCTTCGCCAGCTCGAGCCGGGCCTCGTGGTCATCCGGGTCGGCGGCGAGGCGCTGCTCGAACTCGGCGGTCTCTGACGGCGCGTCGGCGGCCAGCGCGAGGGCGGCGCGCACGGCGTCGATGTCGGGGTCCTTGGCGTCGGGGGCGGCCAGCTCCAGCACCTCGGCCGCGCGCTCCAGGTCGCCCTGCTGCTGGTAGAGCCGCGCCAGGCCGCCGATCGCCCGGGCGTTGCCGGGATCCATCTGCAGGGCCTGGGCGTAGGCCTGGGCCGCGCCGCCCAGGTCGTTCACCTCCAGGGACTCCCGGGCGAGGTCCAGCAGGGCGTCGATCGGCGAGGCGCCGCCCTGCTTGGCCAGGCGGTCGACGAACGCCTTCACCTGGCTGTCCGGAAGCGCGCCCATGAAGCCGTCCACCGGCCGTCCGTCGACGAAGGCGAAGACCGCTGGGATCGACTGCACGCGCAGCTGGCCCGCGTAGGCGGGGTTCTTGTCGATGTCGATCTTCACCAGCTTCACCGCGCCCTTGGCGGCCGTCACCGCGTTCTCGAGCGCCGGGCCCAGCTGGCGGCACGGACCGCACCACGTCGCCCAGAAGTCGACGATCACGGGCGTCGTCTTCGACGCCTCGACCACGTCGGCCATGAAGCTGGCGTCGGTGGCGTCCTTGATGAGGTCGGCGGGGGCGCCCTTGCCCTGCCCGCCCTGGGTTTCGCCGATGAGGGTCATGCCCGGTCTTCCTTGTCCCTTGGTCGCCACCAAACGTCCTGCGCCCAAGATGGTCGCAAGTTGGCCTCGCCGCTACTCCACCCGGCGCATTGCAACGAAATCCACCACCATGGGGGTCACCCCGATGGCGGAGAGGAAGCGGCGAAGGCCGTCCTGGCTCACCGTGGTGGTGGCGGTGTTCGTCAGCGGATGGAAGTTCACGAGCTCGGCCTCGGCGAGGGTGCGGTCGAGCACGAAGCGGACGCGGTGGTCACGGTCGTTCACCAGGCCGAAGGCGGTGACGGAGCCCGGCGTCACCCCGAGGGTCTCCTCCATCAGCTCGGCGCGGCCGAAGGACATGCGCGCGCCGCCGACCACCGTGTGCAGGCGCTTGAGGTCGATCTCGGCATGGGCCTCGGCCGACACCAGCCAGAGCTGGCCCTTGGCGTCCTTCAGGAAGAGGTTCTTGGTGTGGGCGCCCGCGATCTCCTGCTTGATCTTGCCGCTCTCGCCCACCGAGAAGACGGCCGGGTGGTCGTAGGTGGTGGCGGCCACGCCGATGTCGGCGAGGAAGGCCAGGAGGTCGTCGCGGGTCCGCATGCCCGCCGCCATAGCGAAGCCGGGCGTCGGCGGCCAGCCGCAGCGCGCTGAAGACGGGTCGGCGGCTTCCCGCGCGTCCCGGGACCGGCCTCTGTTTTCATTGCCGTTTTCAGGCCCGCTTCGCCTTCGGCGCGATTCGATTCGTCGGCTGCCCGACGTTAAGATATCTTAACCATTGTGGGAGCCGCGCACGGGCGGCTGTTTAACGGGAAATCAGCTCATGAAGCTCCGGCTGTTCGCCGCGACTGCCGCGGCCGGCTTGGCGATGGCCGCCAGCGCCAACGCCGCCATCACTGTCATCGCGACCGTCGCGGACGACCTGCATGGCGCCACGCTGGCCGGCTACGGCCAGGTCATGCTCGACAACTTCGACGACATCGACGATGCGCGCACGTCCTATGTCGGGAACATCATCGAGTATCCGGGCGAGTTCCAGGACCCGATCGTCACCAGCGCCCCGCCGCCGTACTCGGGCGGCATTCCGATCGGCGGCGCGTCGGTCCCGGTCGACAACACCAACTACGCCTCGGTGCAGGGCGGCACGTCGGCCACCTACACCATGCTGGGCGGCAATACGCTGCGCGGCTTCAGCTTCTACATGGGCTCGCCCGACAGCTACAACAAGGTGACCTTCCACCACCTGGGCGGCGGGTCGACCGTGTTCGAGGGCGACGACATCTGGGGCGGCACGCCGTCGGGCAACGGGGACCGCAGCCAGGGCTTCCGCGTCTACTACGGCTTCGGGAGCACCAAGGTGACCAGCATCACCTTCGAGTCCTCGCAGAACGCCTTCGAGTTCGACGGCCTCGCGGGCGTGGTCCCCGAGCCGACGACCTGGGCCCTGATGATCGGCGGCTTCGGCATGGCCGGCGCCATGATCCGCCGCCGGCGCAGCGCGCTCGCCTAAGCCGCGTCGCAAGCGTCAATGAAGGCCCCGCCTCGCGGCGGGGCCTTTTCGTTTGTGCGCTGGACGTCGCCGCGGGCGTGGCCTTAAGGGTCGCGCGCAAACCCCGCCTGGAGGTCCCGTGACCCAGCCGCCGATGGAACTCGAGTGCTTCCCGACCACCGAGCGGCCGCCCGAGATCGTGCCGGGCCGGCCGCAGCGGGCCTGGATGGACAACTTCCACGCCCGCCATCCCTACCGGTGCCTGCCGCTCAGCATGGCCAACTCGTCGGGCTGGGAGATCCTCTGTCCGGTGGCGTTCACCGCCGAATGGAACGGCGGCCTGATGCAGCAGGACCTGACGCTGCGGCCCGACTACCCGAACCCCGACTTCCACCGCCTGGCCACCAGCCACTTCAGCCACGGCGTCCTGACCCTTCACCCAGGCTACCTGTTCCGCACCCCGCCCGGCTGGTCGATGATGGCCATGGGGCCGCCCAACCACGTCAAGGACGGCATCCAGCCCCTGGCCGGCGTGGTGGAGACCGACTGGCTGCCCTTCCCCTTCACGATGAACTGGATCTTCACGCGCCCCGGCCGGGTGCGGTTCGAGAAGGGCGAGCCGTTCTGCTTCATCACCCTCGTGCAGGACAAGACGCTGCACGAGATCCAGCCGGTGATCCGGCGCATGGATTCCGACCCCGAGCTGCGCCACCAGTACGACGTCTGGGAGAAGCACCGGTCCGAGTTCAACCAGCGCATCTTCCGCGGCGACCCCGAGGCCACCAAGGAGGCCTGGCAGCGCTACTACTTCAAGGGCGAATACCCCGAGGAGGTCGCCGCGCCGCCGGAAGGGCACGTCAACAAGCGCCGGCTGAAGGCGCCGAAGTTCCGCTGACGCGCGACGCGCATCGGGGCCGCATTCGGCCGCTTGCAATGCGAAAAGCCGTCTGCCATAAGGCCGCCTCTCGCATTTGGGGCAGACGATCGCCCCTCGGAGCGCGGGCGTAGCTCAGGGGTAGAGCACAACCTTGCCAAGGTTGGGGTCGGGCGTTCGAATCGCCTCGCCCGCTCCATTTTTCACTCGATCGACAGCATGGCCGACCGGCCATTGTGGCCGGCGCAGGCCCCGCCGCCTGGCGGCGGGGCGTCGTCGGGCGTCAGCCGCCGCGCAGGCCGTCGAGCCAGGCGTAGAACACGTTCTCGCGCCGCTGCGCCGCCTGGACGTCGGTCATCAGGCTGGAGAGGCGGCCCTTGCCGTTGTCGCGCGCGGCGATGACCGACTGGTTGTAGGCGCGGATGTTCGTCGGCCCGGCCGGGACGGGCGGCGGCGGGGGCGCCTTGGCCTGGGCCTGGCCGCGCCCGCGGCCCTGGGCCTGACCGCGTCCGCCGCCGGCGGCCTGGGCCTGCTGCACCGGGGCCGATCCGGGCGGGCCGACGTCGGAGGCGCGCACGTAGCCCGGCGAGCCCGCCACGTCGATCTCCCACCAGCCGCCGTCGGGCTGCGCCGTCTTGGGCTGGATCTGGCGGCCGGCGGGCAGGTTCATCAGCACGTCCGCCGAGGCCACAGGCGCGGCGCGGACCGCCGAGGCCCGAAGCGCCACGAGGTTGGACGGCGGCGCCGCGGGCGGCGGGGCGGCCGCCTGCTGCTGGCCTCCGGCGGGCGCGGCGCCGGCCTTCGGCATGGCGAGCCGGGTGGTGTCGGCCGCGGGGGCGTAGGCCGGCGCCTGGCCGCCCAGCACCTCGGCCTCGGACGCGCCGTCGGTCATGGCGCGGCCCTGGGTGAAGGTCTTGGCCATGCCGGTGTGCTGGTCGACGACGCCGCCGGTCAGGTCGATGTCCTTCTTCAGCGCGGCCACCAGATCGGTCCGCTCGCGGCGGATCGCCTTGCGGTCCTTGTCGTTGGTCGCGCCCGCGAGGCGGGTGTTGATGTCGGTGAGCTGGCGCGCGCGGCAGTCCACCAGGGCCGCGCCGTCGTCGGCGATCTTGCGGCTCACCGTGAGCTGGCGGCCGGCGTCCTGGTCGATGTTGAACGACGCCTTCTTGAGGTCTCCGCCGGCCTCCTGCTCCTTCAGGCGCGCATAGGCGTCGGCGGTGGCGACGATGGCCACCAGGACGGCCAGCGCGGCGTAGGCCTTCATGTTGTCGCCGCCGC
Organism: Phenylobacterium sp.; assembly: GCF_016793225.1. Lineage (GTDB taxonomy): Bacteria > Pseudomonadota > Alphaproteobacteria > Caulobacterales > Caulobacteraceae > Phenylobacterium. The sequence goes on from NZ_JAEUMN010000096.1 coordinate 5,098, forward strand.
CCATGCCGACGTCGCTGATGCCCGGCACCTGCAGGCCCATGGCGCCCGACAGCATGTCCTGGCCGAACAGCATGGCGGGGGCCGGCGCGGGCGCGGCCCCGGACGGCTGGGGCGCCTGCGCGGCCTGCTGCATCGCCAGGCCGCCGACCGCGCCCATGAGGCCGCCCATGCCGCCCATCGCGCTGCCGAAGCCGCCTCCGCCCCGGCCCACGGGGATGCCGCCGCTCATGACGCCCTTGGCGAGGACGACCGCGCCCTGCTTCAGCCCTTCGCCCACGGCCGAGGCCATCTTGGAGCGCTTGAGGTCCTTGTACTCCTTGTCGAGCTTCACCAGCCCGGCGCGCTCGGTTCCGCAGGCGTTGAGCACGCCGTCCTTGCCCTGCGCCAGCACGGGCTGGACGCTCATGCTGAGCAGCGCCGCCGCGCTCACCGAAAGGCGGAACGCCCGCCCGCGAAGCCCTTGCACCATCACCCCGTCCCTCCCGGAGCCCGGCCGGATCCGCGGGGGCGGACGCCGGCTCAGCGCTCCCAAACCCTCTACCGCGCGCCCAGCCGCTGCAGCTCGGCCTGGGCGCCCTCGTCGCCCGCGGCGGCGGCCTTGCGGTACCACTCGACCGCGCGGGCGCGGTTGGCGGGCACGCCCTGGCCGCCCTCGTACATGATCCCCAGGTTGCGCATGGCCGCCGCGCTGCCGCGGTTGGCCGCCTCCTGGAACAGGCGCACCGCCTCGGCCGGGTTGGCCCGGACGCCGGCGCCGCGCGCCGTCAGGCTGCCCAGGCCCAGGTAGCCGCGCGCATCGCCCGCGGCGGCGGCCTTGCGATAGTACTCCGCGGCTCGGCCATAGTCCTGCGGCAGGCCGGCGCCGTTCTCGAGCATGACGGCCAGGCTGGACATCCCCTCGGCGCTGCCCAGCTCGGCCGCGCGCTGGTACCAGGTGGCCGCCTGGACGTCGTCCTTGGCCACGGCCTCGCCGTCCTCGTAGGCGTATCCCAGCCGCACCATGGCGTCCGTGTCGCCCGCCACGGCGGCCCGTTCGTAGAGCGTGAAGGCGCGGCGCACGTCCTTGGGCACGCCCACGCCCTGTTCGTAGAGGTCGCCCAGCTGGGCGATGGAGGGGCCGTCGCCGGCGTTCACCGCCTTCTGGAGCCAGCCCGCCGCCTGGCGAGGATCCTGCGGCGCGCCGCGGCCGCGCAGGTAGGCCTCGGCGAGCATGCCCATGGCGGTGGCCGATCCGCGGTCGGCCGCCCGCTGCAGCGTCTGGAAGCCGGCGCCCTCGTCCTTCGCTGTGCCGAACCCGTTCAGCTGGCAGAGCGCCCAGTTGACCATGCCGCCGGAATGGCCGGCTTCGGCCGACTGGCGGAACCAGCGGGCGGCGGCGCCCACGTCCTTGGGCGCGCCCTTGCCGGTCAGCGACATGACGCCGAGGTTGTACATGGCCGCGCCGTTGCCCTGCTGGGCGGCGGTCGACCAGTCGCGGAAGGCCGTGCGGTAGTCGCCGCGGGCGAAGGCGTCGCGGGCGGCGACCACCAGCTCCTGGCCGGGGGTGGCCGAGCGGGACGCCACCTGGAACGAGCCGGCCGGCAGCTTCTCCAGCGCCCGCATGCGGTTGGATGCGAGCTTGCGGAACGAGCCGGTGATCTCGCCCCGATCCTGGGCCTCCATGTAGGCCTTGAAGTCGGCCGGATCGTCGGAGTCCTTGATCGACTGCCAGAAGACCTGGTCTTTCTCCCACTTGATCTTCGTGAGGTCGGCGGCGGGGGCGGCCGACGCCTGGCGCGCCGGGCCGTTGGGGTCGAAGCTCCAGTGGACGTTCGGCCAGATGCCCTGCAGGTCGGGCGTCTGCTCGCCCTCGGTCATCCGCTCGACCTCGGCCTGCACGTAGCTGGGGAGTTCGCCGACGGTGATGCCCGGCCGCGTGAGGCCCTGGGTCAGGGCGATGGCGAACGGGCTGTTGGCGGCCCCGCCGGCCCCGTCCTGGGCGACCTGTCCGGGCCCGGCCGCCATCAGGGTGACCACCTGGACGCTCGTGGGGCCCGTCTCGCGGGCGAGGCCGCGGGTGTTGCCGCCCAGGCTGCGGGTGGCCGTCGGGTTGTTGCGGCAGGCGTCGAGGATGATCAGGCGCACGGCCTTGGCGCCCATCAGAGACTGGCCCAGCCGCGCCGATTCCACCGAACTGCCGGTCAGCGACGACTTGTTGGTCGAGATCGCGTCCTTGGGCAGCAGGTAGTTCACGCCGTCGATCATGGCGCCGTGACCCGCGTAGTAGACCACCGCGGCCTCGGAGCCCTTGGCCATCTCCTCGAACTCGCCAAGGCCCTCGATGAGCTGGATGCGGTTCGGGTCGGCCAGCACCTTCACCTGGAAGCCGAGCTTCTGCAGGGTGCCCTGGACGAGCTTCGCGTCCTTGGCGGGGTTCGCGAGGCTGGGGACCTTGTCGTACTTCGAGACGCTGACGATCAGGGCGACGCGCTGGGCGGCCCACGCCGTCGGCGCGAGGGCCGCGTTCAGCACCACGGCCACGATCACCGCTCTCCAGCGGCGCTTCGGACGATGCCGATCGGGGGGCGTCGGCGCCCTCAGCATGGACTCAAACCCTCCAGCCGCACGCGCGGCCGACCTCGCCGACGACTCAACATCACCGGGCCGCGGCGATCAAGATGAAGCGGGGCCGCCGCGAGGACGGCCCCCTTCACCTATTCGTGGAAGGTCTGGCCTTGGACGCCGCCCGCGCCGCTATCGCGGCTGCGGGTAGACGATCCGCGGACGCAGGTTGTCGATGACGGCCCGGGCCTCGAACGCTCGCGGGCTGTCCTGCGGCTTGGCTCCGCGGCCCATGAGGACCTCGGCCGACGCCTCGAACCGCTCGACGGTGCGCACGTCCACCCGGTCGGCCCAGAAGGGGTCGCCCCAGAAGGGATCCCACGTGCGCCAGCCGAAGCCGCGCCCGTAGTAGCGCCAGGAGGGCCGCCAGAAGCCGTAGGCGCCGTACCAGGGCCGGTACAGCGGATCGGGCTCGACGTAGGTGCGCACCTTCTTGTCGGTGTCGCGCTCCACGATCTCGAACCAGTCGTAGCCGCTCTGCACGGTCAGCTCGGCGGCGCGGAAGAGCAGGTAGCCCTCGACTGTCTCGCGATCGGTGAGCGAGTTGCCCGAGAAGTTGACGCGGAACCGGTTGGGCTCGATCCGAACCTCGGAGTAGCCTCCCGACGTGGCGTTGCCGCGGACGTTGGGCTGATAGGGCGTGGGCGTCGCGCAGGCCGCCAGTCCCAGCGACAGGGCGATGGCGGCGAGGGCGCTGGATTTCCTGAACATTTCTCTCGTCTCGGACTCGGTCGCCCCTCGAGGGGGATGTAGGAAGCGGAACACTCGGCCGCAATTGTGGTTGCGGCCGCTCAGACGCCCCCGGTGACCACCGCCGCGTAGACCAGCCGTCCCAGGGCGCCGAACAGCAGCACCGCCACGGCCAGGGCCTGGATCATGAAGCCCAGCTCCCGCTTCTTCGGGTCGGCCACATAGCCCAGCTGGTAGACGACGCGCCCGACGATCCACACCAGGCCCACGGCGGCGGCCACGAGGTCGTTCCAGTAGATCGCGAAGAGCCACAGGGGCACGAGAAACAGCGGCAGCCACTCCAGGGTATTGTAGTGCGCCCGAATGGTGCGCTCGAGGACGGGATCGCCGGTCATCGCGGGGGCGGCGATGCCGCTCTTGGCGCGGGCGCGCCCGACCTGCAGGCCCATCCAGAAGTAGACCAGCAGCGCCAGAAGGGTGACGATGGCCACGGGGATGTGCGGTTGCATGGGCTGTCCTCGCTCGATGTGCCGGCGCGTCTCGGACGGCGCACCGTTCATGGCAGAGCTTGGCACGCGCCGGCCCCGGCGGGAACCGCCCGGGACGCGGGGAATTCGTTTGTGGACCGTGCGAACCCGGGAGCACGCCATGGACGTGGACTCCGCCGCCATCCAGGCCATCGACTACGACGCCGTCCGGGCGAAGCTCCTCGTCCGCTTCAGCAGCGGCGAAAGTTATGTCTACGTCGGCGTGCCCTGCGAGGTGCACCGCTCGTTCGTGGACGCGGACTCGAAGGGCCGATTCTTCCAGGCCGAGATCCGCGACCAGTATCCCTACAACCGCCTGAACGCCTGACGCGGGGCTGCGTCAGCCCGCCCGCTTGTCGCGCTTGGCGCCTACCCGCAGTCGCAGCGCGTTGAGCTTGATGAAGCCCGCGGCGTCGCGGTGGTCATAGGCGACTTTGCCTTCCTCGAAGGTGACCAGCTCCTGGTCGTAAAGCGAGTAGGGCGAGGTGCGGCCGATCACGGTGACGTTGCCCTTGTAGAGCTTCACCCGCACCTGGCCCGTGACGTTCTTCTGGCTGTAGTCGATCGCCGCCTGCAGCATCTCGCGCTCGGGGGCGAACCAGAAGCCGTTGTAGATGAGCGACGCGTACTTGGGCATCAGCTCGTCCTTCAGGTGCATGGCCCCGCGGTCCAGGGTGATCGACTCCATGCCCCGGTGCGCGTGGAGCAGGATCGTGCCGCCGGGGGTCTCGTAGACGCCCCGCGACTTCATGCCGACGTAGCGGTTCTCCACGAGGTCGAGGCGGCCCACGCCATTGTCGTGGCCCAGCTGGTTCAGCCGGGTCAGCAGGGCGGCGGGCGAAAGCCGCTCGCCATCGATGGCGACGGGATCGCCGTGCTCGAAGTCCATCGTGAAGACGGTCGGCCGGTCGGGCGCCGCCTCAGGCGCGATCGTGCGCATGTGCACGAACTCGGGCGCCTCGACGGCGGGATCCTCGAGCACCTTACCCTCGGACGAGGAGTGCAGCAGGTTGGCGTCGACGCTGAACGGCGCCTCGCCGCGCTTGTCCTTGGTGATCGGGATCTGGTGCTTCTCGGCGAAGTCGAGCAGGGCCTCGCGGCTCTTGAAGTTCCACTCGCGCCACGGGGCGACCACGTGGATGTCGGGTTCGAGGGCGTAGTAGGCCACCTCGAAGCGCACCTGGTCGTTGCCCTTGCCGGTGGCGCCGTGCGCCACGGCGTCCGCGCCGATGGCCCGGGCGATCTCGATCTGCTTCTTGGCGATCAGCGGCCGGGCGATCGAGGTGCCCAGCAGGTACTGGCCCTCGTAGACCGTGTTGGCGCGGAACATGGGGAAGACGTAGTCGCGGACGAACTCCTCGCGGATGTCCTCCACGAAGGCGTACTCCGGCTTCACGCCCAGCATGATGGCCTTGTCGCGCGCCGGCGCGATCTCCTCGCCCTGGCCGAGGTCGGCCGTGAAGGTCGCCACCTCGGCGCCCAGTTCGGTCTGCAGCCACTTGACGATGGTGGAGCTGTCGAGCCCGCCGGAGTAGGCGAGGACGACCTTCTTGACGGGCTGAGCGGCCATGGGCGGCGGAGGCTTTCGACGAGGGTTGGATCGGTCGCGCGCCTTTAAGGACACGCGGGCGGCGGGTTCAAGGCTTAAGCACGCCTTCGGAGTCCAGCGCCCGCATCGCGCGCCGCAGCCAGACCAGATGGACGAGGGCCATCACGGGGGCGAGCGCGAGGCGCACGAGGAACAAGAGCAGCGGGCCGCCCGTGTCGGGGCCCGGCGCCCGGGCGGCGGCCGAGAGGATCAGGCCGAGCGCCAGCGGGATCCCCACCACGAGCAGGAAGGCCACGGTGCGCGGGGCCCGCCAGACCGTCCGGCCCCGGAGGCTCCATTGCATCGGCACGCGCGCATCCGCCGGGATCACCTTCGCCGCGCGCCGGGTGGCTGAGGCGATGGTCGCCATGACGAAGATCCAGACCGCGTCGCCCACGATCGCGAGGACGTCGAGTTGCATCTCAGACCGTCACCTGGGCGCCCATCTCGACGACGCGGCCCGGCGGGATCTTGTAGAAGTCGGTGGGGTTGGCGGCGTTGCGCATCAGGAAGATGAAGAGCTTGTCCTGCCAAAGCGGCATGCCGGACTGCGCCGATGGGACGACGCTGCGGCGGCCGAGGAAGAATGACGTCGCCATGATGTCGAACTTCAGGCCCTGCTTGCGGCAGAGGCCGAGGGCCTTGGGCACGTTCGGCTGCTCCATGAAGCCGTAGGCGATCACCAGCTTCTTGAAGTCGTCGTTGATGGGCTCGATGCGGATGCGGTTCTCGTCCGACACGCGCGGCGTCTCGGCCGTGTGGATGGTCAGGATGATGTTCTTCTCGTGCAGCACCTTGTTGTGCTTGAGGTTGTGCATCAGCGCGACCGGGGCGGTGTCGGGGTCCGACGTCAGGAAGATGGCGGTGCCCGGCGCCCTGTGCGGCGCCCGCACCTTCAGGATGTCGGCCAGCTCGGCCAGGGGCACGCTGTCGCGCCGGCTCTTCTCGGCGAGCAGGGCGGCCCCGCGCGTCCAGGTCCACATGATGACCATCAGCGCCGCGCCCAGCGCCAGCGGCAGCCACGCCCCGTCGAAGAACTTCAGCAGGTTCGAGGTGATGAACACCACGTCGATCAGGCCGAAGACGAGCGAGGCGCCCGCGGCCTGCCAGACCGGCCGCTTCCACATGTAGCGGACGATGTAGAAGAACAGCAGCGTGTCCACGAACATCGAGCCGGTGACGGCGATCCCGTAGGCCGAGGCCAGGCTGGAGGAGTCGCGGAACATCGCGATCAGCACCAGCACCCCCACCATCAGGAAGGTGTTCACCTGGGGCACGTAGATCTGGCCCGCCTGGGTCTCGGACGTGCGCCGGATGTCGATGCGCGGGAAGAGGCCCAGCGACACCGCCTGCTGCGTCATGGAGAACGCCCCGGTGATCACCGCCTGGCTGGCGATGATGGCCGCCAGCGTCGCCAGCGCCAGCACCGGCCAGTAGGCCGCCTGCGGGATCATCTCGAAGAAGGGGTTCGCCCGCGCCGAGGGGTCCGACAGCACCAGCGCCCCCTGGCCGAAGTAGTTGAGCACCAGCGCCGGCAGGCACAGGCCCAGCCAGGCCGCCTGGATCGGGCGTTTCCCGAAGTGGCCCATGTCGGCGTAGAGCGCCTCGGCGCCGGTGACCGCCAGGAAGACGCTGCCCAGGATGACGAAGCCCAGGAAGCCGTTGTCGACCAGGAACAGCACCCCGTAGTGCGGCGACAGCGCCCGCAGGATCGAGAAGTCGTCCGAAATGTGCAGCAGGCCGAGTCCGCCCAGGGTCAGGAACCAGAGCGCGGTGATCGGCCCGAAGAACTTCGCCATGCTGGCGGTGCCGCGGGACTGCACGAGGAACAGGGCGACCAGGATGACCGCCGCCACCATCTGGACCGTGCCCTGGTCGAGGCGCGAGCCGATCCCGGGCGCGAGCTTCAGGCCCTCGACGGCGCCCATCACCGACACCGCCGGCGTGATGATCCCGTCGCCGTAGAACAGCGCCGCCCCGGCCATCCCCAGCACGAAGATGATCAGCGAGCGCCGGCCGGGACTGACCCGCTGGGCCAGCGCCATGAGCGCGAGCGTGCCGCCCTCGCCCTTGTTGTCGGCGCGCATGAGGAAGACGACGTACTTGATCGTCACGATCAGGATCAGCGCCCAGGTGATCAGCGACACGACGCCGAGCACGGCCATCTCGCCGCCGCCCCCGCCGCGCGCGTGCCCCAGCGCCTCGCGCATGGCGTAGAGCGGGCTGGTCCCGATGTCGCCGAACACCACCCCGATGGATCCGAGCGCAAGCGCCCAGAAGCCTTCCTTGTGCTGGGAATGCCCGTTGGGTTGCGACGAGTCTTCGGACGCCCTGTCGGCGTCGACGGCCTTTTCAGCCATCCAATATCTCCGGGAGGCCTCGTGAGGCTCCCAAGGCGGCCCTATGCCGTCGCGGCGGGCGCGAATACACCCAAACGAGACGCCGTTCAATCGCAGCCAGCGGCCGCCGGCTGAGAGGGTGGGGGCGCTGCCTCAAACCCTGTCATCCCGGTTTCGCCGCAGAAGGGGCGGCGGCGGTGGCGGGCCGTCTCGGCCATCGGGCGCGTATGGGTCCCGGTCTTCCGCTTTCGCGGAAACCGGGATGACAGCGGAGAGGGAGGGAGTTCGTAGGGGGCCAGGTTCAACCCTAAGCTTCCGACCGTCCCGGCGAATGCCGGGACCCAGATCCATGGGCGGGGTGGTGGTGGGAAGGGCTTCGAGCCTGCGGAACCCGCTTTCCAGCCATCCCATCTGGATCCCGGCATTCGCCGGGATGGTCGGGTGTTGGGTGGGGGTGCTGCCTCAAACCCTGTCATCCCGGTTTCGCCGCAGGCGAAGACCGGGATCCATAGACTCCGTGGGTCCGGAGGGGTTGCGGCGGTGGCGGTGGCGGGCCGCCACGACCATCGGGCGCGTATGGGTCCCGGTTTTCCGCTTTGCGGAAACCGGGATGACAGCTGAGAGGGAGGCGGGGCGGTTCCCACTTGCCGGGACGCGCTTTAGGTTCGCGGCGATGGATCGGAAACTGGCGCTGGTGACGGGCGCATCGGCGGGGATCGGGGCGGCGTTCGCGCGGGTGCTGGCCCGCCAGGGCTACGACCTGGCGCTGACGGCGCGGCGCGCCGAGCGGCTGGAGGCCCTGGCGGCGGAGGTGCGCGAGCGCCACGGCGTGGGGGCGCTGACGATCGCCGCGGACCTGGCCGATCCCGCGGCGCCGGGGTTGATCCTGGAGCGCCTGGGCGCGCAGGGGCGGCAGGTGGACGCGCTGATCAACAACGCGGGCTACGGCCTGCCCGGAACCTTCGCCGAGACCGGCTGGGACGACCAGGCGGCCTTCGTCCAGGTGATGGTGACCGCGCCGTGCGAGCTGGCGCACCGGGTGATGGGCGGCATGGCCGAGCGCCGCTTCGGCCGCATCGTCAACGTCGCCTCGCTGGCGGGGCTGCTGCCCGCGGCGGCGGGGCACACGCTGTACGCCGCCTCGAAGGCCTTCCTGGTCCGCTTCTCCCAGAGCCTGCACCTCGAGGGGCGGGCGAACGGCGTGCACGTGACGGCGCTGTGCCCCGGCTTCACCTACTCCGAGTTCCACGACGTGAACGGCACCCGGGCGCTGGCCGACGCCTCGACGCCGCGCTGGCTCTGGATGGACGCCGGGCCGGTGGTCGACGCGGGCTGGCGGGCGGTGGAGGCGAACCGGCCGGTCTGCGTGCCCGGCGGCGTGAACAAGGCCATCGCGGCGTTCGCCAGGGCGCTGCCCGAGGACTGGGCCCTGGCGCTGATGGCCAGCCAGGGCGGGCGGCTGCGGAAGACGTAGGGGGGGCTGCGATCCTAAGCGGCTGTCATCCCGGTTTCGCCGGAGGCGAAGACCGGGACCCATAGACGCCGTGGTTCCGGAGGGGGCGCGGGGGTGGCGGCTGCGGGCCGCCCCCACAATCGGGCGCGTATGGGTCCCGGTGTTCCGCTTTGCGGAAACCGGGATGACAGCTGAAAGGTTGGGGGACGCTTTCCGTACGGGCGCCGGAGGCGGCCGTCCGTGGGTTCCGGGGTTCCCCCTAATACGGGTTGGCGACGCCGGGGCGGATGAAGCCGATGGTGCTTTCGGCGAAGCCGGCGAGGATGAACTGGACGGCCAGGGCGCAGAGGATCAGGCCCAGGACGCGCACCACGATGGTCAGGCCGATGCGGCCCAGGATGCGGGTGATGATCGGCGTGGCCAGGAAGGCGAGGAGCGTGGCCAGCGCCACGGCGGCGATCACGCCCACGCCGACGGCCGCGCCCGCCATGCCGAACGCGCGCGCCTGGCTGGCGTAGATCACCACGCTGGAGATCGCGCCCGGCCCGATCAGGAGCGGCATGGCGAACGGGACGATCATCCGCTCGAAGCGCTTGCGCACATAGGCGCGGCCCGTCCCGGCCGGCGCGTCGGCGGCCTCGCTGAAGGTGGCGGTGAAGTCGTCGCGGGCCATCTCCAGGCCCAGCAGGAACAGGATCACCCCGCCCGCGATCCGGAACGCCGGCAGCGAGATGCCGAAGAACTCCAGCAGCGACAGGCCGGTGAAGTAGAAGAAGGTGAGGAAGCCCAGGACGAACAGGGCGATGTAGAGCGCGATCCAGGCCCGGTCGCGCGACTTCACGCCCGCCGTCGCGGCCGCGAACAGCGGCACGTTGCCCACCGGGTCGATCAGCGCGAACAGCGCCACGAAGAAGTTGACCGCGAACTCGGCCTGGCTCATTCCAGGGTCTTAGCCCAAATCGCCACCCGCCCCAACGGAGCCACGCCATGGCCGCCGCCGCGCTCGCGCAAGCCGACACCAAGGCCGACCCGCGCCTGATCATCCCGCTGGACCTGCCCAGCGTGGGCGAGGCGCGCGCGATGGTCGAGACCCTGGGGGACGCGGTGGGCTTCTACAAGGTGGGCCTGGAGCTGTTCGCGGGCGGCGAGGGGATGACGCTGGCGCGCGAGCTGAAGGCGGCCGGCAAGCAGGTGTTCCTGGACTGGAAGCTGCACGACATCGGCACGACGGTGCAGCGGGCCGCCGCCGTGCTGGCCGGCTCGGGCTGCGACTTCCTGACCGTCCACGGCGAGCCGCAGGTGATGGCCAGCGCCGTGCGCGGCCGCGGGACCTCGGGGCTGAAGATCCTGGCGGTGACGGTGCTGACCAGCCTCACGGACGAGGACCTGATCGAGACCGGCTACCACGAGACCGCCCGCGCCCTGGTGGAGCGGCGCATCCACCAGGCGATCGCCGCCGGCTGCGACGGCGTGATCGCCAGCCCCCACGAGGCCGCGCTGGCCCGCGCCCTGGGCGGCCGGGACTTCCTGGTGGTGACCCCCGGCGTGCGCCCCGACTGGGCGGCGAAGAACGACCAGGCCCGCGCCGCGACCCCGGCCGACGCGCTGCGCGCCGGCGCCAGCCACATCGTCTGCGGCCGCCCCATCACCGCGGCCAACGACCCGCATGCGGCGGCGCGGCGGGTGGCGGGGGAGATGGCGGGGGTTTAGGGGGGTGGGGGCGATCCGGGCTAGACCTAGAGCCTTACTCCCCAAACGAGCAATACTAGGCCTGCGATCATCCAGAGGACTGCGCCCGAGATCGCATACATCGAGATGTAAGACCAAAATCCCACCGGCTCAGACGTTCGATCGACCACCCTATATCTTCCGCGAAGCATACCGGTCCTTAGACCGACGACCACCTGGAATGTTGAGA